>NZ_JBEXSY010000033.1:0-71936 GCF_040613895.1 Nocardiopsis sp. NPDC006198 | reverse complement strand
GCCTGAGGTCCTCGGCCAGGTCGGCGCCGCCGATCTTCATCTTGACGATCTCGTACCCGGCGTCGAGGAAGCCCCTCATCTCGTCCTGCAGGTCCACGGTGGTGCGCCCGGCCTCCTCCGCCCTCCGGACCTCGCCCTCCCGGGCGTCGATCTGCTCCGTCACGGGGGCGGGAAGCCAGCCGTGCTCGGCCGACGGAAGGGGCAGCGCGGACAGTTCTCCCCGGACCTCCGCGGCGTCGGGCCGTCCGGCGGGGTCCTTGGCGAAGCAGCGGGCCAGCACGTCGCGCAGGGGGCCCTCGGGGACCGCACCCAGGGCGGGCTCGTCGGCCATGATCCGGCGCAGGGAGTCGACCGGGCGCCCGGAGCCGAACGGGGGCTCCGCCGAGGCGGCGAAGACCACCGCGCCCGCCAGGGAGAAGAGGTCGCTGAGCTGGGAGACGCCGTGCCCCGTGATCTGCTCGGGCGAGGTGTAGGCGGGTGTGCCGAAGGTCTGCCCGGTGCGGGTGAGCACCGTGCCCTCGACGGCGCGGGCGATGCCGAAGTCGATGACCTGCGGGCCGCGCGGGGACAGCAGGATGTTGCCCGGCTTCAGGTCGCGGTGCATCAGCCCCGCCTCGTGGACCGTCTCCAGGGCCCGGGCGAGCCCGAGGGCCAGAACCAGCAGCGAGGGGCCGGGGAAGGGGCCGTTCGCGCTCACGGCCTCCTTCAGCGTGGGGCCGGGCACGTACTCGGTGGCCATCCACGGGACGTCGGCGTCCGTGTCGGCGTCGGTCACGGCCGGGGTGAAGGGGCCGCGCACCCGCCGGGCGGCGCGGACCTCCCGCGCGAACCGGTCCCGGAACCCGGTGTCGTGGGCCAGGTCCTCCCTGACCACCTTGAGCGCGCGCAGGTGGCCGTCCGGGGTGCGCGCCAGGTACACCCTGCCCATGCCGCCCGCGCCGATGCGGGAGAGGAGCCTGTGGCGGCCGATGTGCCGGGGGTCGTCGGAGGCGAGGGGCTGCACGGCGGGTACGCGTTCCTCACTGCGTCAGGGCACCGGCGCGGGGGCGGTCGCGCGGGGTCGGGGCGGTGCTCGGGAGGGTTCCTCCGCCAATGTAGCGGTTCGTGGGCGGACCGCCCGGACGAGTGACCGGTTGCGGCCCGCCCGGGTCAGCCGCCGATCACCCCGAGCAGCGACAGGTCGGTGTCGTAGACGGCCAGGTCGCCGGTGTCCGCTCGCAGCCCGGCGAGCCGCGACCCGTCCGGGGACAGGACGAGCGGGAACAGCCGGGGCAGGTCCGGGCCGAGCCGGGCGCTGGCCGCGTCGCCGTAGTCCCACGCCATCGTGCTGCCCGACCCGGCGCCCGGGGCCAGCATGGCGGCGAAGACCCGGCCGCTCGCCTCGCTGTAGGCGACGTCGACCAGGAAGTGGTCCTCGTCGTCGGGCACGAACTCGCGCAGGACCCTTTCGTTCTGCGGCTCGACCAGCAGGACGCGGTCCGAGCGGATGAGCAGGACGCCCGAGCCGTCCGGGAGGATGTCGAAGGCGTCCGCGCCCACCCGTGCGCGCTCGTCGACCAGGCCCAGCCGGTCGAGCCCCCCGGCCCCCGTGCGCCACACCGCGACGCCGCCGCCCACCTCGCCGCCCGCCACGGTGGTGCCGTCGGGCGAGTACTGGATCGCGCCGAGGCTCCCGGAACCCGGCAGGGCGGCCGTCAGCTTCCAGCGCTCCGTCTCGTAGAGGTGCAGGAACCGCGCCCCGGGGTCGCTCCGCACGCCCACGGCCAGCGAGGAGCCGTCGGGGCTGAAGGCGACGGACCGGACGGCCTGCTCCGGTCCGACGTTCCACGCCCTGCCCGTGGACAGGTCGGTGACGGCGGTCCCGTGGAGGGTGCCGTAGGCGAGCAGGCAGCCGTCCGGGCTGAAAGCGGCCGGGGTGGGGGGCACCGTGGCCTCCTCGTTGTCGATCCGGGCCAGGGGCCGCGACCCCTCCCAGTCCCACAGGGTCACGCGGTCGACCTGGGAGACGGCCAGGACGGTGCCGTCGGGGGAGAACGAGAGTTCGAGGGGCACGTCCGGGGGGAACATGACCTGCGGCGGGCCGGTGAGGGCGAGGTTCCCGGCCAGGCTTCCGGACGCGGAGCAGTCGCGGACGGCGCCGGTCTCCCCGGCCGCCTCCCACGCCGGGGCCGCGACGGCGAACAGGCCCGCGCCCGCGAGGAGGACCGCCACGCCCAGGAGGGCCGCGACGCGCAGCACGGCCCGGCCCCGCCGCCGGGGAGGGGTGCGTGCGGGGGGCGCCGGCCGGGCGCCCGGAGCGAGCGCGGCCCAGGGATCGGGGGCCGGGGGGCCGCCGGCCCGGGGGCCGACCGCAGAGCGGTAGGACTCCTCGGCCGCGGCGACCGCGGCGCGGGCCCGCGGCGGCAGCCACGGGGCGGTGGGGGGTTCCTCGGGGAGCGGCCCGCCGAGGTGGTCGAGGACCTCCTGCGCGGTCGGCCGGTTCTCGGGGAGCTTGTCCAGGCACGCGGCCACGAGCGGGCGCAGGGGGCCCGGGACCCCGTCCAGGGACGGCGGCTCGCGCAGGACCCGGTACAGCAGGGTCGAGGGATGCCCCTCCCCGAAGGGGTCGGCCCCCGTGGTCGCGAACAGCAGGGCTCCGCCGAGGGAGAACAGGTCGCCGGCGGCGGCGGCCCCGCCGCCGGAGAGGAGTTCGGGCGCCGTGTAGGCGGCGGATCCGACGCCCTCGCCGGGGCGGGTGAGCCGGGCCTCGTCCACGGCCCTGGCGACGCCGAAGTCGATGAGCCGGGGGCCGTGTGCGTCCACCAGGACGGTCGAGGGCGTGAGGCCCCGGTGCACGGCGCCCGCGCCGTGGGCCGTGTCCAGGGCCTCGGCGATCCCCCGGGCGAGGAGGGCCGCCGCCGCCGGGGGGAGGGGCCCGGTGCTTTCCACCAGCTCGCGCAGCGTGGGGCCGGGGACGTACGCGGTGGCGGTCCAGGGGACGGGGGCGGACAGGTCGTGGCCGAGGAGGGGCGGGGCGAAGCGGCCGACCGTCCGGTGGGCGAGGGCGGCCTCGCGGGCGAAGCGGGCACGGAAGTCCAGGTCGACGGCGTACGCGGCGCGGACGACCGTGACGGCGGCGGGGCGCCCGCGCGGGTCCGCGCCCAGATACACGCGGCCCATGCCGCAGGAACCGAGGTGGGCGATGAGGCGGAACTCCCCGAGCTGTGTGGGCTCGTCGGGGTTGAGGGGGCGCATGGGTCCTCTGGGGGGCCAGGGGCGGAGGACGCCTCGGGGCCCGCCAGGACGGCCCGGTGCGTCTGCCGGAGGTTTCTCAGGAGTCACCGTAACCCGAGAAGATCGCTGATAGAGCACGATTCCGACCGGTTCACGGAGGGTGTGTGCCCTTATGTCACCCTTTGGTGGTTCGGATCCGAAGATCTGTTGTGCCCGACTTCGCCGCGAAACCCGGTGAACGCGCGCGCCCGCCCCCGACGCCCGGAAAAGGGACCGCCCGGGACCCCGCCGGAGACGGGCCCCAAAGGGCGGCCCCGGGGAGCCGCGTGCGCCGCGCGGCCCCGGGGGCCGCGCGGGGCGACGTCCCCGCGCGGCCCCCGGCACACGCCCTACGGGCGGGAGGCGGTGGCCCCGGACCAGATGTTGACGTCGGAGTCCACGGCCCACTCGTCGATGCGCCGCAGCTCCTCGTCGCTGAACCCGGGGGAGTCCAGCGCGGCGAGGTTCTGTTCGAGCTGCTCCACGCTCGACGCCCCGATGAGCGCGGTCGTCACCGTGCGCGGCCCCTGGTCCCGCAGCACCCAGGAGATCGCCATCTGGGCGAGCGTCTGGCCGCGCTCCGAGGCGATGGCGTCCAGGGCGCGCGCCCGCCCCAGGACCTCCTCGGACAGCATGTTGTCGCGCCAGCTCGGGCGGCCCACGCCCGCGCGGGAGTCCGGTGGCACCTCGCCGCCGAGGTAGCGCGGGGTCAGCACGCCCTGGGCCAGCGGCGAGAACGCCACCACGCCCATGCCCTCGTCGGCCGCCGCCTCCAGCAGACCGCCCTCCACCCACCGGTTGAGCATCGAGTACGACGGCTGGTGCACGGTCAGCGGGGTGCCCAGCTCCCGCATGATGCGGGCGGCCTCCCTGGTCGCGGCGGGGCCGTACGACGAGATGCCGGCGTACAGCGCCCGGCCGGACACCACGGCGTGGTGGAGGGCCCCCATGGTCTCCTCCAGCGGCGTGTCCGGGTCGGGCCGGTGGCTGTAGAAGACGTCCACGTGGTCGAGGCCCATCCTGGCCAGGGACCGGTCCAGCGACGAGAGCAGGTACTTGCGCGACCCGCCCCGCTGGTGGGGGCCGGGGCCCATGACCCACCCGGCCTTCGTGGTGATGACCAGTTCGTCCCGGTAGGGGGCGAAGTCCTCGGCCAGGGCGCGGCCGAGGTTCTCCTCGGCGGCCCCGGGCGGCGGTCCGTAGTTGTTCGCGAGGTCGAAGTGGAACACGCCGAGATCGAACGCCCTGCGCAGGATGCGGCGCTGGTTCTCCTGGTCGCGGTCCGCGCCGAAGTTCTGCCACAGGCCCAGCGACAGGCGGGGCAGGTGCAGCCCGCTGTCACCGCTCCTGCGGTACTCCGTCGTCTCGTACCGATCCTCGCTCGCCACGTAGGTGCCCACGGACCGCCTTCCCCTCGTCGGATGACCGACCGGCAGACTAACCCGCCCGGCGGTCCGCCCGAGGGGGCGGGGGGCCGACACGCCTAGGCGTCGACGGTGAGCTCGCCCATGCGGTCCCAGCCCTCGCCCTCCACGGAGCGGCTGACGATGAGCGGGGTCTCGGCGAGCAGCGGCTTCATGCGGGCCAGGCCCTCGCGGAAGTGGTCGCTGTTGACGTGGGCCTCGCCCGTGCCGTCCCGGAACGCCTCGACCAGGACGAACTCGTCGTCGCGCTCGACGCTGCGGGACCACTCGAACCACAGGTTCCCGGGCTCGGCCCGGGTGGCGGCGGTGAAGTCGGCGACCTCGTCGAGGAAGCGGTCGACGGCCTCCGGCCTGACCCTGTACTTGACGACGATCAGGATCATGGTTCCCGGTCTCCTCACTGTGCTCGGTTCACTGCTCGGGGGGACACGTCGTGTCCCCCGTCCCAGTCTTCCAGAGCACCGCGGGTGCGGAGCGCACGGCTGACCGGGGCCGGGCGGCGGTGGAGCGGGGAGAGGAGGGGCGGTGTCAGGCGGCGACCGGCTGGCGTGCGGCGCCGAAACCGTGGCTGTAGACGGGCTCGGGGCCCCGGGCGAAGGGGTTGAGGAGCTCGGCGGCGCCGACCGGGTCGCTCGCGGGATGGGAGACCGTGCCGCCGTGGAACAGGTCGTTCCAGAAGAAGCGCCCGTCGCGACACCAGACGTTGACGTCGCGCTGGACCGACATGACGGCCATGTCGGTGGTGCCCGACCAGTAGAACTGGCGCTGGGTGGCTGAGACGAGTTCGCCCAGGAGCGCCGTGATCGCGCGCTCGGCGCAGAAGGCGTGGCGGGGCTTGTGCTTGATTCGTCTGGCGAGAGCCGACTTCGCCCGGGAGGCCCGGGGATTGTTCAGGCGCCAGTGACTCAAGGTCGTCTCCAGTGGGTCTCGGTTGCCGCGGTGCTGACCGTGTGCTCGGTGCGGCCACAGTCGCCGCGGTTCGAGGGTTTCCGCCCGTCCTGGGACCTTGGCGGGTTCCCTCCACAAAGTTGGTGAGGTGTGAACGGTGTCGTTACCTCGTAGTTATTCTTTGCGCTCCGGATGCTAGCAGCAACTCACCCCTTGCAGTCGAGGCTTCTACGAGTGACCAATGTCACAATTAACGAAACCGTATCGACTGGGCAAAACCGAGAACCTACTGGTCAGAGGGGTTTTTATGTACCTGTGTTCGATTGGCGCGGGTCGAATAAAGGCCTCTGAGTCCCGTCCTGGCTGTCGTGAGTCTCACCCGTTTTGGCAACTCTTGGCGTGCTTCTGGTGACTCGTGGTGACTTCTTGCTGGTTACGCGTTCTTGACTCTGTCAAGCGCGGGTCTTGCCGATGCCGGGTCCGGCGGCGCACACGGGCGTCGGCCGGTTTTGCGCACCCTGTCACCCCGGTGTAAGGGATGGTCCGGTCTCTGGAGGACACTGGAGAGGTCGTACAAAACGGAGAGAAGTCGTCCAGTGACACAGACCCAGACATCCGGTGACCGGACTACCCCGGACGGGAGCACCGTGCCCACCGAACCCGCGGGCGGCGCCCGCGCGTGGATCGTGTGGGCGGTCGCCGTCGCCGGGTACTTCCTGGCGATGCTGCACCGCAACGGCCTCGGTGTCGCGGCCCTGGAGGCCCAGGCCCGGTTCGACGTCGGCCCGGCGCTGCTGTCCCTGCTGCCGATGCTCCAACTCCTGGTGTACGTTCTCCTCCAGGTTCCGGCGGGCCTCCTCGCCGACCGGCTCGGCCCCCGCTACACGCTCGCCATGGGCATGGTGGCGATGGTGGTCGGTTCCTGCCTGTTCGCGCTCGCGCCCGGGATCGAGACCGCGGTCGCCGGACGGTTCCTCATCGGCCTCGGCGACGCCCTCGTCTTCCTCAACGTCATCCGGCTGGCCGCCCTGTGGTTCCCGCGTGCGCGCTACGCCCTCGTCAGCGGCCTCACCGGCGTGGTCGGCGGCATCGGCCAGGTGGCGAGCGCGGCGCCCCTCGCGTGGGCCCTCGGGCAGGTCGGCTGGGTGGCCGCCTTCCTCTCCACCACGGCCCTGACCGCGCTGATGGCGCTCCTCGTGCTGCTGGTCGTGCGCGACCGCCCCGCCGACGCGGCCGGGCGGTCCACCGTGGCCGACCCGATCTCCGTGTGGGAGGCGCTCAAGGAGGCCCTTCGCGCGCGCGGCCCGCTCATCGGCATGGCGCACCACGCGGCCGTGATGGCGCCCTTCACGATGATGATGGTGCTGTGGGGCTACCCGTACCTCGTGAACGGGCTGGGCCTGGCCGAGGGCACCGCGGCGCTGACCCTGACCGGTCTGGCGGCGGGGGGCCTGTGGGTGGCCCCGTTCGTCGGCCTCCTGGTCGGCCGGCACCCCCGGGCGCGCCGGTGGCTGGCCCTGACCCTGGGGGCGGTGCTGAGCGCGGGCTGGGTGCTGCTGGTCGTGTGGCCCGGGGGAGCGCCCGTCGCGGCCGGGCTGACGGTGATGGCGGTGAGCGCGGTGGGCCAGACCCTCGCGCCGACGATCTCCTTCGACTTCGCCCGCGACGGCATCCCCGCCAGCCGCACCGGTGTCGCCTCCGGCCTGGTCAACATGAGCGGCTTCACGACCGCGGTGCTGTGCACGGTCGCCGCCGGTGCGATCCTCCAGGCGCTTCCGGACGAGCCGGAGTCCTACCAGATCGCGTTCGTGCCGATGTGCGTGACGACGGTCGCCGCGACCGCGGTGCTGTACTTCTTCGTGCTGTCCCGCCCCCGGGCGTAGGCCCCGGGGCCCGCGGGGGGCGCGGGGCGGAAGGGGCGCGGGCCCGAAGGCCCACGGCTCCTCTTCTCCCCTTAACTCCTCGCGCGCGTGCGCACGCGCGCGAGGAGGACGGCGCCCATGGCGGCCCTTACGGACCCGCGCTCGTGCGCGGGAGAGGCCGCCCCGCGCCGGGGCGGCCCCCCTCGGGCCCCGTGCCTCGGGCAGGGTCCGGGCACGGCCCCCGCGCGTCCCCGGCCCCTGCCCTCGGACACGGACCTCAGGCGCGGGCCTGCGCCGTCTCGCCCATCTCGGCGCGGAGCCGGTCCAGCACCCCGGACAGGAGCCGGGAGACGTGCATCTGGGAGCAGCCCATCCGGTCGGCGATCTCGGTCTGGGTGTGGTCGCAGAAGAAGCGCAGGCCCAGGAGCCGGCGGTCGCGCTCGGGAAGGCGGGCGAGGGCCGGCTTGAGGCTCTCGCGCTGGTCCACCAGTTCCAGGCCGTGGTCCTCGCTGCCCAGGTGGTCCTCCAGGCGCATGGGCTCCTCCTCGGCGCCGGAGGTGTCCGGGGCCTCCAGGGACAGGCACTGGTAGGCGTTGGACGCCTGGATGAGCTGCTGCACCTCCTCCTCCGACATGTCCATCCTCTCGGCCAGCTCCGCGGTCGTGGGCGTGCGCGCGTGCTCCTGCTGGAAGTCGGAGGACACTCTGCGCAGCTTGCTGCGCTCCTCCTGCTGGGTCCGGGTGACACGCATCGCCCAGGTGTGGTCGCGGAAGTGGCGCTTGACCTCTCCGGTGACCGTGGGGACCAGGTAGGCGACGAACGGCTTGCCGTAGGAGGGGTCGTAGCCGCGCATGGCCTTGGTGAAGCCGACCATGGCGGCCTGGTACAGGTCCTCCAGCGGTTCGCCGCGGCCCTGGTAGCGGCGTGCGATCTTCTTGGCCAGGGGCTGGTGGAGCAGTACGACGCGCTCTCGGAGCCGGTCCGCGCGGGGGTCGCCCTCGCCCAGGCGCCTCGCCGCGACCAGCAGCTCCTCGGCGGAGGCGTTCTCGCCGGGGGTGCGCGTACGGGGGCGGGAGAGCGGACGGGTCCGCTTGCGGGCGGTTCGGGGCGTCTTCGGGGTGGTGGCGGTGTTCGGCAAGAGAGCTCCCGGTTGTCTGGCGGGTCCGGACAGAACGCCGGTGGCGTCGGCTGGGAATTCAGTGCGGGCGGGTGGTCGGAAGGGTTGAAGGGAAAACCTGGTGGACCTTCTTCCTTCCCTCGGAGCGGCGTTTAAAAGTGCGGACCGAAATTTTTTGCCCCTCCCCTGGTAGGGGACGATGAAGTCACGCTCCGTGTTTTCTTCCGGTGCTCGGATGGGTGTTTTTCGTGGCGTGGCGCACACTGACCCCCTGCTCCGGGGTGGTGGTGCTCGGCGCTTCCCGTTGAGGGGAGTGTTTCGGTTTTCGAGGGAAGTGCTTTTTTATGCCGTTCTGACAATGGCTTGGGCAGGGGTGTGGAGGTTGTCGTCCGCTCCCGTTCCCGCTTTTACGTCTTTCTTATCCGCACTGTCGGGACGGAGTGGCCGTTCTGCGGAAGGCCTTTTCCTGTTCCGGTCCGAGGGGGTGCCCCGAGACGCCCCGACGGCGGCTGCCCTCCCCCGGGGGAAGGGCCGGGACGCAGGGGTGCGGGCGGCCACCGGCCCTGCCTCCGGTCCGGTCGGGCGGTGCCGGTGTCAGGCCTCCCGGGGCCCTCCGGAGGGCCGTGCCCGGGCGCCGCACACGGCGCCCTCCCCGGCACGTGCCGGGGAGGGCGCCGACAACCCGGGCCCGGGCCGTCAGCCCGCGCGCCAGGTGCCGTCCTGGAGCGCCCCTCCCGCCTGGGGACCCATGAGCGAGAGCCCCCCGTCCACGAAGAGCGAGGCCCCGGTGACGTAGGACGACCCCTGCCCGGCGAGGAAGGCCACGGCGTCCGCCACCTCGTCGGCGTGGCCGGGGCGGGAGATCGGGTAGCCGCCGCGCGTGTCCAGGCCCGGCGGCTCCTCGTGCTGTCCGGTCATGGGCGTGGCGATCTCGCCAGGAGCCACCGCGTTCACGGTGATGCCGTACAGCCCCAGTTCGAGGGCGAGCACCCGGGTCAGGAGTTTGAGGCCGCCCTTGGCGGCGCAGTAGGCCCCGGCGTTCACCCGGGGGAACTCCTCGTGCACGCTGGTGATGTTGACGATGCGCCCGCCGCGTCCCGCGTCGCGCATGTGGGTCGCCGCGATCCTGGAGCAGAGGAACGGGCCGTCCAGGTCGACGGCCAGGACCTCGCGCCAGCGCTCGTAGTCCGTCTCCAGGAGCGGTTCGTCCGACCCGGTCCCGGCATTGTTGACCAGGACCCCGACGCCCCCGAGTTCCCCGATCAGCTCGGCGACGGCCTCGGACCCGCCCACCGGGTCGGAGAGGTCGTGCCTGCGCACCACCGCCCGGCGTCCGGCCTCCCCGATCTCGGACTCCGTCCGGCGGATGCCCTCCTCGTCCGAGTGGTACGTGATGCCGAGGTCGAAGCCCTCGCGCGCCAGGCGGACCGCCGTCGACCGCCCGATCCCGCTGTCCGCGCCGGTCACCACCGCCACCCGGTCGTAGCCGTCGAACTCGCGCACCCCGTCCACGCGGGCGTCGTCACGTCGTTGCTCCATGGCTGCGCACCCCCCTTGTTCCCTGCGCCCGGCCGGGCGCACGCACTCGCGGTCCCGGCTACCCGGTCGGTGCTTCCGTACACGTGCGACCGGGCGGCGCGGTGGGCCGGGTTCCCGTCGGAAAACGGGTTGACCGCGCCCGCCGGTCCCGTGGTGTCATGTCCTGTGACGAACATCGAAGGCCTGCTCGCGGCCTATGACGAGCAGTTGCGCGGCGCCCCCGCGGACCTCCCCGACGGGGTGACGGTGGAGCGGGACGGACCGGTGACGCGGTTGGTGGGGCAGCGCCGGGGGCTCGTCACCGCGCCGCCCGACCCGGGCGTGCGCGGGGACGAACTGGACCGGCTGATCGCCCGGCAGCGGGAGCGCTTCGCGGCGCGCGGCGAGGCGGTGGAGTGGAAGACCCACGGGCACGACCGGCCGGAGGACCTCCCCGACCGCCTCCGCGCCGCCGGGTTCGCGCCCGAGGAGCGGGAGACCGTGCTGATCGGCCGCACCGACGTGGTCTCCGCCCCGGCCCCGCCCGAGGGGGTCGCCCTCCGCCGGGTCGGTGAACCGGACGACATGCGCCGTGTCGCCGACATGGAGTCGCGCGTGTGGGGCGGCGACTGGAGCTGGCTGGGCGAGGACCTGATCGCCCGGACCGCCGCGGACCCGGACGGTATCGCCGTCCTCGTGGCCGAGGCCGGCGGGGAGGTGGTGTCGGCCGCGTGGCTGGTGTTCCTGAGGGGTACCGAGTTCGCCGGGCTCTGGGGCGGCTCGACCCTGCCCTCGTGGCGGGGGAAGGGGATCTACCGGTCCCTGGTGGCCGCCCGCGCGCACATCGCCGCGGCACGCGGTGTCCGCTACCTCCGCGTCGACGCCACCGACGCCAGCGCGCCCGTTCTGCGCCGCCTGGGTTTCGAGGGGGTGACCACCACGACCCCGTACGTCTGGTCCCCGGCCTGAGCCGCGGGGGCCGCCCGCCCCCGTCCGGGGGCGGGACCCGCGCACACGGAACGGGCGGGGCGGCCCCGGAAGGCCGCCCCGCCCGTCGCGGGTCCGGTTCGCCCTAGAAGGCGGACTCGGGAACGTCCATCAGGTCGAGGTCGACGCCCTCGGCCACGCGCAGCTCGGCGGCGATGCGCGGCAGGAACTGCTCGGCGAAGAAGCGCGCGGCGGCGATCTTGCCGGTGTAGAAGTCCTTGTCCGCCTCGCCGGCGCCGTCGATGTTGTTCAGGGCCACCTCGGCCTGGCGCAGCAGCAGCCAGGCGAGGACGACGTCGCCGAACGACATCAGCAGGCGGGTGGAGTTCAGGCCCACCTTGTACAGCTCGCGCGGGTTCTCGGCGGAGCCCATCGCGTGGCCGACCATGAGCTCGACGAGCTTCTCGACGTTGCCGAGGCCCTCCAGGAGCAGCTTGCGCTCCTCCTTGAGGCGGCCGTTGCCGGCCTCGCTCTCGGCGAAGGCCCTGATCTCGCCCGAGAGGGCGCCCAGCGCCTGGCCGCCGTTCTTCACGATCTTGCGGAAGAAGAAGTCCTGGGCCTGGATCGCCGTCGTGCCCTCGTAGAGGGTGTCGATCTTGGCGTCCCGGATGTACTGCTCGATCGGGTACTCCTGCAGGAACCCGGAGCCGCCCAGGGTCTGGAGGGACTCGGCGAGCAGCGCGTAGGAGCGCTCGGAGCCCACGCCCTTGACGATCGGCAGGAGGAGGTCGTTCATGGCCTCCAGCTCCGTGGCGTCCTCGCCCCTGGAGTGCGCGATCTGGATCTCGTCCTGCTGCGTGGCGGTGAGCAGGACCAGGGCGCGCATCGCCTCCACGTAGGACTTCTGCGTCATGAGGCTGCGGCGCACGTCCGGGTGGTGGGTGATGGTGACCTTGGGGGAGTTCTTCGACCCGGCGAGGTCGTTGCCCTGCACGCGCTCCTTGGCGTACTCCAGGGCGTTCAGGTAGCCGGTGGAGAGGGTGGCGATGGCCTTCGTGCCGACCATCATCCGCGCGTACTCGATGACGAGGAACATCTGGCGGATGCCGTCGTGCTTGTCGCCGACGAGGTAGCCGATGGCGGGGTGCTTGTCGCCGAAGGTCAGCTCGCACGTGGTGGAGGCCTTGAGGCCCATCTTGTGCTCGACGTTGGTCACGTAGGCGCCGTTGCGCTCACCGAGGGAGCCGTCCTCGTTGACCAGGAACTTGGGGACCAGGTACAGGGACAGGCCCTTGGTGCCGGGGCCCGCGCCCTCGGGGCGGGCGAGCACCAGGTGGAAGATGTTCTCGGACATGTCGTGCTCGGCCGAGGTGATGAAGCGCTTGACGCCCTCGATGTGCCAGGTGCCGTCGCCCTGGTCCACGGCCTTGGTGCGGCCGGCGCCGACGTCCGACCCCGCGTCGGGCTCGGTCAGCACCATGGTGGCGCCCCAGCCGCGCTCGATCGCGAGCCTCGCGAACTCCTTCTGCTTCTCGTTGCCCTCGGAGAAGAGGATGCTCGCGAAGCCGGGGCCGGCGGAGTACATGTGGACGGAGGGGTTGGCGCCGAGCACGAGCTCCGCGGCGGACCAGACCAGGGAGCGGGGGGCGCCGAGGCCGCCCAGCTCCTGGGGGAGGTCGAGGTTGTACCAGCCGGCGTCCATGTAGGCCTGGTAGGACTTCTTCAGGCTCTCGGGGACGGCGACGGTGTTCGTCTTGGGGTCGAACACCGGCGGGTTGCGGTCCGCGTCCTCGAACGACTCGGCGATGACGCCGGTGGCGAGGCGGTCGACCTCGGCCAGGATGGTGCGCGCGGTCTCCTCGTCGAGCTCCTCGAAGGGGCCCTCGCCCAGTACGTCCTGGCGCCTGAAGACCTCGAAGAGGTTGAACTCGATGTCGCGCAGGTTGCTCTTGTAATGCGTCATGGACAGCTCCGCTGTGTCCTGGCCGCGGTGTCTGTACACGCGGATCTACCGACTAGTAACAAGACAATGTTACTACCGAGTAGACCCCTATGCCAGTAGCGCGAGGGACTTGTGGCCCGAGAGACACCCGGAAGTGGCGGAACGCGGGGTCCCCGGGAGCGGAGGGCCCCGGCGCCGCGCCGGGGCCCTCCGCTCCCGTCCGGGGTACCGAGCCCGCGTGCCCGGCCGTTCGCCCCGGGCGCGCCCCGGACAGGCGAGTCCGCCCGCCGCGGGCCGCCGGCGGCCTGCGGAGCCTACCGTTTACGCGCAGGGGGCCCGGGTAGTGGGGCAGGCACGTTTCCGCCGCCGGGAGGAGCAGCGATGCCGTCGAGGGACAGGATCGCCGAACCGTGGGGGTCGCGGACCCCGTACGGGCCGGGGCAGGAGTGGCCGGTCAGGGTGGACGGCCACCTGGCCGAGGGCGTCACGCCCGACCAGGTGGAGCGCTGGGTGCAGTCCGCCACCGTCCTGCACTCGAACGGCGACGCGCTGGACATCGCGGTCCGGGGCGACCGCGTCGTCGGGGTGCGCGGCAGGGCGGCCGACCGGGTCAACCGCGGGCGGCTCGGCCCCAAGGACCTCTTCGGGTGGCAGGCCGGCAACGCGGAGGACCGGCTCAAGCGGCCCCTGGTCAGACGGGACGGCGAGCTGGTCGAGACCGACTGGGACACCGCCATGGGGGCGGTCGTGCGGCGCAGCCGGGAACTGCTCGACGAGCAGGGGGCCGGTGCGCTGGCCTTCTACACCAGCGGCCAGCTGTTCCTGGAGGAGTACTACACGCTCGCGGCCGTCGCCCACGGCGCGATCGGCACCAACCACGTGGACGGCAACACCCGGCTGTGCACGGCGACGGCGGCGGAGTCGCTCAAGGAGTCGTTCGGCTCCGACGGCCAGCCCGGCTCCTACGCCGACGTCGACCACGCCGACGTCATCGCCCTCTACGGCCACAACATGGCCGAGACGCAGACGGTCCTGTGGTCCCGGGTGCTCGACCGGCTCGCCGGCCCCCGCCCGCCCGCCCTCCTGTGCGTCGACCCCCGGACGACCCCCGTGGCGCGGGAGGCCGACCTGCACCTCGCGCCGCGTCCGGGGACCAACCTCGCGCTCATGAACGGCATCCTCCACGAGCTCGTCCGCCTGGACCGGGTCGACCACGGCTACGTCGACGCCCACACGGTCGGCTACGAGGAGCTCGTCGAGAGGGTGGCCGAGTACCCGCCCGAGTACGTCGCCGACGTCTGCGGCGTCCCCGCCGGGGACGTGCGGGAGGCGGCGCGGATGCTGGGCGACGCGGAGCGCCTGCTGTCGACGGTGCTCCAGGGCTTCTACCAGTCGCACCAGGCGACCGCCGCGTCCGTGCAGGTCAACAACGTGCACCTGATCCGCGGGATGCTCGGCAGGCCCGGCGCCGGCGTGCTCCAGATGAACGGGCAGCCCACGGCGGAGAACACGCGGGAGTGCGGCGCCGACGGCGACCTCACGGGCTTTCGCAACTGGAGCAACGACGCCCACGTCGCCGACCTCGCCGCGGTGTGGAACCTCGACCCCGCGAGGATCCCGCACTACGCGCCGCCCACCCACGCGATGCAGATCATGCGCTACGCGGAGAAGGGCTCCGTGCGCTTCCTGTGGGTCAGCGCCACCAACCCGGCGGTGTCGCTCCCCGAGCTGCGGCGGATCCGGTCCCTGCTCGCGGGGCAGGACCTGTTCCTGGTGGTGCAGGACATCTTCATGACCGAGACGGCCGAGCTCGCCGACGTGGTGCTCCCCGCGGCGACCTGGGGCGAGAAGACGGGCACGCTCACCAACAGCGACCGCACCGTCCACCTGTCCGAGAAGGCCGTCGACCCGCCCGGCGAGGCCCGGCCCGACCTGGACGTCTTCCTCGACTACGCGCGCAGGATGGACTTCCGCGACAGGGACGGGGAGCCGTTCCCGCAGTGGCACGACCCCGAGTCGGCCTTCGAGGCGTGGAAGCGGGCCAGCGCCGGGCGGCCGTGCGACTACACGGGCATCACCTACGCGAAGCTGCGCGGCGGGAGCGGCGTCCAGTGGCCCTGCAACGCCGACAACCCGGACGGGACCGAGCGGCTCTACGCCGACGGACGGTTCTGGGCCGCGCCCGACCAGTGCGAGAGCTACGGGCGGGACCTGGTCACCGGAGCTCCGGCGGACGCGACCGGGTACGCCGCGATGAACCCCTCCGGGCGTGCGGTCATCAGGGCGGCCGAGTATCTGGAGCCCCACGAGGCGCCGGACGGGGAGTACCCCTTCTCCCTCGTCACCGGCCGCACGCTCTATCAGTTCCACACCCGCACCAAGACCGGGCGCGTCCCGCAGCTGCGGCGTGCGGCCCCCGAGGTCTGGGTGGAGGTGGCCCCTTCCGACGCGGAGGACGCGGGGGTCCGCGAGGGGGACCTGGTGGAGGTGGTCTCGCCGCGCGGAGCGGTCCGGGCGCGGGCGCGCATCGCCGGGATCCGCCCTGGCGTGCTGTTCGTCCCCTTCCACTACGGCTACTGGGACTCGGAGGACCGCGGCGGGGGAGAGGACGTCCCGAAGGACCGGGCGGCCAACGAGATGACCGTCACCGACTGGGATCCGGTGTCCAAGCAGCCACTCTTCAAGACCTCGGCGGCGGGGCTGCGGCTCCTGGAGCCCGGCGGCGGGACGCCTGCGCCCGCGCCGACGACGACCGCGTCCCGGCCCGTCGGCGAGGGGGTGCCCGAGACCCGGGGCGGACCGGGGGCGATGGCGGAGGAACGGGTGGAGGGCGGTTCGTGATGGGAATGGCGATCGCGCTGCGGGAACTGCACCGTTCGGAGGGCCGCCTGCTCCACCAGCTCCTCACCCTGGGCGAACGCCACCGGGACGAACCCGAGATCCACCACGTGGCCGGGGACCTCGCCACGTGGTCGCGGGAGCACGTGCGGGAGCTCGCCGCGACCGGCCCCCGCTACGGCCTGGAGCCGGAGGACCTGTCGGAGGGCGGCCCGGAGCCGCTCGGCGGGACGCGCGAGGACCCGGGGGAGCCGCTGGACACCCGTTCGGATCCGGATCTCCTGCTGCTGGCCGACCTGAGGAGGCTGTACCGCATGGCCGCGGGGGTGTCGGTGGACTGGGAGCTCCTCGGCCAGGGCGCCCAGGCGTTCGCCGACACCGAGCTGCTCGCGCTCACCCGGCGGTGCCACCCGCAGACGGTGCGGCAGATGAACTGGGCGGACGGCATGCTCAAGGCCCTCTCCCCGCAGGTCCTGTCCGGCTGAGGCGCGGGCCCCGTCCCGTGCCGCGCTCCGGGGACGCGGCCGGGAGCGGCGGTCAGAAGTCCGTGGAGGACTCCGCCGGCGCCGTCGAGGGGCCGCCGGCCGCACGGATGCTCCGCACGTGGACCAGTCGGCTGAGCCGGATGACGGGGCGGATCAGCAGTTCGACGCTGCCGAGCAGGAAGCACCACGTCCCGACCGTCATCCAGGCCGGGAGGAAGAACATGATGCTGCCCGTGATGAACCACAGCGCGATGAGCGTGTCGTTCGCGATGCTCAGCGCCTCGTACCGGCGGCGGACGACCAGTTCCTCGCGGCCGATGTGGACGACCAGGGGCCGTCCCCGCTGTGACCCGGGCATGGTGGTCTCCCTTCCTCTCGTCGGACCGGTCGGCCCGGGCCCAGGTCGGCCAGGACCACGGCGGCGACGAGCCCGGCCGCTCCCGCTCCCACGACGACGTCACAGGTCCGCGGCAGACCGGTCACCGGCCAGCGTAGGCCCGCGCCCCGGCGCCGTCCCGGACGTCGACCGGTGAGCCGCGGAAGCGCCCCCGGGGGGGCTCCCGTCCACCGGAGCCCCTGCCCTCCGCCCGGAACGCCGGAAACCGGCTGAGGGCACGGAAAGGGCGGCACCCCTGGAGGAGTGCCGCCCCGGCGGGCCCGGTCGCCCGCTCTCCCGGGTTCCGGAGATCAGTCCTGGTACTCGGTGATCACCTCGGCGAGGCCGTTCACGATCACGACCTCGGCGTAGACGAAGGTTCCCTCCGCAAGGGCGGTTTCGAGCTCGTCGAAGGGGCACGACACGTTTCCGTGACCGTCCTCGTGGAGGCCCTCCTCGCCGGGGCAGACGTAGATCCCGCCGACGTGCGACGTGGTCTCGTCGACGTAGAACGCCTGGTTGTCGACGAGGTACTCGTACGGGGCCAGGTACGTGACCTCGCCCGTCAGGGTCGTGTTCACCCCTTCGGACGAGGAGTCCCCGCCCGCGGAACCGTTCTCGGGGCTCTCCGGGGTGTCGGGATCCCCGTGGCCGTCCGTCCGGTACTCGGTGATCGACTCGGCGAACCCGTCCACGATCGCGACCTCGGCGAGAACCACGGTTCCCCCCTGAAGGGCGGCGTCGAGCTCCTCGTAGGAGCACTCCACGATCCCGTAACCGGTCTCGTCGACGCCGTCCTCGGCGGGGCAGACGCTGATCCCGCCGAGGACCTGCGTGGTCTCGTCGACGTGGAACGCCTGGTTCTCGACGAGGTACTCGTTCGGGGACAGGTACGTGACCTCGCCGCCCATGGTCGCGGTCACCCCTTCCGCGCCGTTGTTCTCGGCGCTCCGGGCCTCCGCGTCGAACGCCTCCGCGTCGACCGCGTCCGGGCTGAAGCAGCCGGTCGCGCCGAGGGTGAGCAGGCCGGCGGTGAGAAGGGCCAGGAGGGAGGAGCGGGTGCTGCGGCTCATCATGTTCGTTTCTTTCGGGGAGCAGGTGCGAGGAACGTTCACGCCGGGGTTCGAGAGCTTTGGTCTGCCGCTTCAGCGGGTTCGCCGGGGCTTCCCGAAACGCTTGGCGAAGGTGAGGGAGGGAGTTACAGGGGCATGGGAACCGCGCCCGCCCTGATAACTCCTTGAATGTATCACTGAATTCCGCATTCCCGTGTTTCGGAGAGCCCTTGTTTCGCCTCGGGTGCGGGGTGGTCCGCGGTGCGGGTCGGGCCGCGGCGAGAGGCGGATCGCGGTGTGGGGCCTGGCGGCGAAGAATCCGGGAGGTCGAAGCGGCTTCCCCTGTAAGGCCAGTTCAAGCCCTGTTTGGGTTTCGCGGTCGGATCGTCTTTCGTGTGTCCGGTCGGTCACGGTGCGTTTCTCCGAGAAAAGTTCTGACAAGAATCGACCAATGTTTCGAGATATGGGGAAGGGATTTTATTGGGCGGTGCCGGTTTCCCTGATTTGTTACTGTGAAACAGATCACTCTTGTTTTGTATTAGTGCTTTCCGGCTCGCCCTTTTGTGGGAAGGGGCGCTTTAGATGTCCGTGCGGGCCGTGGGGTTCTTGCCTTCCGCGGTTTTTCGGGGCCACCGGACGGCCCCGCGCGGGTCGGCCGCCGGTGGGCGCCGTGCTCGGATCGTCGCCGGACCGGGCGCCCGCCACGCGCTCGTATCCTCGGACCTGGACGATCACCGGCGGCGGCCGGCTCCGGCGGCCCGGACCGTCCGCGGGGGCCGCCGGAGCCGGCCGCCGCCAACACCGACCTGGAGAGCGACGACGCGATGCTGGAGATGCTGCCCGGACTCGTCCGGATCTACGAGGAGTGGGCGGAGCGGTACCCCGACGTACAGCCGCTGACCGTCCAGTTCGCGGCGGACGGGAAGTCGGGGGGAGGGCTCGACGGCGTGCTCGCCTACCCCCTGGACGGCCACTGGCTCCTGGTCACCTTCGGCCTGACCGAACTCGGGGAGAAGACCAGCGAGGAGGCCCGGGTCTCCGGCTCGGGCTTCGAGTTCACCTGCAGGGTCCCGCGCGAGGACGGCGACGAGGCCGTGCCCTCCTGGGTCCTGCGCGTCCTCCACGCCCTGGCCGACCGCTTCCTCGCCGGCATCGACCTGGACGTGGGCCACTGGATCGTCACCCCGTCCCCGCTCGGCGGGGAGCCCGCCAACGGCGACATGACGTCCCTCGTCATCGTCCCGGACGTCGAGATCCGCGCCATCGACACCCCGAACGGGATCGTCCTCTTCTTCCAGCTCGTCGGGTTGAAGGCCGAGGAGGGGGCCGCCGTCCAGGAGGCCGGGACGGCCGCCCCGCTCGTCGCGCTCCTGCGCGACCGGGACCCGAAGATGCTCACCGACCCGTCCCGGGACGCCGTCCGGCTCTGACCCGCGGTCCCGGCCGGCCCGGCGCGTCCGGCGCCCGCGGAGGCGGGGACGCACCGGGACCGGGAACCGGTCAGCAGTCGCCGCGGTCGGCGGTGGTGTCGCAGACGCCCGCGCCGTCCGCCCAGGTGAGGCCGCCCCGGGCGTTCGCGCCGAACGGCCGGGTGACGGTCACGTGCGTGCCCGCCCCGGAGTCCTCCGCCAGCCAGCTGCGGACCTCCCGGGTGACGCCCCCGGCCTCGCTCCGGAACACGTAGAACGGGTGGGGCACGGGGGACCGCCCGCTGCCGGGCCGGGTCCACCAGTTCCCGCCCTCCGCGGCGGCGGTGTCCACGAACAGGCAGTCGTGGCCGACGCCCTCGAAGACGCAGGTGCGGGGCTCGGCGCCGCCGAGCCGTCCCACGCCCGCGTCCGGCGTCACGCCGCTGTTGTACGCGCGCCAGTAGACGTTGTCGCACGAGCCGTCCGCGCAGGCGTTCCAGTCGCGCCACGCGGTGGCGCGGGCGGCGGGCGCGGTCGAGCCCCTGTTGATCGCGGCGCAGTACCGGTCGACGATGTACGGGGCGACGAACCCGGCGACCCACGCGGTGTCGATCGCCTCGCCCGCGGTGTTGTGCGCGCCGAGCCCGGCCGAGTCCATCTGCCACAGGCCGACGCCGGGGTTGAAGAACAGCCCGTCGCGGCGGGCCGGGTCGTACAGGGTGTCCTGGTTGTCGTACCGGGACAGCGTCATGGGGGAGGGGGCGCCGGGTGAGCCCGCCCCGACCTCCGGCCAGACCGGGGCCAGGGTCATGGCGGTGGCCTCCTGCGGGGTGATCGCGCACGAGGCGTCCGCCGAGGCCGTGCCCGCGGCGGTCCTGACGTCCTGGAGGGGCTGGGCGCCGAAGACCAGCGGCCCGGGGTTCACCGGCGAGTTGGCCAGCTTGAGGTCGATGACCTCCTGCTCCTCGGCGGTGACGGGGCGGTCGGCGCCGGGGTCCGCGCCGGAGGCGAGGGCGGACTGGGGAAGGGCGGCCACCAGGGCGGCCGAGGCCAGCACGGCGATCAGCCGTCCGGCGGGTCGCGCGCGGAACCGGGGCCGGGCGCGGCCGGCGGGGGTCGTTCTCATGTCTGTGCACCTCTCGCGAGCGGGGGAGGGGGCGGGGGTGGGCCGCGTCCCCGGGGGCCGCGCTTGCGCGACCTTGCGCCCGGGGCTGCGGCGGTATCCTTCGCGGCTCAGGGCGAAAGTGGAAGGAAAACTACATTCCCCGCAGCCGCCCCACAACCCCCGCAACGGCGGGGGACCCCGCCGGGATCCTCCGGCGCCGCGCGGAAGGGCCGCCACCCCCGGGGGGGTGTCCCCCGGGAGGCGGCGGCCCTTCCGCGCAGAGGGGCCGGTCGCCCGACCGACCGCCGCGCTACCCCTCGCGGCCGCGGTCGATGGCGGCGCCGATCTCGCCGACCCGGTCGGCGAGCAGCCCCATCGCGCCGATCGCCCTGGTCAGCGGATCGTCGTCCGCTCCGCCCAGCGCGCGTCCCCGGCGGTACCCCTCCTTGACCTCGGCCCAGCGGGCCCTCTGTCCGGGGGTCATCACCCCGCGCAGCTCCGCCAGTTTCAGCAGGTTGGCCTCGGCATCCGACGTGAGCGTCTGCGCCTCGCCCAGGTAGTGGTCGTCGATGACGGCCTCCACCTCGGCGTCGTTCATGACCGGCACGATCTTCTCCGCGAGCCGGTTCATGTTCCGGTACGACCCCTGCAACCGGAACGGCGGCTCGGTGCGCGCGTCCTCGGACTGCGCCGCCGACGCGATGTAGGCCCGGTTGTTGGCCATCACCACCTCCTGCACCCGCAGCAGTTTGCGCAGGACCGACACGATCCGGTCCACCTCGACCGCCGAGTACGGGTGCGCGAGCTGGTCCGTGCCCACCGGGTCGTCGCCCTGCGCCATCCGCACGAACCGGTACACGTCCTCCCGCTCGCGGGTGGACAGCGGCGCCAGGGTGGGGTTGGAGGTGAGCGCGTTCTCGATGTAGCTCAGCGAGAACAGCTCCTCCTTGCCCGACAGCACGTCGCCCAGGTTGTACACGTCGGCGCGGTTGGCCAGCATGTCCGGGATCCGGAACCGCTTGCCCTGCTCGGTGTAGGGGTTGCCGGACATGCAGACCGCGAACCGCTTGCCGCGCAGGTCGTAGGTCCGGGTACGCCCGTTCCACACGCCCTCCATGCGCCTCTGGCCGTCGCACAGCGAGATGAACTTCTGGAGCAGCTCCGGGTTCGTGTGCTGGATGTCGTCCAGGTACAGCATGGTGTTGCCGCCCATCTCCAGGGCGAACGAGATCTTCTCGACCTCCTGCCGCGACGTGGCGTCGGGCGCCTCCGCCGGGTCGAGCGACGTCACCGCGTGCCCCAGGGCGGGCCCGTTCACCTTCACGAACACCAGCCCCAGACGGCTCGCCACGTACTCCATGAGCGTGGTCTTGCCGTACCCGGGGGGCGAGATGAGGAGCAGCAGGCCGCTCTGGTCCGTGCGCTTGTCGTCACCGGCCGCGCCCAGCTGCTTGGCCAGGTTGTCGCCGATGAGCGGCAGGTACGACTCGTCCAGCAGGCGGTTGCGGACGAACCCGCTCATCACCTTCGGCCGGTACTCCTCCAGGCGCAGGCGCTCGCGCTCCGCGGCAACCAGCTCGTTGCGGCGCCGCTGGAAGTCCCGGTACGCGGGCACCTCCTCCAGCCGGAACCGGCGGGTGCGCGGCAGGATCTCGTCCAACCGCACCTCCAGGGACCGCTCGCGCACGCGCGGGTGGGCCCCCAGGATCCCGCCGACCGTCTCGGCCACGGCGGCCGACGACTCGTACCGGTCCGCGCCGGACCCGGTCAGCTCGATCGCCACCGCCTCGGGGAGGTCGCCCGGGTCCACCCCGTCCAGGGTGCCCGCGAACGCCTCCAGCCACGCCGACACCAGCTGGTGCCGGGCGGCCAGGTCGCCGTCGAGCTTGCGCAGGTCCTCCGCGAACGCCGCCCGCGTGGTCTCCCGCGTGCTGCCCAGGGTCCGGTGGAACCGGTCGAGCAGCCTCCGCGCGCCCGCACCCGACACGAATCCGCGCTCGGCGGGGGAGTCCGCCGCGAGCTCCTCGAACAGGTACTCGCCCACCAGTTCCAGGTCGGCGTCCCGGTGCAGCCCGCTGTCGGTCAGGAAGGCGTCCACGGCCCCCGCCAGCTCCGTGCGCAGCCCGTCGATCGCCGCCGACCGCCGCGCCCCGAACACCGAGCGGGCGCGGGCCAGCGACGCGGCCCGCACCGCCCACGCCGACCGCCGGTCCTTCCCGGCCCCGAACGCCCAGAACAACTGCGCCGCGGCCCGTGCCGCGCCCGGGTACCGGAGCAGTCCGGCGCCCGCGCGGAGCCGCAGCAGGGCGGACAGCACCTTCGCGGCGTCGTGGTCGTGCACGCCCCGCTCGTAGCCCTCGTCGTACCGGGCCTCGGCGGCCTCGCGCACCAGCCCCGCCAGGCCGGCCCCGTCCGCGTCCAGCTCGGCCTCGCGCAGCCGCTCCAGCGACAGCCCGTCCGCGCCCTCCTCGGCGGCGGCCAGGATCGACGTCGCCAGGAACTCGGCCCGGTACACCTCCGGGCTCTCGGAGACCAGCAGCCGGTCCCACAGGCGCCGGGTCCGCCCGAAGGCCTCGTCGGTGACGGGCTCCCGGAAGTCCGTGCCCGTGATCGCCACCGACATCCCACCGCCGTGCGGGGTGAGCGTCAGGTCGATCGGCTGGGTGTTCACCGCGAAGCGGTGCCTGCCCAGCCGGATCGTCTCCCCGCCCGCGCCGCGCTCGTACAGGTCGGTGCGGTCCCGGAGGGTCCTGCCGGCCTCCTGCCGGGCGGCCGCGATCCGGCCGTCCAGCTCCTCCGCGCGCACGGTGTCCCCGAGCGCGCGCATCTCCTCGGAGGTGCGGCGCAGCCGCGCCACCATCGCGTCCGACGCGAAGTAGGTGTTGACGTCCTCCAGGGTCGCCAGCGTCGCGACCCTGCGGTTCACCCCCTCCAGTACGCGGGCGGCCGACGACGCCAGGCGGTCGGCCCGCCGCGCCCGCTCGTCCACCAGCGACTGCTTGCGGGTGGAGAACGCCTCGTACA
The DNA here is from genome assembly GCF_040613895.1 of Nocardiopsis sp. NPDC006198. Taxonomy (NCBI): domain Bacteria; kingdom Bacillati; phylum Actinomycetota; class Actinomycetes; order Streptosporangiales; family Nocardiopsidaceae; genus Nocardiopsis; species Nocardiopsis sp. NPDC006198. The sequence goes on along the minus strand of NZ_JBEXSY010000033.1, from coordinate 48,717 downwards.
CGTCCTCGCGCTTGTCCGACAGCTCCCCGAGGAAGTCGTCGAACTCCGCGAACCGCGACTCCAGGTTCTCCAGCTGGAGCATGATGCGCCCCAGCTGCTCGTCGCACCGCTCGGGGGAGTCCGCCGCCGCCAGCGCGCCCGTGACGGCCTGTCCCAGCAGGGCGAACTCGGCCGCGAACTCCGCCCGCCCCTCCAGGGCCAGCAGTTCGGTGCGCCGGGCCTCCAGCGTGGCGCGCGCCCGGTTGATCCCGGCCAGCACCTCGCTCACCCGCTCCAGGATGCGGGTGCGCACCTTGGCGTCGCCGATGTCCAGGGAGCCGACGACCTCGGTGACGACCTGGAGGCCCTCGGTCTGCTCGGCGATGCGCTCGCCGACGGCCGTGGCCGCGCTGACCGCGTCGATGGTCTCGGCGTCCGCGACCAGCCGGTCCACCTCGGAGTGGTACCCGGCGAACGCGTCGTCCTGCTCCAGGAACGCGACCGTCCGGCGGCCGACCGCCGTGATCTCCTCGCCGATCCTGCCGTCCAGGGCGTCGAGGCGGGCGGTGTCCGCGTACCGCGTCTCGCGCAGCGTGGCCGCCTGCCCCTGGGCGCGGCGCAGCCCGGTCAGCAGCGCCACCCACCCCTCGGCCGACCGCGGGGCCTCGCCCCGGGCCGTGCGGACGAGCGCGGCCGCCCGGTCCTCGGCCCCCGCCAGCGCCTCGGCCGCCTGGCGGGTGAGCGCCTGGACGGTCTCGAACTCCTCCAGCACCCGCCGGGCGGTGTCCTGCACCTCCGCCAGCGGCGTCGCCAGGTCGCCCAGCTCCTCCTCGCCCAGCCAGTGGAACCGGTCGAGCGCCCGGCGGCACGCGGCGATGAGCGCCTCGAAGACCTCCGTGGAGGGGCGCATGTCGGTGGTCATCCGCGCCACCGACAGCGCCTCGGACACACCCCTCACCAGCTCGGCGTTGCCGATCCGCTCCAGGGGGCCGGTCCCCGCCGGCTGCGCCGCCGCGTACACGTCGGACACGTACGGGGTCTGCCACACCTGCATCGGATGCACCCGGGTCGGCTCGCCCGAGTCGCTCCTGAACACCGTCATGGTGCCGTCGTCGAACAGCGAGTACCCGTGGCAGACGACGGGGTTGGCGACCTCCTTGCGGATGGTGTTGTACGGCAGCAGGAGGCTGCGGCCGTCCGCGCGGGAGTGGAAGACGTACAGCACGTCCTCGCCGTTGGGCGAGCGCACCACGCGCTCGAACTCCAGGTCGGTGACGTCGGTGTCGAACGTCCGCGCCGCACCGGTGGCGAGGTAGTAGCCGCCGGGGAAGATCAGCCCCTGGTCGTCGGGCAGCCTCTGGCACGCCTGGCCGATGCCGTCGAGGCGCTCCACCTCCTTGGTGCGGGTGTTGAAGACCAGGTGGCGCCACGCGGTCTCGTTGTACGGGAGGACGCGCAGCAGGATCAGCGCGCCCACCCTCGCGTACGACACGGAGGCGTCGGCCAGGCTCTGGAGCGGTTCGTCCACCGGCTCGCTGTAGACGCCCTCGCCGACCTCGGTGTTGTTCTCGACCTTGATGGTGAGGTCGCCGCCCACGGTCTCGACGAACAGCTCGTCGAGGACGGAGATGTGCGGGTGGCGGCCCTGCACGTGGTCCTCGCGTGTGGTCTCCACCCACGTGAAGTCGTGCGAGGGCGGGAACACGTGGTCGCGTTCGCCGCGGTCGTCGAGGTAGGCGATCCCACCCGTGGGCTCCACCGACCACCGCAGCACGCGCACGTCCTCGGTGCGCGGACCGGTCTGGAACACGGCCAGCAGCCGGTCCTCGATCCGGCGCAGCTGGAGCAGGCGGGCGTCGCGGTAGTAGCGGTAGAGCTTCGCGAAGTCCTGCCGGAACGCCTCGTCGGGGAGCAGCCCGGGAACGGCGTCCCCGGCGGCGTCGGCGAACGTGAACCCGTCGCCGCCGTGCTCGTACCGGTGCAGCGAGAACACGTCGGAGACGTGCGTCTCCCGCTGCATGCCGATGAAGACGTTGTAGCCGAACAGGATCACGTCGTCGGCGCCCGAGCCGGCGGAGCCGCCCACGCTGACGATGTCCCGGGGCACGCAGTTGTGCTCGGTGCGGATGCGCTCGGTGCCGAGGAGCGTCATCTCGGTGCCGCCGAACACCTCCAGCCGGCGGGCGTTCAGCTCCTCGGTCCGCCGGGCCAGCTCGCCGGACTGCTCGCGCAGCCGGGCGCGGAGCACCTCGTAGGCACCCGCGTCCAGCGACTGCGCGTCGGCGGCGTCCGGCCCGGCGCCTTCGTTCTCCTGGGTTCCGGCCTCGGCCACGGAGGGCTGCCTCACCGCTCGGCGCCGGCGAGGGCGGCCGCGGGCAGGTGGTCCACCCCGAGGGAGCGGGCGGTGCCGAGCAGGCCGTTGAGCTTGTCGGTCTGCGGACCGCCGGCGCTGATCAGCTTCAGCAGCAGAGCGGACACGGTGAGGTTCTTGACGTCCTCGGTGTCGACCGAGGACAGCACCTTGCGGATCGACCCGCCGAAGTCGCCCTCGCCGTTGAGCCAGCCCGAGCCCAGGGCCTGCACCGTCTCGGAGTTGTTGACGAACCCGTCGACCGACCTGCCCAGGCCGATGGCCCCGACCATGCGGTCGAAGAACGCCCCGTCGCCGCCGACGATGTTGATGTCGGCGTTCTCCAGACCGGTGGCCAGGACGGTGGCCTGTGCCTCGGCGACCTCGCGCTGGACGTTGATCCCCGCCAGGCGCACCTCCTTCTCGGCCTCCAGGCGCAGGCGGTACTCCTCGTGCTCGCGGCTGACCTGGTCCAGGGCCGCCATGGCCTCGGCCTTGTCGGTGAGGCCGGCGGCCTCGGCGCGCAGCTTCTGCTCGACGGCCTCGGCCTCGACACGGGCCTTCTCGCGGGCCACGACGGCCTCGGCGCGGCCGACCTTCTCGATGGCCTCGGCGTCCTGGTGGCGGACCTGCACCTCGGCCAGGCCCGCGGCGGCGGCCTCGGCCTGCGTGCCCTCGGCCAGGCGGATCTTGGCGCGGGTGTCCAGCTCGGCGGCCTGCTGGCGGGCCTCGGCGAGGGTGAGCTCCTCGGCGGCGCGGTGCTTGGAGGCGGCCTCCGCGGCCTCGGCGGCCTTGATGTCCTTGACCAGGTTCTCCTGGGCCTCGGCCTCGGCGTGGATGATGACGGCCTGGCGCTGGCGCTCCGCCTCCTCGACGGCCCGCAGGCGCTTGATGGCCTCCTCCTGCTCGGCCACGGTGCGGTCCACGGCGATCCGCTCGCGGACGACCTCGGCGACCTCGCGGCGCTCGGCCTCGACCTCCTTGTCCTTGGAGATGCGGCTCAGCTCGGTCTCGCGCTCGCGCCCGATGACCTCCAGCATGCGGTCCTTCTCGATGCGCTCGCTCTCGATGGCGATGACGCGCTCGCGGTTCTTCTCGGCGACCGCGATCTCGCGCTGCTGGTTCTGGGTCTGGACGCCCAGCGCCTCGTAGGTGCGGATGTTCGCCGTCTCGGCCTTCAGTCGCTCCTCGGCCTGCACGCGGGCGGTCTCCGCCTCCTCGCGGGCGCGGATGATCTCGATCTCGCGCTTGGCCTTCGCGGCCGCCTCCTCGCGGCGCTTCTCCAGCTCGGCGAGGGTCTCGGCGGTCTCGGTGTTCTGCCGGTCGAGTTCCTTCTTGCGGTCGTTCTCGAACTCGTTGGTGCGCTTGTGCTCCTTGGCGGTGCGCTCCGTGATCTTCGAGATGCCCTGCGCGTCGAGGATGTTGTTGCTGTCGTGCTGGTGCAGCGGCGTCTGCTCCAGCTCGTCGATGGCGACGTCCTCCAGGCTGTAGCCGTTGAGGTCGGTGCCGATCAGGGAGACGATCGCGTGGCGGAACTGCTCGCGGTGGGTGAACAGCTCCTCGAAGTCGAACTGCTTGCCGACGGTCTTGAGGGCCTCGGAGAACTTGGAGTTGAACAGCTCCTGGAGCGTGTCCTGGTCGCTGGCGCGCGCGGTGCCGATCGACTTGGCGACCTTCTTGACGTCCTCGGCGGTCTCGTTGACCCGGACGTAGAAGTACACCTTGATGTCCGCGCGGATGTTGTCCTTGCAGGTGAGACCCTCCCGCCCACGCCGGTCGAGGGTCAGCGTCTTGAGGGAGATGTCCATGATCTCGGCCTTGTGCAGGACCGGGAGGACGATCGCTCCGGTGAAGGTGACGTGGACGTCCCTCACCTTGGAGATGATCAGGGCCTTGCCCTGCTCGACCTTGCGGAAGAGGCGCGTGACCATCAGCAGCAGGGCGAGGAGGACGACCAGGCCGACGGCCACGGCGACACCGACGGTGAGGAAGGCCGCGTCCGCCGCCTCCTGGCCGTTCGTGGTAGCACTCAGCAACACGTGGGGGACTCTTTCCGCGAGTGGCGTACGGGGGAAGCGAGCGTTTCGGGGGGACGGGACGGCTGCGGGTGGCCGCCCCGGGGAGGGACGCTCGTACACATGGGACGCGGGCCCATCCGAAACGGTTCCGTTCCGACCGGCCCGCCCCGTTCGGGAGGGGCCCGCCCGGGAAAGGCGGAGCCCCGGGACCGGGGGCTCAGGGCCGGTCGGGGTCCAGCGCGGCGTCGAAGTGCGTGACGAGGAAGACGTCGCCCTCGGGGCTGTGGTCGAAGATCAGGGCGGTGCTGCCCAGCGGCAGGACCTCGCCGCCGGTGGTGCGCACCGGGATGGAGATGGACGCCCCGCCCGCGGTGGTGATCTCGGCCCGGCCGAAGGACCCGTCCGCGTCGCCGATGCGGATCACACAGGTGCGCCCGACCAGTTCGTGCTTGGAATCCTCGGTGCGCCGGGGGAGGAACCGCTGGAGTGACATGACCAGTCCGCTGGTGACCGCCCACGCGGCGACGAGCGCGATCAGCAGGACCACGGCGCCGAGCACCAGCAGGAGGGGGGTGGACGCGGTGTCCAGGAGGTTGGTCATGATGCCTCCGATCATGCTCACGAACCAGGCGACGCAGACGAGCGCGGTGAGCGCGACCGTGACCGGGACGCGGCCCAGCCCGACCCTGCCCATGAAGGCGCTCAGGCCCACGGCGTCGCCGTCGGCGTCCACGCCGTCGAGGAGGTCCAGGTCGGCGGCGCCGACCGCGACGAACAGCCAGTAGCCCGCGACGACGACCAGTGCGGGGGTGAGCAGCACCGTCGGGAACCCGAGGGCGGTGTCCAAGAACAAGCCCACCCGAACCGCCCCCTCGCTCCGCGACCGCCGCCCGGCGCGACCGTGTCGGAACTCTACCGAACGGCCCAGGTCGGGCTCCGGGGCGGTCACCGGTATGACCGGTTGTGGCCAGGGGGCGGGGGGAGGGCGCCCCCGGCCGCGGGGCGGGCGGCGGCCCGTCCGGAGGCGGACCGTCCCGTGCGCGGCGAGCGGTCGCGGATTCCGCGGTCGTCCCCGCCGTTCCGGGTAGTAAGGCCTGGTGAGGCGGATCGACGAGACCGGGGCGGCGGCCCGGGCGGGACTCCCCGAAAAAAGTCGGAGAAAAGTTCGGCCGCCGTGTCGATCCCCCGCCGTTCCGTTCGACGTGTAGACGAGAGCGGGGGAGAGAGGCTCCTCCGCCGCACGGGAGGCGAACACCATGCGCTACATGATGTCGATCATGTCCGACCCGCAGGCCGAGGCCGACACGGAGATGACGCCGGAGATGTTCCAGGCGATGGCCGACTACAACGAGGAGCTGGTCAAGGCCGGCGTCCTCCTCGCCGGCGACGGCCTGGCCCCCTCCGAGGAGGCGACCCGGGTCACCTTCTCCGACGGCCGGACGAACGTCACGGACGGCCCCTTCGCGGAGGCCAAGGAGTTCATCGCCGGCTACTGGATCCTCCAGGTGTCCTCGCACGAGGAGGCCGTGGAGTGGGCCAGGCGCTGCCCGCACGGCGACACCGGCGAGATGAGCCTGGTGCTGCGGCGCATCATGGGGACCGACGACTTCGGCGACGAGATGCCCGAGGAGCTCAAGGAGCGCGAGCGCCAGATGCGTGCCCACAACGAGCACGAGGCCTGAGGGGCCGGTTCGTCCGGGCTTGCGGTGGTGTGGCTCATGGTGCTGTCATTGGTCCGTGAGCCACACCGACGCAACCCGCGCGGTCGAGGCGGTCTGGCGCATCGAGTCGGCCCGCCTCGTCGCCGCGCTCACCCGCATGGTCGGCGACGTCGGCCTCGCCGAGGAGTTCGCCCAGGACGCCCTGGTCAGCGCCTTGGAGAAGTGGCCCGACGAGGGGGTTCCCGACAACCCCGGCGCGTGGTTGACCACCGTGGCCAAGCGGCGGATGCTCGACCGCTGGCGGCGGGACGAGCGCTTCCAGAAGCGGATGGCCGACCTGGGCCGCGACATCGCCGGGCACGACGGACAGGCCGAGTTCGACGCCGTCCTGGAGGAGGACTACGGCGACGACCTCCTCAAGTTGATGTTCGTGTGCTGCCACCCCGTGCTGTCCACCGAGGCGAGGGTCGCGCTCACCCTCCGCCTGCTCGGCGGGCTCACCACGGAGGAGGTCGCCCGCGCCTTCCTGGTGCCGGAGTCCACCGTCGCCCAACGCGTCGTGCGCGCCAAGCGCACGCTCGCCGCCAGGCAGGTGCCCTTCGAGGTACCGGTCGGGGCGGACCGCGACGCCCGGCTCGCCTCCGTCCTGGAGGTCGTCTACCTGGTGTTCAACGAGGGCTACGCCGCGACCTCCGGCGGTGACTGGATACGCCCCGAGCTGTGCGACGAGGCCATGCGCCTGGGAAGGGTGCTCACCGCGCTGCTGCCGGGGGAGCGCGAGGTGCACGGCCTGGTCGCGCTGATGGAACTGCACGCCTCGCGGTTCCGGGCCCGTGTCGGGCCGGGCGGCGAGCCCGTCCCGCTCGCCGAGCAGGACCGCACCCGCTGGGACCGCAGGCTCGTCATGCGAGGGTTCCGGGCGCTGAGGCACGCGCTCTCCGCCGACCCGGCCGAACCGCGCGGCCCCTACGCGCTCCAGGCGGCCATCGCGGCCAAGCACGCCCAGGCCGCGGTCGTGGAGGACACCGACTGGGCCGGGATCGCGGGGCTGTACGCGGAGCTGGCCGCGGTCACCCGGTCCCCGGTGGTCGAACTGAACCGCGCCGTCGCGGTGTCCATGGCGGACGGGCCGGGACCGGCGCTGGACATCGTGGACTCCCTGAGCGAGGCCGGGGTCCTGGACGGCTACCACCTCCTGGCCGCCGTGCGGGGCGACCTGCTGCTGCGCCTCAGGCGTCCGGACGAGGCGCGGGAGGAGTTCGAGCGCGCGGCGGACCTCACCCTCAACGAGCGCGAGCGCGACCACCTCCGCGGTCGCGCCGTCTCCTGCGCGGGCTGACCGCGGCGGCCGGGCCGGGCCCTCCCCGCGGCCGGTGACCCGGGCGGAGCCGGGGGCCGGGCCGAACCGTGCGGCGTGCCCCGGGCCCCGTCGGCGCGTCCGGTCACGTGCGGTTCTGCCGAGAGCAGTCACCTCTGGCGTGCCGGGGCGCGGGACGCCAGAATCCTCCCCATGAGACTTCTCGTACTGGGCGGTACCGAGTTCGTGGGACGAGCCGTCGTGGAGGACGCGCTGGGACGCGGGTGGGACACCACCGTGTTCCACCGGGGGACCCGGCCGGCTCCGGAGGGCGCCACCGTGCTGCACGGCGACCGGCTGGCGGAGGGCGGGCTCGCGGAACTGGGGACGGGGGAGTGGGACGCCGTTGTCGACACCTGGTCGGCGGCGCCGAGCGCCGTGGCCGCCGCGGCGAACCTCCTCGCGGACCGTGCCGGGCACTACGCCTACGTCTCCAGCCGCTCCGTCTACACCTACCCCTCACCGGCGGGCTCCGACGAGGACTGGCCGGTGGTGGAGGGGGCTCCGGACGCGGGCGCCACCGACTACGCGAACGACAAGCGGGGCGGGGAGCTGGCCGCGGAGCGGGCCTTCGGGGTCCGGGCCCTGTCCGTGCGGGCCGGACTCGTCCTCGGCCCGCACGAGAACGTCGGCCGCCTGCCCTGGTGGCTGAACCGCGTCGCCCGCGGCGGTCCGGTCCTGGCCCCCGGCCCGCGCGACCTGCCCCTGCAGTACGTGGACGCGCGCGACCTCGCCGCGTGGACCCTCGACGCGGCCGAGAAGGGCCTGGGCGGCCCGTACAACCTGGTGAGCCCGCCGGGGCACACCACCATGGAGGGGCTGCTGACCGCCTGCGCCGCAGCCACGGGCTCCGACGCGGAGTTCCGCTGGACCGACCCGGATGTCGTCGCGGAAGCGGGCATCCGGCCGTGGACGGACCTGCCGGTCTGGCTGCCGCCGGGCGAGATGCACGAGGCGCTGCACGGCGCCGGCGTCGCCAGGGCGGTCGCGGCCGGTCTGCGCTGCCGCCCGGTGACCGAGACCGTCACCGACACCTGGGAGTGGCTGCTGTCCGTCGGAGGCGAGGCCCCGCAGCGCACGGACCGCCCGAGCCCGGGGCTGGACCCGCAGGTCGAGGCACGCGTGCTCGACGCCGGGTGACCCGCGCGGCGCGCCCCGCGGGCGGGTCGGCGCTCCTCCGCCGGGAGCGACGGGGCGGCGTGCCCGCCGGTCAGGCCGGCCGGGGAGGGCCCACGGCGCCCATGGTGGCGGCGGCCATCCGCAGCGCCAGGGGGAGCCCGCCGCAGTCGCCCGCGATCGCCGGGGCGGCCGAGGGGCCGGAGGCCGGCCCGGCGTCCCCGGCGACGAACCGGAACAGCTCGACGGAGGACTCCTCCGACAGCACGTCGAGCCGGATCCGGACCGCGCCGAACAGCGCCACCAGGTCGGGGAGGTCACGGCGGCCGGTCACCAGGACCGTGCTGTCCGGGCCGCCCGGGAGGAGCGGGACGACCTGCTCCGCCGACGCGGCGTCGTCCAGCAGGATCAGCAGCCGCCGGTCGGCCGTCATCGAGCGGAACAGCTTGGCGAGCCCCGGGGCGTCGGCCGGCAGGTCGCGCGTGTCGGCGCCGAGGCTGCGCAGCAGCTGGCGCAGGGCGTCGTCGGGTTGCGTCGGAGCCTCGCCGCACGCGGATCCGCGCAGGTCCAGGTACAGCTGTCCGTCGGGGAAGTCCTCCCGCGCGGTGTGGCCCCAGTGCAGGGCCAGCGCGGTCTTGCCGACGCCCGCGACCCCCGTGACGAGGAACAGGGAGGCCCGCCCCTCCCGTCCGGCGTCGAGGACGGCGAGCTCCCGGTCCCGCGCCACGAAACCGCGGACGGCGTGGGGGAGCTCCGCCGGGCGGACCGACGGCCTGCGGCGGGCCGGCCCCTCCTCCCGCTCCGGGCTCAGGAGCCCCAGGTGGAGCCGCTGGAGCTGTGCGCCCGGGGCGATCCCCATCTCCCGGGCGAACAGGTCGCGCAGCGAGGCGTACGCCTCCAGCGCCTCGCCGGTGCGCCCGCACGAGTGCAGGGCGGACATGAGCAGGGCGACCAAGCTCTCCCGGGTGGGGTGCTCGGAGCAGAGGGTGCGCAGTTCGGGCACGGCGGAGGAGCCCCGTCCGCGTTCGACCTCCACCCCGTACAGCTCCTCCAGGGCGTACAGCCGCGACTCCTCCAGGGCGGGGCGCGCCTTCTCCTCCAGCGGCGCGGTGACCCCGCCGAGGGCCGGGCCGGTCCACAGCGCCATCGCCGAGCGCAGGGTCCGGGCGGCCTCGTCGCGGCGCCCCTCGGACCGGTGGACCCGGGCCAGGGCGACGAGCCGCCGGAACTCCTCCGCGTCGGTGGCCCCGGGGGCCGCCAGCAGCTGGTAGCCGTAGCTGTGCCGGACGATCGTCGCGGGGCCCAGGCGCTTGCGCAGTTCGTGGATGTGCACCTGGAGCTGGGGCCGGGCGCTGCGCGGCGGGTCGTCCCCCCAGACGAGGTCGACGAGCCTGTCGTCGGCGACCACCGTGTTCGGCCGCAGGAGCAGGGCCGCGAGGACGGTTCTGCGCTTGGGGCCGCCGAGTGCGACGCGCCGCCCCCCGGAATGGGCCTCGACCGAGCCGAGCAGCCGGTACCGGATCACTGACAGGTTGGTCTGCACCCCGCGCCCCCTCGCCCCGCGGCGACCCCTGCGCCGCACGGCCGTGGCGGAGCATATGACACGCTGTGCGGCCCGGTCCACAGATCGTCGGGCCTGCGTGTGACAGGTCCGGAATACGCCGGATGTTGACCTGCGTCATCGGGTTTCGGTCGTAGGACGGCTGTGCTCACCGCCGGAGTGAAACCGGTACGGGAGTGATCCGGCGGAGCCGGGCGGCCCGGCGCCCGGCTCCGCCCGAACGGGGTCAGCCGCAGTTCGTGCCGCGCTTGCCGCCCTCGGTGCCGCTGATGCGGCCCATCCAGTCCACGCACCGCCCGGCCGCGTTCAGGTAGATCGGGCCCGCGTAGCTGGTGAAGTAGTCGCCCTCGTACACGTCCCAGTGGTTGCCCGCCGGGCTGATCGACAGGCCCGCCTCGATGACGACGGCCGACCCCGCGGCGTTGCGCTTGGTCACCACGCAGTTGCGGCCGTTGGAGTTGTTGTAGGTCAGGAAGACCGTGCCCTTGGTCCCGACGGCGGCCGAGTTGACCACGGAGTAGCCGCTGCCGCACTCGCCCCCGTAGGTGGCCGCCGCGGCGGGCGCGGCCGTGGCGAGCAGGCCGGTCGCCGCGAGGCCCAGGGCGGCTGCGGCGGAGGCGGTCTTGCGGAGGAGCTTCCTCATGATTCGTGTCCCATCGTGGGCCCGAGCGGATACGCGGAGTGCCGGACCGCCCCGGTCGGTCCCGTCACCGGGGCGCCCTTCGTGGTGCGGGTGCGGGGAGAGGCTGACAGAGGCCGCTTCGTGTCGGCTTCACCCCTGCTTGCGTCCCGCCCGGAGGCCGGGGAGGCGGGCAGCCCGGCTTCGGGCCGGCCGAGCCCTCGCTCGAACGGATGTCGTCGGTGCCGTACGACATGGACACCTGCGCCTTCCACGATCACGCATCGTCCGGTGGTGCGCCGCCCGGTGGGCAGAGGGGCTGCGGTGGGTCCCGGCCCGGGGGCGGACGCCCGCCCCTCCCGGGGCACCCGGCACACGGAGGGGGCCGCCCCCGACCGGGGACGGCCCCCCACCGCCTGCGCTCCGTGCCCGTCCCGGCCGGGCCCCGCGGCCCCCGCGCGCGGGGCCCGGTCAGGCCGCGGGAGCGCCGCCCCCGCGCACGGTCACCCGCAGCTTGTCCGAGACGTCGTCCACGTCCACGACCGCCGTGTCGCCCTCGGACAGGGAGCCCGACAGCAGTTCACGCGCCAGGGGGTCGCCGATGGTGGACTGCACCAGGCGGCGCAGCGGACGCGCGCCGTAGTTCGGGTCGTAGCCCGTCAGCGCCAGCCACTCCCGCGCGCCCGGTGTGACGTCCAGGCCGAACCGCCGGTCGGCCAGGCGCCCGGCCAGCTTGTCCACCTGCAGGTCCACGATCCGCGTCAGGTCGGCCGTGGACAGGGCGTCGAACATGATCACGTCGTCCAGCCGGTTCAGGAACTCCGGCTTGAAGGTCGCCCGCACCACGTCCATGACGCGGTCCCGGCGCACCGACTCCTCCAGCGACTGGTCCACCAGGAACGGCGACCCCAGGTTGGAGGTGAGGATGAGGATCGTGTTGCGGAAGTCGACCTGGCGGCCCTGCCCGTCGGTCAGGCGGCCGTCGTCCAGCACCTGGAGCAGGGTGTCGAACACCTCCGGGTGCCCCTTCTCCACCTCGTCCAGCAGCACGACCGTGTACGGGCGGCGGCGCACCGCCTCGGTCAGCTGCCCGCCCTCCTCGTACCCCACGTATCCGGGGGGCGCGCCCACCAGGCGCGACACGGAGTGCTTCTCGGAGTACTCGCTCATGTCGATGCGCACGATCGCGCGCTCGTCGTCGAACAGGAACTCCGCCAGCGCCTTGGCCAGCTCGGTCTTGCCCACGCCCGTCGGCCCGAGGAACAGGAACGAACCCGTCGGCCGGTCCGGGTCGGAGATCCCCGCCCGAGCCCGGCGCACCGCGTCCGACACCGCCGTGACGGCGTCCCGCTGGCCGATGATCCGCGAACCCAGCTCGTCCTCCATGCGCAGCAGCTTGGAGGTCTCGCCCTCCAGCAGCCGCCCGACGGGGATGCCGGTCCACGCGGACACCACGTCGGCGACCTCGTCGGCGCCGACCTCGTCCTTGACCATGGTGTCGCCGCCCTGGGGCGCCGCGCTCTCCTCGGCCTTGGACGCCTCCTCGACCTGCTTCTCCAGCTGCGGGATGTCCCCGTACATGAGCCGGGAGGCCTCGCCGAAGTCGCCCTCGCGCTGCGCCAGCTCGGCGCGCGTGCGCAGGTCGTCCAGCTGGCCCTTGAGCTCGCCGAGCCGGTTGAGCCCGGCCTTCTCCTGCTCCCACCGCGCCACGAGGCCGGTGAGCTGCTCCTGGGTGTCGGCGAGGTCGGAGCGGAGCCGCTCCAGCCGCTGCACGCTGGCCGGGTCCGACTCCTTCTCCAGCGCCATCTCCTCCATCTTCAGGCGGTCGACGGTGCGCTTGAGCTCGTCGATCTCCACCGGACTGGAGTCGATCTCCATGCGCAGCCGGGACGCGGCCTCGTCGATGAGGTCGATGGCCTTGTCCGGCAGGAAGCGGGCGGTGATGTAGCGGTCGGACAGGGTCGCGGCGGCCACCAGCGCCGCGTCGGCGATCTGGACCTTGTGGTGGGCCTCGTAGCGGCCCTTGAGCCCGCGCAGGATCGCGATCGTGTCCGCCGCCGACGGCTCGCCCACCATGACCTGCTGGAACCGGCGTTCGAGCGCGGGGTCCTTCTCGATCTTCTCCCTGTACTCGTCCAGGGTGGTCGCGCCGACCATGCGCAGCTCCCCGCGCGCCAGCATGGGCTTGAGCATGTTGCCCGCGTCCATGGCGCCCTCGGCGGCGCCCGCGCCGACCATGGTGTGCAGCTCGTCGATGAAGGTGATGACCCGGCCCTCGGACGCCTTGATCTCGGAGAGCACCGACTTGAGCCGCTCCTCGAACTCGCCCCGGTACTTGGCGCCCGCCACCATCGCGGACAGGTCCAGGCTGACCAGGCGCTTGCCGACCAGCGACTGCGGCACGTCCCCGGCCACGATGCGCTGGGCGAGCCCCTCGACGACGGCGGTCTTGCCGACGCCGGGCTCACCGATGAGCACGGGGTTGTTCTTGGTGCGGCGGCTGAGCACCTGGACGACCCGGCGGATCTCCCCGTCGCGTCCGATGACCGGGTCGACCTTGCCCTCGCGGGCGCGCTCGGTGAGGTCGACGCCGAACTTCTCCAGCGCCTTGTAGGTGTCCTCGGGGTTCTCGGTGGTGATCTTCCCCGTCCCGCGCACCCGCTCGAACGCCTCCAGGAGCGCGTCGGGGGCCGCCCCCGCCTCGGTGAGCAGCCGTGCGGCCTCACCGCCGTCGGTGGCGAGCCCCACCAGCAGGTGCTCGGTGGAGACGTACTCGTCCTCCATCTGCTGGGCGCGCTGCGCCGCCGTGTTGATGGAGACGATCAGCTGGCGCGACGAACTGGGCGAGCTGACCGTGGACCCCGCGGCCCTGGGCAGGGCGCCGATGGCGGCCTCGACCTTGTCCTTGAGGGTGTCGGGGTTGGCGCCGACCTCCTTGAGCAGCGGGCGGGTGATCCCCTCGGGCTGGTCGAGGAGGGCCGCCAGCAGGTGCGCGGGCTCGGTCTGGGGGCTGCCGTCCGTGGTGGCGCGGCGGATGGCCACCGACAGAGCCTCCTGGCTCTTTTGGGTGAGCTTGTAGTTCATGTTCGGTGACTCCTAGAAAAACTAATGTCACTCACAGTGATGTTCAGTGGCCGGCCTCGGCCCCCGGCGGTGGGGCGGACGTCCCTCAGTCCCGCCCGTTCTCCGTGCGGCCCCTCTCGGTGCCGCCGGTCCCGCGCTGCGGGCCCTCCTGCCCGGGGCCGCCCTGCCCGGGACCGCCCTGCCCGGGACCGCCCTGCCCGGGGACTCCCGGTCCGGCGGCGCCCCGGCCCGGAGCGCCCGGCTGGCCGGGGGAGCCCGGCCCCGCGTCGCGGGGCTCCTCGTCGCTCCCGGCGGCGCCGAAGGGCTCGGCGGTGTTGAAGATGGTCACACGGGTCCGGCGCACCAGCTCGCCGCGGACCGCGGGCCCCGGCTCGGGGCGGGCGGGCCTGCCGCGCCTGGACACCGCCCGCCGGGCCGCCTCCAGCTCGTTCGCCACATGGAAGATCTGCTCGCGCAGCTGCTCGACCTCGTGCTGCAGTTCGAGGATCCGCTTGATCCCGGCGAGGTTGATGCCCTCCTCCTGGGACAGCCGCTGCACCTCGCGCAGCGTCTGCACGTCGCGCATGGAGTAGCGTCTCCCCCGGCCGGACGCCCGGCCGGGGGAGACGATCCCCAGCCGGTCGTACTGCCTCAGGGTCTGCGGGTGCATCCCCGCGAGTTCGGCGGCCACCGAGATCACGTAGACCGGGGCGTCAGCGCCGAAGGAGTCGTTCACGTCGTTCACGCACCCTTCGCCCGCGCCTCGAGTCCGTCACGCGGGTCGTAGTCGGACGTCGCGGCGCGGAACTTCTCCAGGGCCTCGCGCGCGTCCCCGCTGAGCGTTTTCGGCACCGCCACCTCGATCGTGACGAGCATGTCGCCCGCGGTGCCGTCCTTGCGGGTCGCGCCCTTGCCGCGCACCCGCAGCTTGTGACCGTTCTGCGTGCCCGGCGGGACCTTCACGGTCACCGGGAAGCCGTTGAGCGTCGGGATGCGGACCTCCGCGCCGAGCACCGCCTCGGGGAAGCTCACCGGCACGGTGATCGTCACGTTGTCGCCGCTCCTGCCGAACACCGGGTGCTCCTTCACGTGGACGACGACGTAGAGGTCACCCGCCGGACCGCCGTTCTCACCCGGCGCGCCCTTGCCCTTGATCCTGATCCGCTGGCCCTCGGTCACCCCGCCCGGGATACGGGTCTGGATGGTGCGGGTGCTCTTGCCGCGCCCGCTGCCGTTGCAGGTGGCGCAGGGGTCGTCCACGACCAGGCCGCGGCCCTTGCACTCGCTGCACGGCTCGGACAGCGAGAAGCCGCCCAGGTTGGTGTTCTCGTGCCCGGTGCCGGAGCACTTCGGGCACATCCGCGGGGCCGTGCCGAGCTTGGCGCCCGTGCCCTTGCAGGTGGGACACGCCTCCTCGCTGGTCAGCTGGAAGGAGCGCGTGACCCCGTCGGCCGCCTCGCGGAAGGTCAGCGTGGTCTCGGTCTCGACGTCCGCGCCGCGCCGGCTGCGCGTCGCCCCGCCGCCTCGGCCGCGGTTGCCGAACAGGCCGCCGAAGATGTCGCTCAGGCGCTCACCGCCCGCGCCGCCACCGCCCCCGGAGGTGCCCTGGCCGAACAGGTCGCCCATGTCGAACCCGCCCGGCCCGGTGCCGCCGCCCGGGCGGTACGACCCCCCGAACAGCGATCTCGCCTCGTCGTACTCCTTGCGGCGCTTGTCGTCCGACAGGACGTTGTACGCCTCGGAGACCTCCTTGAAGCGGTCCTCCGCCTTGGGGTCGTCGGTGTTCGCGTCGGGGTGGCTCTCCCGGGCCAGCTTGCGGTAGGACTGCTTGATCTCGTCCTTCGAGGCGGTCTTTGAGACTCCGAGGACCTTGTAGTAGTCCTTCTCCAGGTAGTCCTTGGTGCTCATCGACTGGTGCCTTCTCCCCGCTGGTGCCGGTTGCGTCCGATGGTTCCACGTGACCCCGGCCCGTGGCGGGCCGGGGTCCGACTCCGGCCGTGACCGCCGCTCGCGCGGAGGTCACGGCCGGAGGTCACGGGCGTGCCCGCTACTTGCTGTTCTCCTCGCCACCGGACTCGGCCGCGGTGTCGGCCTCGTCCGCTCCGGGGGTCCCGCCGTCCTCGGCGGCGCCGGCCGGGGCCTCGCCGCCGTCGACCGGGTCCCCGACGACCACGCGGGCCGGACGGAGGATCCTCTCGCCGATGCGGTACCCGGGCTGGAACACCTCGATCACCGACTGTACGGAGATGTTGGGGACCGGCACCAGGGTGAGCGCCTCGTGGATGTTCGGGTCGAACTCGTCGCCCTGGTCCGCGTAGCGCTCCAGGCCCAGCTTGGTGACGGAGGCCTCCAGGGCCTCGCCCACCGCCTTGAACCCGCCGTTGAGCTCGTCGTGGTCCCGCGCCCGGCCGATGTCGTCCAGGATCGGCAGGAGTTCGCCGAGGACCTGGGCGGTCGCCGTCTCGCGGACCGCGACGCGGTCGCGCTCGACGCGCTTGCGGTAGTTGGAGTACTCCGCCTGCACGCGCTTGATGTCGTTGGTCAGCTCGATGACCCGCTCGTCCGCGTTGATCGCGTCCGTGACCACGGATTCCGGAGTGTCCGGAATCTCGGGGAAGTCCTCCAGCTCGGCCTCGACGACGTCCTCGTCGGAGTCGTCCGGCGCGGCGGCGGGCTCCTCGGGGGCGGTGGCCCCCTTGGGCTCGCGGACCTCACCGGTCTCGGGGTCGATCCGGCGGTTGTCGCGGATCACCGGGCCCTGCTTCTCCTCACCGTCACCGGTGTCGGAGTTGTTCGTGTTGTTGTCCGACGGTGCCATGTCCGGCGTGCCCTCCTTCCTCGACTCGACCTGGGGCTCAGGACTGCTGCTGGTTGCCCTTGCCGTTGTCCTCGTCGACGATCTCGGCGTCCACGACGTCGGTGTCGTCGGCGGAGTCGGAGGCCGAAGCGCCGGCGTCGCCCTCGGCGCCGCCCTGCTGGCCCTGGCTGTAGATCGCGGAACCGATCTTCTGGCTGGCCAGCGCGACCTTCTCGCTCGCGGAGCGGATGGCCTCGACGTCGGTGCCCTCGAGTGCGGTCTTCAGCTCGGCCACCGCGGCCTCGGTCTCGGAGCGCACGTCCGCCGGGATCTTGTCCTCGTTGTCCTTGATGACCTTCTCGGTCTGGTAGACGAGGGACTCGGCGTTGTTGCGGACCTCGGCCTCCTCGCGGCGCTTGCGGTCCTCCTCCGCGTACTGCTCGGCGTCGCGGACCATCTTGTCGATGTCGTCCTTGGACATCGCGGAGCCGCCGGAGATGGTGACGGACTGTTCGCGGCCGGTGCCCAGGTCCTTCGCGGTGACGCTGACGATGCCGTTGGCGTCGATGTCGAAGGCGACCTCGATCTGCGGGACGCCGCGCGGCGCCGGGGGCAGGCCGGTCAGGTCGAAGACGCCCAGCTTCTTGTTGTACTGGGCGATGTCGCGCTCACCCTGGTAGACCTGGATCTGCACGGACGGCTGGTTGTCGTCGGCCGTCGTGAAGATCTCGGAGCGCTTGGTGGGGATGGTGGTGTTGCGCTCGATGAGCTTGGTGAACACCCCGCCCTTGGTCTCGATGCCCAGCGACAGCGGGGTCACGTCCAGGAGCAGGACGTCCTTGACCTCGCCCTTGAGCACGCCGGCCTGGAGCGCGGCGCCGATCGCCACGACCTCGTCCGGGTTGACGCCCTTGTTGGGCTCCTTGCCGCCGGTCATCTCCTTGACCAGGTCGGCGATGGCGGGCATACGGGTCGAGCCGCCCACCAGGACCACGTGGTCGATCTGGTCGACACTGATCCCCGCGTCCTTGATGACCTGCTGGAACGGCGTCTTGGTCCGCTCGACCAGGTCGGAGGTCAGGCGCTGGAACTCGGCGCGGGAGAGCTTCTCGTCCAGGTGCAGCGGGCCCTCGGCCGAGGCCGTGATGTAGGGCAGGTTGATGCCCGACTCGCTGGAGCTGGACAGCTCGATCTTGGCCTTCTCCGCGGCCTCGCGCAGGCGCTGCAGGGCCATCTTGTCCTTGGACAGGTCCACGCCGTTGGAGTTCTTGAAGCGCTCGACCAGCCAGTTGACGATCGCCTGGTCCCAGTCGTCGCCGCCGAGGTGGTTGTCGCCGTTGGTCGCCTTGACCTCCACGACGCCGTCGCCGACCTCCAGCAGGGAGACGTCGAAGGTGCCGCCGCCCAGGTCGTACACCAGGATGGTCGCCTCCTCCTCCTTCTCCAGGTGGTAGGCGAGGGCGGCCGAGGTCGGCTCGTTGATGATGCGCAGGACGTTGAGGCCCGCGATCGTGCCGGCCTCCTTGGTGGCCTGGCGCTGGGAGTCGCTGAAGTAGGCGGGGACGGTGATGACCGCGTCGGTCACGTCCTCGCCGAGGTAGGCCTCGGCGTCGCGCTTGAGCTTTTGGAGCACGAAGGCGCTGATCTGCTGGGGGTTGAAGGTCTTGTCGTCGATCTTCACCGTCCAGTCGGTGCCGATGTGGCGCTTGACCGAGCGGATGGTGCGGTCGACGTTGGTGACCGCCTGGCGCTTGGCGACCTCGCCGACGAGGACCTCGCCGTTCTTGGCGAAGGCGACGACGGACGGGGTGGTACGGGAGCCCTCGGCGTTGGCGATGACCGTCGGCTCGCCGCCCTCCAGGACCGCGACACACGAGTTCGTCGTACCGAGGTCGATTCCGACCGCACGAGCCATGGTTGCTTCCTCCGTCAAAGTTGAGTCGTTCAGGCGTAAGTTTGCTTCGTCGAGCGAGGACTGTCAAGTCAGTTGAGTCGACCAGACTCAAGTTGGTTCCTACGCCCTGACAACGGCCGGACAAGCCGGGATGTTCCCGACCTGGGCACTCCCCACGAGGAAGATGGGGGAACCCCGGGACAACTCGGGGACATCCTTGACCTGGAAACCAGGGGAGGTCAGGGGCGTCCGGGGGTAACCCCGGCGGCTCCGGGCGGCGGGGGCGGGGGCGCGGTTCCCCGCCGGGGGCGGGGCGTCCGGCCCGGCCGTCCACAGCCGCGGGTTCCCGGTTGCCCCCGCCCCCGCTGTGGCCCAACCTGGGATCGGGGGAGATCCCCGGTGGTCCCACCGATGCCCGGGGCGCCCGCCGGTGTCCGCGGTCCGCTACATATAGGGGGAGGCGCGGTGTGTCCGGGGTCGTCCCGGACGCACGCCCGTGGTTCTGTTACGTCGGCGCCCGCGGGCCTCGGCGCGGGCAGGCGCCGCGGCCCCGGTCCGCGCCGGAAGGGGCGCCCGCCGGGTCCGCGCCCGGCGGCGGGGCGATCCGGTGGCGGGCGCGCGATTACCCGCTAGTAACATAAGTTCCGACCGCCGGTGTGTGGCGCACCGGTCGACGAGAAGCAGGATGGGAGGCCACGGACGATGCATCCTCTGTACTTGACGCTGGGCATCATCACCTCGGTCTTCGCCGTGGTCGCGTTCACCATGTTCGCTCTGGCCGTCCGCCAGATCGTGCGAACCGTGGGTGTGGGCCGTGCGGTGGAGCCCGAGCGCAAGGGGCCGTTCGGACAACGGTTCACCATGACGGTCATCGAGATCCTCGGGCACGGGCGCATGCTCAAGCGGCCGTGGATCGGCGTCGCGCACTGGTTCGTGATGGTCTCCTTCCCCCTTCTCGCCTTCACGGTCGTGGAGGCGCAGGGCGAGGTCTTCGACCCCCACTTCACGCTGCCGGTCATCGCCGACTGGACGATCTACGGCCTGGCGATCGAGTTCATCGCCGGGACCAGCCTCGTCGGCATCCTGGGCCTGACCGCCTACCGGTTCGTCAACCGCCCCGCGCGGATCGGCCGCGCGTCCCGCTTCATGAACTCCAAGCAGTGGACCGGCTACTACGTCGAGGCGTACATCATCGGCCTGCTGTTCGCGATCTTCGTGATCCGCGGTTTCAAGGTCGCCTCCGACACCTTCCCGTTCCCGGTCTGGGCGACCCCGATCTCCCACGCCGTGGGCGCGCTTCTGCCCGGCGACCCGGGCATCGCCGACCCGGGCATCGCCCTGGTCGCCGCGTTCAAGCTGATCATCAGCTACGCGTTCTTCGTCGTGCTGGCGCTCAAGCTCACCATGGGCGTGGGCTGGCACCGCTTCATCGCGCCGGTCAACATCTACTTCAAGCGCAACGCCGACGGGAAGCCGACCCTCGGCGCCGCCAAGCAGATGATGGACAGGTCCGGCACCAAGCCCCTCGACTTCGAGGAGGCCGACCCGGACGAGGACCCGTTCGGCGCGGGCAAGATCGAGGACTTCACCTGGAAGGGCCTCCTCGACTTCAGCAGCTGCACCGAGTGCGGCCGCTGCCAGTCGCAGTGCCCCGCCTGGAACACCGGCAAGCCCCTCTCGCCCAAGAAGGTCGTCCTCGACCTCCAGCGGCACGCGTACGAGAAGGCCCCGTACCTCCTCCAGGGCATCACCGAGGAGACCCTCGCCGAGAAGCCCGACGAGAGCCACGCGGGCGTGGACGTCCTCGCACTCCTCAACAAGCCGCTGGTCGGCACCGAGGAGGAGGGCGGCGTCATCCACCCCGACGAGCTGTGGGCCTGCACCAACTGCGGCGCCTGCGTCGAGCAGTGCCCGGTCGACATCGAGCACATCGACCACATCCTCGACATGCGCCGCTACCAGGTCATGGTCGAGTCCAACTTCCCGTCCGAGGCCAACACGCTCCTCAAGAACCTGGAGAACAAGGGCAACCCCTGGGGCATGGCCGAGGACCGGCGCATGGACTGGGTCGCCGAGCTGGCCTCCCAGGAGAACCCGGTCGAGGTCCAGGTCGTCGAGGACAAGCTGCCCGAGGGCACCGAGTACCTGTTCTGGGTCGGCTGCGCCGGGGCGCTGGAGGACCGGGCGAAGAAGACCACCAAGGCCATCGCCGAACTGCTGGACATCGCGGGCGTCAAGTTCGCCGTCCTGGGCGGCATGGAGGCCTGCACCGGCGACCCCGCCCGCCGACTGGGCATGGAGTACGTCTTCCAGATGCTCGCGCAGCAGAACGTGGAGACGCTCAACGACGCCGGCGTCACGAAGATCGTGGCCAGCTGCCCCCACTGCTTCAACACCCTCGCCAACGAGTACCCGCAGCTCGGCGGAACCTACGAGGTCGTCCACCACAGCCAGCTGCTGGCCAAGCTGGTGGAGGAGGGGCAGCTCACCCCGGTCAACTCCGTGGACGAGAACATCACCTACCACGACCCCTGCTTCCTGGGCCGCCACAACAAGGTGTACACGCCGCCGCGCGACATCATGGCCCAGGTGCCCGGGGTCAAGACCCAGGAGATGCACCGCCACAAGGAGCGGGGCTTCTGCTGCGGCGCGGGCGGCGCCCGCATGTGGATGGAGGAGCGGATCGGCAAGCGCATCAACACCGAGCGGGTGGACGAGGCGCTGACCACCAACCCCGACACCGTCTCCACCGCCTGCCCGTTCTGCCAGGTCATGCTCGGCGACGCGATCAACGAGAAGAAGTCGCAGGGCGAGGCCAAGGAGACGCTGGAGGTCGTGGACGTCTCCCAGCTGCTCCTGCGCTCGGTCCGGGGCGAGGCGCCCAAGGAGGCCGAGGCCGCCGACGCCTGACCGTCGGCACGCGCTCCCGCCGTCGGCGGGGGCGGGGAGGGGCCGGGCCCGGGTCGCGGGGGTTCTCGCGACCGGAGCCCGGCCCCTCCGGCGTTCCCCGACGCCCGCGGAGCCCGCGCGGAGCGGCGCCGGGCAGTGCGGACGCCATGACGGGGTGTGCATGCCGGGTGCGGGTCGTGGCAGGGGCGGGGCCCGTCCGGCGGCGGGGAGGGCGCCCCGTGCTCGGAGTCGGGGCCGCCCGGCGGCTTCGTCCACAGCCTGTGGACAGTGCCCCGCTCCACCCCGGCCCGCTCCACCCCGGCCCGATCCGCTCCGTCCCGCCCCGCTCCGCGCCGACTCGCCCCGACCCGCGTCGGCCGTGTCCGGTGCAGAGGCGCACGCGGCTCCGCGGTCCGGAGCCCGCGGGGTCCTCGGTCCACCGCCGGCCCGCCGCTCCCCGGCCCGTCCCGGCCCTCCCGCCCCGGACGGGCCGGGACGGGATGACCGGGCCCCGGGGGTCACGGGGCGAGGTGCTCGGTGAGGAATCCGTCGAGGGTGTGCCGGGTGAGCTGGCTCGCGAAGCCGCCCCAGTTCAGGTCGAACATGTGCTCCGCCCAGGGGATCTCCAGGTACCGGTGCGCGACCCCGGCCTCGTCCAGCCGGGCGGCCATGCGGCGGTTGTCCTCCGTGCCCAGGAACAGGTCGTGGCCCGACATGACCAGCAGGGTGGGCGGGCTGTCGGCCGACACCTGGTGGAGGGGGGAGATGAGTTCGTACTCCTCGGGGACCTCCTCCGGGGTCCCGCCCATCATCCGGACGGAGCCCTCGTCCAGGTCGTCGCCGACGGGGGAGTGGCGCTGCCGCCACGGCACCTCGGGGGCCCCGTCGGTTCCGTCGGCCACGGAGTACCAGGCCACGACCGCGTCCGGGGCCGTCTCGGGAACGTCGCAGCTCGGCGGGATCTCCTCCGCCGACGTGTACCCGGCGAGGAGCGCGAGCAGGCCGCCCGCGGACTGGCCGGTGACGGCGATCCTGTCCGGGTCCGCCCCGTACTCCTCCGCGTGCGCGCGGGCCCAGCCGACGGCGCACTTGACGTCGGAGACGGGCGCGGACCAGTCACCGTCCGGGAAGTACCGGTAGTCGACGTCGAACACCACGCGACCGCCGTCCGCCAGCCACGTGTCCCAGCGGGGAAGGAGGCTCTGCGGCAGGTCGTCGGCGCCTCCGTGGACGTTCACCACGATGGGCAGCGGTGCGTCGTCCTCCCTCCGCTCCGGTTCCCACACGTCGAGGACCAGTTCCTCCGCGGCCTCGGGGGCGCCGCTGCCCGAGGGGTCGGCGATCTCCTCCCCGGACTCGTCGAGCCGCAGGTAGACGCGCGTCTCGGGTTCACGGTCGGCGCTGGTGGACAGGCCCGCGGTGTACTCGGCGAGGCTGAGCCGCGCGCCTTCGGCGCGCGCGGTGGACCAGATCGCGGCGGGGGGCACCAGGGCCGCGGCGAGCACGGCCGCGTTGGCCGCGGCGGCGACCGCCGCGAGTCGCCGCCCCCGACCGGCCGAGGGGCCCGGCGCCGGGGACCCGTCCCGTTCCCGGGGGCTCCGGCGCCGGCCGCGGAACAGGACGGTGAGGGCGATCAGCAGCCCCGCGGCGGCCGGTACGGCGAACACCAGGCTGAACTCCAGCGCCAGCAGCGCGTACTGCCACGCGTCCCACGACGGCGGCGGCAGCAGCACGAGTGCGGCCGCCGCCGCTCCCGGAAGGGCGGTGATGCACGCGGCGGCGAGGGCGGCCCTGCGTCCGACGGCGGCGGCCGGCCGTCGGCCGGCGCCGCGTTCGTGTGGGTGGTCCATGCGTCCTCCATTCGATACGTTCGTATCGATACGAGTGTATCGAATCGTGGGGGTGTGTCACAATGTGGCCGTGCCCAGGTACGTAGACAGGGAAGAACGCCGCCGGAGGGTGGCCGCGGCGCTCCACCGGATCGCCGCCCGCGAGGGTCTTGAGGGCGTCAGCATCCGGACCGTCGCGGCGGAGGCGGAACTCTCCGCGGGGGCCGTCCAGCGCGACTTCGGCACCAAGGAGGACCTGCTCCGCTTCGCGCTCCGCGAGGCGCTGGCGGCGGTGTCCGCCCGGATCTCCCGTGTGCGCATCGGCCCCGGGAAGCTGACCTTCGCCGAGGGGCTGCGCCAGGTCCTGCTCGACCTGCTGCCCACGGACGGGGACCGCCTTGCCGAGGCCCGCGTCTGGTCCGCGTTCTACGCGCGCGCCTCCGTGGACTCCGACTTCGCCGAGGTCCTCGCCGAGCTCGACGCCCAGGCCCGCACCGCCCTCCGGGCCGCCCTCGGGTACGCCGCGGAGCAGGGGGAGCTCGCGCCGGGCCAGGACGTCGACTCCCTCGTGGAGCTGCTGCTCGTCCTCGTCGACGGGATCTGGCTCAGCGCCGCCCGCCGTCCGCCGGGTACGTCCCTGGATCCCCAGCGGAGGGCGATCGACGCGGCCGTCCGCGCCGTCGCCCCCCGGCCGCCGGGCGGCCCCGCCACCCCCGGCTGACCGTCCGGTCCGCCGGTCGATGCGCTCCCCGGAGGCAGGGGTCCTTTCCATGCCGAAAGGGCATAGGGTGGCCGGCATGGACCTCGTCGGCGCCTGCAAGGCTTTCGTGAACGTGAGCGACAGGGGCAGCTTCACCCTCGGCGCCGCCGCCGCCCGCATCCCGCAGCCCGTGGCCAGCCGGCGCATCGCGGCCCTGGAGAGCCACCTGGGGGCGCGGCTGTTCGACCGCTCCACACGTCGGGCCGTCCTCACCCGCTTCGGACGCGACATGCTCCCGTCCGCCCGGCGCCTGGTCCAGCTGGCGGAGGAGATGGAGCACGACGCCGAGCGCGCCGCGCTGCGGCCGCTGCGTCTCGCCGTGCCGGACATCTGCGCCACCCGCGACCTCGCGGCGCTCGGCGCCGAGGCCCGGAGGGAGGGCGTGCACCTGGACTTCCGGCCCGCACCGCCGGCCGTCCGGACCGAGCTCCTGGGCTCTCGCGAGGTCCGCGCCGCGCTGACGGGCACCCCGCCGGGCGAGGGCGCCTGGACGGTGCCCCTCGGACTGGCGAGCGCCGAGGAGCCCCGGGTCGGCTCCTTCCACGTGGAGACCCTGCGCGTGGACCGCGGCAGGTCGGCCGCGCGGGGCCGGCGCGTCTGGATCCAGCCCGAGGACGACGTCCCCCACGTCCGCGATCCCCTGAACCGCCTGCGGGACGCCGTCGGACTGAGACCCGCCCAGGTCTCCGTGGCCTCCTCCCTGGCCTCCGCCGCCGCCGAGGCGCTGGGCTCGGACGACCTCCTCCTGTGCTCCCGGCGACAGGCCGGCGACCTGGGGCTGCACTGGCGCCCGATCGGCGGGATCGGCCTCGCCCGCGGCTACGACGTGGCCGCCGACACCGGCGAGGAGGCCGAGCGGCTGCGTTCGCTCCTCGGCCACGGCATAGCCCGCTGCCTGGGCGTGCCGGACGGGCGGGGGGAGTCCGAGTGAGCGCCACCGCACTGGTCCGGGACCTGCGCCGCGAACTCGACGAGGGCGGGCTGCGGGGATCGTTCCTCGTCCGGGACCTCGACACGGGCGAGGAGCTGGGCATCGAGCCCGAGCTGGAGTTCTCGACCGCCTCGCTCGTCAAGGTGCCGCTCGCCATCGCCACGCTCGAACGCATCCGGGCCGGCGAGATCGACGGCGCCGAACAGGTACTCGTGCAGCCGGGCCGGAGCGATCTGCCGATGCACACGGGGATGAGCCGGTTCCGCCACCCCGCGAAGGTCAGCGTCGAGGACCTCCTGTACCTCAGCACGTGCCTGAGCGACAACACCGCCGCAGACACCCTCTTCGAGGTCACCCCGCCCGAGAGGGTCGACGCCTGGCTCCGCTCCGCGGGACTGCGCGGCATCACCGTCCGGCACAAGCTCCGCGACCTCAACGAGACCCCCGCCGACCGGCTCGGACCCGACCAGGCGCACCTGGCGCACTCCCTGGCCATCGGGGAGGGCACGGCGGGGCGCGGGCACCGCATCCCGCAGCTCGACGTGACCCGGGCCAGCTCCGGCTCGGCCCGGGCGTTCACCGACCTGCTGGAGGCCCTGTGGCGGCCCTCGGTGATCGATCCGGGGATCGCCGCGCGGGTGCGGGAGCTCATGCGCGGCAACGTGCTGCGCCACCGCCTCGCCCCGGACTTCACCTCCGACGCGTCCACCTGGTCGTCCAAGACCGGCACCCTGCTGAACCTGCGCCACGAGTTCGGCGTGGTCGAGCACGCGGACGGCCAGACGTTCGCGGTGTCGGTGCTCACCGAGTCGCGGGTGCCCGCCGTCCACCAGCCCGGGGCCGAGGCGCTCATGGCCCGTGTGGCCCGCTCCCTGCGCGACCACCTCCGCGCCTGGTGAACCCCGCGCCGCCGTGACCGGCCCTCCGGTCCACGGCGCGAGAGCTTCCGCGCGACGGGCACGGCGTTCCCGCCCCCGTACCCGGGGGAGCGGCCGGCTCCGGGGCGCACCCTTCCGGAGGAAAGGCAGGGGAACCCGGGGCGGCGCCGTGAAACGCCGGTGTGTTCCGGTTCGGCGCCTTTCGCGGAACGGAGCCGTTTCGCCGGGGAGCCGCCCTTCGGCGCGGTTCGGAAGAAACGGGACGGTCGGCGCCCCGGCCCCGGATCCGTGTTCGGAACCGCCGTTTCGGGCGGGCCCGCCGGGAAGGCGGACGGCAGCGGCGGCGGGCCGGGCGGACGCCGTCGTCCGGGGCTGCCGGGGCCCGGCGAGCTGCACCGGAGCCGCCCCCGGCGCGTGGGCGGTCGGTACTCGCGGTGTCTCCGGGGCGGTCGCGCGGACGCTCCGCACCGGACCGGTTTCCCCGGGAGGACGTTTTCCGCGAAACGAACTCACCGGTACGGGGATTCCGCGCATGAAACTTTCTCATGAATGCCGTTCTCCCTACGCGGAAGGCGGTCTTCGTGTAGAACTCTTGTCGACACCGCGCGCAGGTGTCGGTCCGTTTCGAGCATGCCGGAACGGACAGAACCGCCCTCGGGTGGACACGGTCGGTACAGGACGGGGACGTGGTCGGGGGCCGCACCCCACCGGTCCGGCCGTCCCGCCCGGCGGGGGAGGGGACCGGTCGGTGCACCGACCGGGAACCCGGGGTCAGCGGACACGCCCGACGCGAGTGATGAGGGGGCCGGGCGCGCACGCTGACACCGCGGGCCGCCCGCACGCGAGCCGGGGAACCGGACGTGTGCGGGCGGCCGCGTCGTGCCCCGCGGCCTGCCCGGATGACATTTGTCAGTGCGGGGGCCGGGAGGTTCCGCACCGGCAGCCGGTGACAACGGCGTCTGTCCCGGGCGCCCGTCCCCGCGGGAACCTGGACGCATGACGACGACAGCGAACCCAGCCCAGGCCCACGAGACCGCCCCGGACGCCACCGGGCCCGCGGTGGTCGTCCGGGACCTGCGCCAGCGCTACGGGACCTTCGAGGCGGTCCGGGGCGTCTCCTTCGAGATCCACCCCGGAGAGCTCTTCGCCCTCCTGGGCACGAACGGCGCCGGGAAGACCACGACCATCGAGACGCTGGAGGGCTTCCGCAAGCCCAGCTCCGGCACGGTCCGGGTCTTCGGCGCCGACCCCTACGGCCAGCCGGTCGGCGTTCGGGAGCGCACCAACGCGGTCCTGCAGGGCAGCGGCCTGCTGGAGGACCTGACGGTCGGGGAGACCGTCTCCCTCGCCCACGACCTCGCCGCCGCCCCGCGCGACGCCGAGGAGGTCCTGGGCCTGGTGAATCTCCTGGACAAGCGCCGGGTCGCCGTCCGCCAGCTGTCCGGCGGCCAGAAGCGCCGGCTCGACCTCGGACTCGCCCTCGTCACCAGCCCCGAGGTCCTGTACCTGGACGAGCCGACCACCGGCATGGACCCGGAGGCGCGCCAGGAGACCTGGCGCATCATCGGCGACCTGAAGAGGGACGGGGTCGCGATCCTCCTCACCACGCACTACCTGGAGGAGGCGGAACGGCTCGCCGACCGGCTCGCGATCATGCACCGGGGCGAGGTGCGGGTCGAGGGGACCCTGGCCGGGGTCCTCGCCGGGTGGGGCGACCGGGTGAGCTTCCTGCTCCCCGAGGACGTGCGCACGGGGGACCTGCCGAGCCTGCCCGGGGCCGAGGTGGCCGTGGAGACGCGCGACCACTCCCTGTGGGCCACGTACACCGTCCTGGACGGCGACGTCGCCGACCGGGCCCACCACGCCGTCGCGGCGCTCATCGGATGGGCCGCCGGGAACGGGACCACGCTCAAGAACCTCCAGGTGCGCGGCGCCTCCCTGGAGGACGTGTTCCTCCGGGTCGCGGACGGCGCGGCGGACCTCGTCCGGGACTGAGCACCCCGCGCCGCGTGAGCGGCCGCCGAGCACACCCCCGGCCCCCGGGCCACCCCACGACGTACGGAGCACACCATGACCACACCCACCGCGGCCGCAGCGGCCCCGGGGCGGCCCCGGCCCACCATCGGCCGATTCCGGCAGGCCGCGCGCCTGACCCGGACCGAGTTCACACTGTTCGTGCGGTACAAGACCGCGTGGATGTTCCTGGCCCTGCCCATGTTCCTGCTCGTGGTCTCCCTGGGGATGGAGTCCTACGAGGTCTTCCCCGGGGTGGACAGCACCGCGATGTCGATGGCGGGGATGCTCGGCAGCATCGGCCTGATCGTCGGCCTCGGGCACGCCTCCAACGTGTTCACGGCGCGCCGGGAGGCCCTGGTGCTCAAGCGGCTCCGGGTGAGCGGGGTGCCGCAGGCGGCGATCTTCGGCGCCGTCATCGGCGTGGTGGCCCTCTTCTCGCTGCTGGTCGCCGTGCTGATGACCGCCGTGACCTCCGCGTTCACCGGATCGATGCCGCAGGACCCGGTGATGCTGCTGGTGGCGGTGCTGCTGAGCACCGTGCCGATGACCCTGCTCGGCCTGCTGGTCACCCCGATGGTGCGCAACGCCGAGGCCGCCCAGATGGCGGCGATGGTGCCCATGATGATCCTGCTGTTCCTGGGAGGGCTGTTCATCCCGCTGGGCATGCTGCCGGACCCCCTGCGGGAAGCGATGATGCTGCTGCCGGTCGCGCCGGTCACCCTGATGGCCCAGGCCGCCTTCACCGGCTACGACGTGTTCGGCGGGTTGGAGGCGGCGACGCAGCCCGGCTACCTCGGGCTGTGGGCCGCCGCGCTCCCCTCGATCTGCGTCGTGCTCGCGTGGACCGCGGTCCTGGCGCTGCTGGTGCGCAGGTTCTTCAAGTGGGACCCCCGCCAGCCGTGACCGGGGCGGGATCCGGGGAGCGGGGGCGGCCGGGGACGGACGGCCGCCCCCGCTCCCCGCGCGGGCGGGCACAGCAGTTCGGACGGCGGTGCGGCCGTAGGCGCCCAGGGGCCCAAGCGGGCGGGCGCGGCGGTCCATGGAGCGGACCCCGCCCATGAGCAGGACCCACGCGCCCCCGCGCGGGCGGGCACGGCGGCGGGCGGGCCGTCCGGCGACCCCCTCCCCGACCGGCGGCGGGTTCCCGTCACGGAGCTCCTCCCACCACCCTGGCAGGATGGTGGGGGCCGCACCAGTGCGTTCCGGAGCCTGTGGACGACGGGGCCGGCGCAGGCCGGGACGCCGGGTCGGACACGCGGAGGGGACCGTGGGCATGGTGGAAGGGGACGTCGGCCTGGACGGCGTGAGCGCGAGGAACACGAGGCGGCTGAGGATCGCCCGGGCGATCACCGTCTGGTCGACGTACCCGCTGGCACTGGCCCAGGCCTTCTGGGCCGTGATCGACGCCGGCTACCTGTCGGACGTCGGCCTCCCCCCGTGGATCGCCGCCGTGGCGGCTGTCCCGGCGCTGGGCTCGGGCGTCCTGCTCGTCCTCCTCATCCGGGGACGCGTCGACGGCCCGGGCGCCGCCGACCGCCGCCTGGTCGTCTGGTCGCTCGTCCTGAGCTGCGCCTCCTTCGCCCTGGTCCAGAGCCTCTTCAACTCCGCCCTGGTCCTGGCGACCTGGTGGGGGGTGGTCGCGAACGCGGTGCCGTCCAGGACGAGCCGGAACCTGGGACTGGCGCTCGCGGCCCTGAGCTGGCTCAAGGCGCTCACCCTGCCCCTGGTCCTGGGCATCCCGCCCCTCGCCTTCACCTTCACCTGGATGTTCGGCGTCGGCTTCGCGCTGCTGTTCCGGTTCCTGTTCGCCTCGACCTTCTGGCTGTGGGACATCACCAACGACGCGATCCGCGGGCAGGCGGCGCGCGCCCGGCTGGCCGTCGGCGAGGAGCGGCTCCGGTTCGCCCGCGACATGCACGACCTGCTCGGCCACAGCCTGTCCGCCCTGGCGGTCAAGGCCGAACTGGCCGGCAGGCTCGCCGAACGCTCCCCGGACCGGGCCAGGACGGAGATGTCCGAGGTGCAGGACCTGGCCCGCGCGGCACTGCAGCAGGTGCGCGGGGCGGTGAGCGGCTACCGCGAGGTGGACCTGGCCGGTGAGGTCGCCTCCGTGGGCGGTGTCCTCGAGGCGAACGGGACCAGGGTGGCCGTCAGCGGCCTGGACGGCCTCGACCTGCCCCCGCGGACCGAGGCCCTGGCCGCGTGGGTGGTGCGGGAGGGCGGCACCAACGTGCTCCGGCACAGCGACGCCTCCCGGTGCGCGGTCTCGTTCTCCCGGCTGCCGGGGCGGCCCGACCGGCCGACGGCGCTGGTGGTGGAGGTGTTCAACGACAGGGCGCGCGACGGCGGCGAACCCGGGTCCTCCTCGGGCAACGGCCTGGCGGGCCTGTCCGAACGCGTCTCCCTGGGCGGCGGGTCCCTCTCGGCCGCGCGCACGAGGGACGGCGGCTTCCTGCTCCGGGCGGTCCTCCCCCTGGAGGCCGGGGCCGGGACGGGGCCCGCCGGAGCGGGGGCCTCCTCCGAGCACGGGGAGGGCCGTCGATGAACCACGGGGTCGATCCCGCCGGGAGCCGGCGGACCGAGCGCAAGCTCCGCGTGGCCCGGCGCATCATCCTCGGCTCGATGCTGTTCATCCTCCTCATCCTGGTCGGCATGCCCCTGACGGAGCTCAGGCTCGGCACCGACGAGGTCACGCTGTGGAGGACCGTCCTGGCGGAGGCTGTCGCCGTCCCCCTCGGCGTGGCCCTGATGGCCATGTTCCGGGACCGGATGGACGGGCGGCGCGACCCGCGGCCCTGGCTCTACTGGGGCTCGATCGCGATGGCGGCGGTCGCCGCCGCGGCCCTCCAGGTCCCCGTCAGCGGCATGTTCTTCCTCGGCGCGTGGTGGGCCGTCGGGGTCTTCGTGGCCTCCCGGAGGCGTGGAGCGGCCGTCAGCGCGCTCCTTCTCGCGCTCCCCTGGGCGCTGATCCCGTTCAGCCCCTTGGATATCCAGTTCATCCCCTTCCTCCTGGCCTGGGTCTTCTCGATCGGGTGGGCGCTCCTGCTCTCCGCGGGATCGCTCGCGTCCCTCTGGCTGTGGGACGTCACCAACGACGCCGTGAAGGGCCAGAGGGCCAGGGCGCAGCTGGCGGTGACCGAGGAGCGGCTCCGGTTCGCCCGGGACATGCACGACCTGCTCGGCCACAGCCTGTCGGCCCTGGCGGTCAAGGCGGAGCTGGCGAGCAGGCTGGTCGACCGCGCGCCCGCACGGGCCGCCGCCGAGATGGAGGAGGTGCACGAACTCGCCCGCAAGGCGCTGCAGCAGGTCCGCACCGCTGTCAGCGGGTACCGGGAGGTGGACCTCGCGGAGGAGGTGGCGTCGGTCGGCGCGGTCCTGGCGGCCAACGGCACCGCCGTGTCCGTCACCGGCCTGGAGGGCCTGTCCCTGCCGCCGGACCGGGAGTCCCTGGCCGCGTGGGTGGTGCGGGAGGGGGTCACCAACGTGCTCCGGCACAGCGACGCCACCGCGTGCGAGATCGCCTTCACCCGGGCGAAGGACACCGCCATGGGCCGGGCCCTGGTGGTGGAGGTGTCCAACGACGGGGCGCGCGACGGCGGCGAACGCGGGTCCTCCTCGGGCAGCGGGCTGGCGGGCCTGTCCGAACGCGTCTCCCTGGGCGGCGGCTCCCTGTCGGCCGTGCGCACGAAGGGCGGCGGTTTCCTGCTCCGGGCCGTCCTGCCCCTGTGAGGGGCCCCGCCGGTCCGCCCGCCCCGGCGGGCGCCGCCGCCGTGTCCGGCGGAGCCGCTCGTCCGGCGCCCGTGGACCCCGCGCGGGCCGGCCCTCTTCCCGCGCGGTGGGGACGGGTGGGCGCTGGGCGCATCGTGGAGGTGGGCGAGGGGCCCCTCTCCCCGCAAGGAGGGCGCGGGCCCGTCAGAGGACGCCCACCGAGGCGAACGCCTCGTCGATCGCCGCGGTCGCCTCCTCCCCTCCGTCCGTGTTGATGCCGAGCATGAACGCGCCGTTCCGGTCACCCGTCTCCACCAGCAGGAACCGGCCGTAGGACGCCTCGTCCCCGCCGCCGTCCACGGCCACCCCGAACGCGGGGGAGCCGCCCACGTCGGTCGCGCCGGAGGGCTCGACCTCGAGCGAGGCGACGTCGGTCACCAGGCCGCCCAGCGATTCCACCGCGAGGCGCACCCCGGCCACGGCCATCGGCTCCGCCGCGTGGAGCTGCTCGCTGCCGGTGACGATGATCGCGTCCGGGTCCTCCGCCGAGCCGTACACGGCGTACGAGTAGTACTCCGGGGGGACCTCGTCGTCGCCGAGCCGCTGCCAGCCCTCCCCCGGGAGCTGGTAGGTCAGTCCCGAACGCGGGTCCTCGACCGTGCCCTCGGGGGAGGCGTCCCCGCCCGCCTGGTCCCCGCCCGCCTCGTCGCCCCCCGTCTCGTCGGCGGCGCGTCCGTCCTCCTCCGACGCGGAGCCGCCGCCCGAGAAGGGGCCGCCGTCGGACAGGAACCAGCCGAGTCCGGCCGCGGTCGCCAGCAGGAAGACGAAGGTCACGGTGAGCGCGATGGCGAGCGTCACCTTGCGCGCGGGCTCCTCCTCCCCTCCTGGCCTGCGCCGGGAACGCGACTCCACACCGCCCTGGGGCTCCTGGCGGTCCGGTTCGTCTGGGTACATCTGCGGCTCCTGGAAGGGTGTGCGCCTCGGGGGGACGGAAGGGGGTCCCGAGAGGCCAATACCCCGTGCGGGCCGCGGTGGAGCGGAAGGACGTGGCCGGATCAGGCCGATTTCGGGTGAACAGGAGCGGACAGGGGAAAACCGCTTGGCCGGTTCAGTACGTCCAGGGAGGCAGGGGCAGCCGCGGCAGTGCCCGCATCGTGAAGGGCGCCGAGCGCGGGAGCGGGGACGGCTTGGGGGCGGGCCGCTGGCGGGGGAGGAACCGCGGGCCGGGGAGCGGCGCCTCGGGCGGCCGGCCCTGCTCGGGGACCCGGCCCCGGGGCGAGGGCCTCGCCGACCTGGACGGGGCGCCGCCCTTGCGCTGCGCCGGAGCGGTGCCCTGCACGTCCCGCGCGCCCCCGGCGCCCTGGGCCGCGCACCCGCCCTCGCGCAGGGGGTCCTCCCCCGGGGCCCCGCCCGTGTCCGGCCGTGTGCGCGGCGCCGGGCCGGTCGGGGCGGACGCGGGGCCGGCCGCTCCGGCGGCGTCCTGCGGCCCGTCCCCGGAGGACCCGGGGGAGAGGCCCAGCACGCGGTCGATCTCGGCGGGGCTGAGCGGGTGGTCCGCGCACGCCACGGCGATGAGGACCTCCGAGTACAGGTCGATCTCGTCGAGCGCCACGCGGTCGTGGAGGGAGGAGCGGACCATCGGTCGCGGGTGTGTGTCGTGTTCCACGCGCGCCCACCTCCCGGGTGTCGCGAGCGTGTGCCGGTGGCCCCCGGACCGGGCCTTCGTGGTTGCGGGCGCGACGAACCCGGCCCCACGGGCGTGAGGATTTCAGGCTACGCGGGGGCGTATCGGTCGCGCATGACTCGTGAGGACCAGTGCGGGGGTCACCCGGGTTAGCCAGAAGTCCCGAATACCCCATCGCTCCAGTGGTCCGGAGGTGGGGGAGGGGCGGACGCGACGGGTGCGGCGCCGCGTCCGCCCGGGGCCGGTCCGGTGCTCAGGCCCAGACCACGTCCTGGTGCTGGACGGCGAGCGCGGCGTAGTGGGAGGGGGTGTGCGCGAGGACGAGCCGGTCCTCGTCGTTCAGTTCGCGGACCACCTTGCCGGGGACGCCGGCCCAGAGGGTGCCGGGCGGGACCACCTTGCCGGGAGGGACGAGGGCGCCCGCGGCGACCAGTGCGCCCCGCCCCACGCGGGCGCCGCCGAGCACGATCGCGCCGATGCCGATCAGCGCCCCCTCCTCCACGACGGCCCCGTGCACCATGGCCTTGTGGCCGAGGCTCACGTCGTCGTGCAGGATCGCCGGCTGGCCCGGGTCGGAGTGCATGCCGCACTGGTCCTGGATGTTGACCCTGTCCCCGACCACGATGTCCTCGCCGTCGGCGCGCAGCACCGATCCGTACCAGACGCTGCTCTCCGCGCCCAGGCGCACGCGGCCGACCACGGTGGCGCCGGGGGCGATCCACGCGGTCGGGTGGATCTCGGGCCT
The DNA here is from genome assembly GCF_040613895.1 of Nocardiopsis sp. NPDC006198. Classification (NCBI taxonomy): domain Bacteria; kingdom Bacillati; phylum Actinomycetota; class Actinomycetes; order Streptosporangiales; family Nocardiopsidaceae; genus Nocardiopsis; species Nocardiopsis sp. NPDC006198. The sequence continues at coordinate 14,862 of NZ_JBEXSY010000033.1, read as the reverse complement.
CCCGAAGGCCGCGCCGCCGATCCGGGGGCCGAGGGCCCCGTCCTCCGTCTGGCCGTCCGTCGCACTACCCATGTCGTGGCCCTCCATACGTCCTCCGGCTGTGCTTCTCGTCCCCGCGCTCGGTGAGGTCGACGGGAAGTTGACCGCTCTGCCCCCGTACGGGGATGATCGCGCATACCTTAGTAAGAACGTGACCGGGGTCCGCGCGGCGATCCACCCCTCGGGACTCCTGACGCCGCGGAGCCGCGCGTGCCCGCCTTGGTCGTCCGGACGGTGTCCGCGGCGTCATACTCTGCTCGCGGCCGGTGCCCCTCATGCGGCCGTACCAGGGCAAAAGGGACAAAATCGAGTGGATGTCGTTTCCAGGACTCGACGGGTGTTCCTAGGACAATGGGGTACGGGGCAACTCTCACGTTGTACGACGTGCAGTCAAACGGTGTAAGGACATGAAGGGCACATGAGCGATATGTTGCCGGGCGGCGGACTGCAACAGGACCGATTCCCGACGGTGCGCAAGGGCGGCTACGACAAGGCGCACGTCGACGACTACTACGTACGCATGGACAACCAGTTCAAGAGCATCCGCGAGCGCTTGCAGCGGATGGACGACGAGCTGGAGCAGTACAAGCGCGATCTCGCCATCGCCCGCGAGAAGGCCCAGGTCAAGCCTGAGCACGAGCAGATCAGCGCGCGCATGGCCGAGATCCTCCGGATCGCCGAGGAAGAGGCCAAGGAGCGTCGCTCCAAGGTCGAGTCCGAGGTCAAGGAGATCGAGAAGTCGGCCCAGGAGGAGATCGCCAAGCACCGCAAGGACGCCGAGGAGCACGCCGAGCGCATCGTGTCCTCCGCGCGTGCCGAGGCGCACGAGATGGTCTCCGGCGCCAAGCAGGAGGCCGACCAGCTCCGCGAGCAGGCCAAGCAGGAGGGCGACCGCCGCCTGGGCGAGGCCGAGGCGCGGGCGAAGAAGATCCACGACACGGCGGACCGTCGGCTCGCGACGCTCACCGCCACGCACGCCGAGGCGCTGCGCCGCCTCAAGGACATGCACTCGACCCTGGCCGACCTGGTCGAGGCCGAGGACAAGGCGGGCGCGCTGGAGACCGGCCTGTCGCGGGAGGACGCCTCCGGCCCGGCCGCCGAGCAGAAGCCCGCCGCGGCGAGGCCCGCGGCCAAGCCCGCTCCCAAGCCGGCGGGACCCGGTGCGGAGGGCTCGCAGCCGGTCCGGTCCGAGGCGGCCCAGGCCGCCCGGGCGGTCACGCCCGAGACGGGACCCGGCCCCCGGCCCGCGCCGGAGCAGAAGGACGAGGCCACCACCAAGCTGCCTCCGCTCCAGCAGGAGACCGACCAGGCCACGGTGCGCATCAAGCCGGTGATCAGGCCGGACCAGGCCGACCAGGCCGGGCCGAAGGCGGCCGGCGGTCCCCAGGAGGAGGGGGCCAGGGGCGGCGGTGACGCCGGTTCGGCCCCCCGCCCGCCCCAGGGCGCCCGGTTCACCGGCCCCGCGCCGGACGGGCCCCAGGGCCGGCCGCAGGCGCAGCAGGCCCAGCCGGGGCAGCAGGCCGAGGCTCCGGCCGGTGACGCGGCGGGCGGTGACCCCGGCATCACCGGTGTCTACCGGCGTCCGGAGTCGGGTCAGAACCAGCCGCCCTCGGGCGACGAGGGAGTCAGGGTCATCCGGAAGCCGTAGGCCCCGACACCTCTCCGCGACCGGTGCGCCGGCCCCGGGGGGCAGGAGTTCCAGGGGCGGGGACACAGTCCCCGCCCTTCGGTGTTTTGTCCTGGTTGTAGGGGGACGTCCGCCTTTCGCGGGCTGTCGGCTACGATTCCGGAAGCCATGATTATCCGCGCGGCCATCCGGTCCGACCTCGGTGCGATCCTGCGTCTTCTGCGTGAACTCGGCGACACCACCGACACGCAGAGCGCGAACGTCCGCATGTCCTCAGCGGCGGTGAGGGCGTGGACCAGGATGGAGACCGACCCCGACCGCACGGTCCTGGTCGCGGAGCAGCGGGGCCAGATCATCGGCACCCTCGACCTGCTGGTCGTCGCCAACCTCACGCACGACGCCCAGCCCTGGGCCGTCGTGGACAACCTGGTGGTGGACCCGCTGACCCGGGGGCGCGGCATCGGCCGCGCACTGATGGAGGACGCGCTCGACCGCGCCACGCAGGCAGGCTGCTACAAGGTCGAACTGCTGTCGCACGAGAGCAGGCACGGCGCGCACCGGTTCTACGCGGCCCTCGGGTTCGACAACTCCGCCGAGGGGTTCCGCCGCTACCTCTGAGGCGGCCCGGGGGCCGGACGTCACGTCCGTGCCCGACGCGCCTTCCGCGCCGGCTTCGGCGCCTTCGCCCGGCCGCCGCGCAGCGGCACGCCCCTCATGAACGCCACGGCCACCAGCCCCAGGACCGCGATCGGCACACCGGCCGTGAACACGCCCTGCATCGCGTGGTCGAAGGCGGTGACGACCACGTCCCGCACCGGTTCGGGGAGCGCGTGCACGAGTTCGGGCGACCCCTGGGCCGCCTCGGCGGCGTCGGCCAGGCCGACCGAGAGCTCCGACGCGCCCGACTCCACCCCGGCCTCGGCGTCCGCCGCGCCCTGGGCCCGCGCGGCCGCCGCGGCCTCCGCCAGCTCGGTGTCGAGCCGCCCCACCATCACCGCGCCGAACGCGGCGACGCCGGTGGCGCCGCCCAGGTTGCGGAAGAACACCACCGAGGCGGTGCCCGAAGCCATGTCCGCGACGGGCAGGGAGCTCTGCGTGGCCAGGAGGAGGAGCTGCATGTTCAGGCCGAAGCCGAGTCCGACCAGGGCCTGGCCGACGACGACCGTGGTCAGCCCCGGGTCGAGGTGGGCCTGGCTCAGGGCGAGGAACCCGATCACGCACAGCAGCATGCCGACGACCGGGTAGGCCTTCCACCGGCCGCTCCCGCTCACCGCGTAGCCGGAGCCGATCGAGGTGAACAGGAACGACGCCACCAGCGGCAGCGTCATCAGGCCGGACACGGTGGGCGACATCCCGTGCACCATCTGGAGGTACTGCGGCATGTAGATGATGAGTCCGAACATCATCATGCCGACGCACACCGAGCCGAGCGAGGCGAGCACGAAGGTCCGGTCGCGGAACAGGCGCGCGGGGATGATCGGCTCCCTGGCACGGCGCTCCACCAGCACGGCCCCCGCGGTGAGCAGGACGGCGGCGGCGCCCAGGGCGTACGACAGCGGCGAGTTCCACGCGATCTGGGTTCCGCCGAGGCTGAGCAGGACGATCACGGTGCTCGCGGCGCTGAAGATCAGGCCGGCGCCGGCCCAGTCCACGGGTGCGTCGCGCCGGGGCACGAACGGCATGGTGAAGAGGAACTGGATGACGACGAACGCGACCACCGCGAGCGGCACGGTGATGAGGAAGCACCAGCGCCAACCGAGCGGGCTGTCCACCAGGAACCCGCCGACCAGGGGGCCGAGGACCGTGGACACACCGAAGACCATGCCGATGAGGCCGCTGTAGCGCCCGCGTTCGCGGGGCGAGACGACGTCGCCGAGGATGATGTTGGGCAGCGTGGCCAGGCCGCCGACGCCCAGCCCCTGGAGGGCGCGGGCGGCGATCAGCCAGTTGATGTCCTGGGCCAGGCCCGCCGCGACCGAGGCGACGATGAAGATGCCCAGCGCCACCTGGAAGAGGAGCTTGCGGCCCCAGAGGTCGGAGAGCTTGCCCCACACGGGGGTGGAGGCGGTCATGGTCAGCAGCGCGGCGGTGGCCACCCAGGCCAGCCGGTCCTGCCCGCCCAGCTCTCCCATGATCGTCGGCAGGGCGGTGCCGACGATCGAGTTGGTGAGCATCGAGGTGAGCATGGCCAGGACGAGGCCGACCATGATGCGGTGCACGACGCGCTTCGGGGGGAGCGCGGGGTCGTCCTCGGCGGAGGGTTCCGGCGCGACCGCGGGGCTCGGGGCCGTGCGGACGGCGGAGGCGTCGGGGGTTCCAGTGGTGGGATGGTCGGAGGAATCAGGGCCCGCCATGGCGGTCGGCGCCTTCTTCGAGGGGGCGCTCCCGGTTTCTCCTTCTCGACGCAACGACTCTTCCACAGGCCCCCCGATCGCGGACGCACGAAAGCCCCGCGGCTCACTGCCGGGGGCGACGTCCTCCCTCTGGTATAGGTAAACGGTGTTGACCTGTCAAATCGGTATCTCTGCTCCCGTTTCGGTATGCGCGGGTCCTTCCGAGGTGCCAACCTGGAAACCTGAAAGCCAGATCGCGGCCGCCGAGGGGTGTGCAGATGGACCGTCCGGACGAAACCGGAAGCGGTGCCGGGCCGACGCGCGGCCGGGAGGCGACGCGGGCGCGCATTCTCGCCAGTGCCCGGGAACTGTTCACCGATGAGGGATACGGTTCCGTCTCCTCGCGGATGATCGCCTCCCACGCCGGCGTCAACGTCGCCCTGATCAACCGCTACTTCGGGGCCAAGCGCGGGCTCCTGACCGAGATCCTGCGCGAGGACGGCGTCTTCCCCGGCCTCATCGAGGGGGACCACGGAACCCTCACCCGTCGCCTGGCCGAGCACGCGGTGAGCCGCCTCCACGGCGAGGGCACCGCGCTCCAGCGCGCCCTCGACGACTCGGCGGGCGACCCCGACCTCCAGGCGGTCTACCAGGGGCGGATCACCACGGCGATGATCGACCCGCTCTCCGCCTACCTGGGCGGGGAGGGGGAGCGGTCGCACGCCTCACTGGTGGCGGCGGTCATGCTGGGGCTGAGCCGGGTGCGGTTGGTGGAGGGCGCGACCGCGCTGAGGGCGCTCGACCGCGAACGGCTCACGGCGCGGATCCAGGCCCTGCTGGACCTGTGCCTGGAGGACTTCGGCGACCCCGGGGCGTAGGGCCGGATTGCCGTCGGGCAGGCGTCGGGGCCCACCCCGGCCGTCCGTCCCCGGGCCCTCCCCTGTGGCCGAAAGCACGTCCGCGGATCCGGTTCCCGTGCCCGGAAGCGCCCGCCCTTCTCCGCGCCGTTCCCGTTTTCCCGGGAACGGCGTTTTTCGGGACCGTGCCTTTTCCGCGTGGACGCCGACACGCGCTTTGCCGTTCCGGCAAAGGATTTCGGATTCGGCGTCCCGGGCGTGAAGAGTGGGAGCGGAGGTGGTCGACATGAACCACGAACACACGGGGCACGGGCACGGGCACGGCACGGGGGCGCCCAGTGTGCCGGTGACGGCGCAGGACTGGGACGAGCGGTACGCCGCGGCCCCCGCGCTCTGGAGCGGCAACCCCAACCGCCACCTGGTGGCGGAGGCGGAGGGGCTGGCGGCCGGAAGGGCGCTGGACGTCGGCAGCGGCGAGGGCGCGGACGCCGCCTGGCTGGCCGGACGCGGGTGGGAGGTGACCGCGGTCGACATCTCGGAGGTGGCGCTGGAGCGGGCCGCCGCCCACGCGGCGGAGCACGGTCCGGACGTCGCCGGGAGGATCACCTGGCGCCAGGCCGACATCACCGCGTGGACACCGCCCGCCGACGCGTTCGACCTGGTGTCGGCGCAGTACATGCACCTGCCCCCGGAGGCGCGCTCCCGTCTCGTCGCGGGTCTGGCCGCGTCCGTCGTGCCGGGGGGAGAGCTCCTGATCGTCGCGCACCACCCGCGCGACCTGGAGGACGGTGTCCCGCGCCCGCCCATCGAGGAGATGTTCTACACCGGCGACGAGCTGGCCGCGGCCCTGCCGGAGAGCGGGTGGACCGTGCTGGTCGACGAGGCCCGCCGCGGGGAGCAGACCCTCGAAGGCGTGACCTACACGACCCACGACCTGGTGTTCCGGGCCCGCCGGGAGCCCTGACCCGGCCCCCGGACCGCCCCGGGGCGGCGAATTCCAGAGGTCGTCGCCACACGTGAAGTCAGTTGGTCGCCGCGAGGCGCTCGGCCGGGGTTTTCCAGCCGAGCGTTTCGCGTGGGCGGCTGTCGGGTCGCGCGGCGACCGCGGCCAGTCCCTGCCGGGTGCGGACCGCCAGGTCGCCGCCCCGGGGGAAGTACTGGCGCAGCAGCCCATGGGTGTTCTCGTCGGAGCCGCGCCGCCGGGCCGCGCCCCCGGGCGGGGCGGCGCGACCCGGCGGGACGGGTCAGTCGCGGAGCTTGGCGACGACGTCGATCTCGACGAGGATGTTCGCCAGGTCGGAGCCCACGGTCGTGCGCACGGGGTAGGGGGCGGAGAAGTGCTCCTCGTAGACGGCGTTGAACTCGGGGAAGTCCGCCTTGAGGTTCTCCAGGTGGACGGTCGCCTTGACGACGTCGTCCAGGGTCAGCCCCTGCTCGGCGAGCACCGCGGAGACGTTGGCCAGGACCTGGGCGGTCTGCTCGCCCACGGTCGGCGCCACCCGGCCGGTCTCGGGGTCCTGGGGGCCGAAGCCCGCCGTGTACAGGAACCCGCCCGCCACGACCCCCTGGCTGTACGCGCCGGCGGGAGCGGGGGCCTTGTCGGTACGGATCGCCTTCTTGGACATCGGGGAACTCCTCTGGTCGGGTGGCGCGTGCGCGCGCCGTTGCTCGTACAGGATCGCAGGCGGTCGTCGGCAGAATTATTGGCAACAAAGTTACCAATTGACCTCGGGGCAGCGTATCTTGGGTCACACCGGTCACCGCCCGGCGGCACGCCGGACCGGAGGGGCCGGGCCCCGAACGGAGGAACAGTGCAGCCTGAGACGGTACTCACCGGCGGACGGGTCATCGACGGCACCGGAGGGCCGTCCAGGCAGGCCGACCTCGTCCTGCGCGGCGGGCGCATCACCCGCGTCGCCCCGCCCGGCGGGGCCCGCGGTCGGGGGACCGCCGTGGACGTGACCGGGCTCGCCGTCGCCCCCGGGTTCATCGACATGCACTCCCACTCCGACCTGGCCGTCCTCGCCGACCCCGCGCACGAGGCCAAGACGCTCCAGGGCGTCACGCTGGAGGTCCTGGGCCAGGACGGCCTCGGCTACGCCCCCGTCACCGACGACACCGCCGACGAGCTCCGCGCCCAGCTCGCCGGATGGAACGGCGCCCCCGACCTCGACCACTCCTGGCGCACCGTCGGCGAGTTCCTCGACCGCGTCGACGCCGGGGCCCCCGTCAACGCCGCCTACCTCGTTCCCCAGGGCAACGTGCGCATGGCCGTGCTCGGAGGGGAGGACCGCCCGCCCACCCCGGACGAACTCGACCGCATGCGCGCGATCGTCGCCCGCGGCATGGAGGACGGCGCGCACGGCCTCTCCAGCGGGCTCACCTACACACCCGGCATGTACGCCACGGACGACGAGATCGTCGCCCTGCTCGCCCCGGTCAGGGCGGCGGGCGGCTACTACTGCCCCCACCACCGCAACTACGGCTCCAGGGTCGTGGAGTCCTACCGGGAGTGCCTCGACGTGGCCCGCCGCGCCCAGGTGGCCCTCCACCTCGCGCACTGCCACGTCAACTTCCCGCAGAACCGGGGCCGGGCGCCCGAGGTCCTCGACGCCATCGACGAGGCCACGGTCCGCCACGGGCTCGACGTCACCCTGGACAGCTACCCCTACCGCGCGAGCGCCACCTACCTCGGCGCCCCGCTGCCCAGCTGGGTGCAGACCGGCGGCACCGCCGCCACCCTCGACCGGCTGCGCGACGCGCCGACCCGCGAGCGCGTCCTGCGCGAGATCGAGGTCGACGGGACCGACGGCAACCACGGCGTGCCCATGGACTGGGATGCCATCGTCGTCACCGGCGTCGCGGACCCCGCCCTGTCGTGGGCGGTCGGGTCGTCCGTCGCCGACCTCGCCAAGGAGCGCGGGGAGCAGCCCGGCGACCTCTACATGGACCTGCTCGTCGCCGACGGGCTGCGCAGCGGCTGCCTCCTCCAGGTCGGCAACGAGGAGAACATCCGCACCGTCATGCGCCACAGCTCCCACACCGGGGGGAGCGACGGCATCCTCGTCGGCGCCAAGCCGCACCCGCGCGGCTGGGGCACGTTCCCCCGGTACCTCGGCCACTACGCGCGCGATCTCGGCGTCCTCACCCTGGAGGAGTGCGTCCACCACCTGACCTCCAGGCCCGCCCGAAGACTCGGGCTGAGCGACCGGGGCGTCATCCGGGCCGGGGCCGTCGCCGACCTGGTCGTGTTCGACCCCGACACCGTGGACGCCCTCGCCACCTACGAGGAGCCCCGGCGGTCGCCGGTGGGCATCCACCACGTCCTGGTCTCCGGGGAGTTCACCGTCAGGGACGGGCGCCGCACCGACCGCCTGCCCGGAAGGTCCGTCCGGAGGAACCGGGGGTGAGCGAGCACACCGCGCGGGAGGCGGACGGGACGGAAGGGGCGCCGGGAGCGGCGTCGGGCGGGGTCGACGCGGTCTGCGTCGGCGAGACCATGGCGGTGCTCACCTCGCCCGAGGCGCTCGCGGCCGGGACCCGGCTCCATGTCGGCACCGGGGGCGCCGAGTCCAACGTGGCCGTCGCCCTGGCGAGGCTGGGGCACGCGTCCGCCTGGGTGAGCAGGGTCGGCGACGACCCCTTCGGCAGGATCGTCACCGACGCCGTGGCCCAGTGGGGCGTGGACGTGCGCGGGGTCGTCGTGGACCCCGTGCTCCCCACCGGCCTGTACGTCAAGGACACGGCTCCCGGCGGCGCCGGGGTCCTCTACTACCGCTCGGGGTCGGCGGCGTCCGCGCTCTCGGCCGCCGACGCCGACCGGGTGTGGTCGCGGGGCGCGCGGATCGTGCACCTGTCCGGCATCACCCCGGCCCTGTCCGCCCGCGCCTCGTCCCTGGTCGAGCGCCTGCTGGACCGGCGGGCGGGCGACGGGGCGCTGAGGTCCTTCGACGTCAACCACAGGCCCGCGCTGTGGCCCGCGAGGGTGGCCGCGCCCGTGCTCCTCGACCTCGCCCGCCGCGCGGACGTGGTGTTCGTGGGCCGGGACGAGGCCGAGCGGCTGTGGGGCACCCCGACCGCCGAGGACGTGCGCGCGGTGATGCCCGAGGTCGGGACGCTGGTGGTCAAGGACGCGGAGCACGGTGCGACGTGCTTCGAGGGCACGGGAGCGGTCTTCGAGCCGTCCCCGGAGGTCGAGGTGGTGGAGGCGGTCGGCGCGGGCGACGCCTTCGCCGCCGGGTTCCTGTCCGGGCTGATCGACGGGCTGTCCGCCGAACGGCGGCTGCGGCTCGGCCACGCGGTCGCCGGCGCGGTCCTGCGCTCCCACGGAGACACGCTGGACACCCTGCCCGAGGGCCTCGCGGGGATCCGCGGACGCGCCGTGGGGGCCCCGGGGGACTAGGACGCGGTCCGCGGGTGCCTTCGGCGGGCTCGGCGCTCGCGCCGGTCGCCGGGCCCTCTCCCGCAGGGCGGGCGGCGAGGGCCGGCCCGGGTCCGGCCGTCCGGGCGCGGGCGGCGCGGCGAGAGGCGGCCCGGCGGACGCGGGTCCGGCACGCCCCCCGGAACACGCCCCGGGGGCCTCCCCGGCTCCGCCGGCCGCCCCCTCCGCGTCCGCGGTTCCGGGGCGCACCGTCCCGGGGCCTGGGGAACACACGCCCGGTGGTGCGGCCGCGCTTCCGCTCCCGGGCCTCCGAGACGACAGGGGGTATTGACTTGCGATAGAAAACAATCGATTATCGATACATGCACAGGTATCTCACCCTCCTTCTCCGCGCCGCGATCGCCATGGTCCTCCTGCTCGGACTCTTCGGACAGTTCGTGGTCATCCCCGGGGCGGCGGCCGACGAGGTCGCGTACTTCCCGCCCTACGCACCGCTCCAGGTGCCCTACGTGACGGTGGCGATCCTCGGGGTCGCCTGCGTCCAGGTCGCGCTCATCGCGGTGTGGACCCTCCTGGGCATGGTCGAGCGCGACGCGATCTTCGACGGGAGGGCCTTCGTCCGGGTGGACGTCGTCATCGGGGCCACCGTGGTGGCGACGCTGCTCACGGCGGGGGTGACCGTGCACCTGTTCGTGGCCGAGATCCCCTCGCCGGACGACGGCATGGACCTGTTCGCCGCCCTGGGCGCGGCGTTCGTGACCACGTGCGCGGGCACCGTGTTCTCGATGGTGCTCGTCCTCATGCGCGGCCTCCTGCGCAAGGCGACGGACCTGCGGACCGAGCTCTCCGCGGTGGTCTGATGGCGATCGTCGTCGACCTGGACCTCCTGCTCGTCCGGCGCGGCATGTCGGTCGGGGAGTTCGCCGAGGCCGTCGGGATCACGCCGGCCAACATCGCCGTGCTGAAGAACGGCCGTGCCAAGGCGGTGCGGTTCACCACCCTCGACGCGATCTGCCGCACGCTGGAGTGCCAGCCCGGCGACGTCCTGCGCTGGGTGCCCGACGAGGGGGAACGGGAGGCGGGCCAGGGGTAGCGGGGCCCTTCGCGGGCCCCGCGACGCCCCCTTCCGGGGCGGCCCCCGCCACCCGCCCTGTGAGAGGCGGCCCGGCGGCCGGCCGCACGCGGACCCTCCCGCCGGGGGCGGCCGACCGCCGGCGCGGCGTCCTCAGCCGATGACGATCGCCCCGGCCAGGACCGGGTCGCCGAAGGTGACCGTGCCGTGGCCCGAGGCCAGGGCGCGGCTCCCCTGGCAGCTCGTCCCCGAGAACAGCGCGAACTTGACCTTCGCCTCGGTCGAGACCTCGGTGACGCCGCCCTGCCCCGTCTTGAGGGTGCGGCACCCGCCGTTCTCCACGGTCTGCCGGTAGCCCGACTCGAAGGTGACTCTGACCGGGGGCGCCTGGTCGTCCCTGCTCGACAGCCCGGCGATCGCTCCGGCGATGGTGGCGGACATGGTGGCGAGGTTCGCAGGGCGGATCGGCACGGGACTCCCCTTTTCGACCGGGTTCGCACGGGCACGACGGCGCCTGGCGAGTGCGGAGATGGTTACTCCGTGTCATTTAGCTACAGGGCCCCGCGAAAGGTGAGGAGCCCCGGCGGAGTGTCGGCGGATTTCTCGGGCCCGGTCCGGGGCGTTGTCGGACCGTACCGCCGCGGATAGGATGCGTCCCGACCGGCATGTGCGGAGAAAACGGGGAAGGAGGCCGGTATGGGGCTCGTGCTCGCGTTCTTCGAGTTCCTCATGGTCGGCTTCGTGCCCTCCGAGCTCCTGCCCGCGCCCGGCTCCCTGGCGCTGCTGGTCGCCGCCGTCGGCGCGGCCATCGCCCTGTTCGTCCTCCACGGCACCGCGCTGTGGCCCGTCGGCGACACCGCCACGGGCGCCGCGCACGCGATGCGCCGCAGGTCGGCACGCCTTCCCGTGCTCACCTTCCGGGACCCCGACGCGGCCGGACGGCCCCGTCCCAGGGCTCCCGGCGCGGCCCTTCCGGCCGCTCGCTGACCGTCACGGCACACCCGTACGACGACCGTTCCACGCGTGTGCCCGCGCCCCCGGGCGCGGTCCGAGCGGCCTGACGTCTGTCTCCCACCCCAGACGAAGGGCCGACCCACCTTGTACAGCTTCGGGCCGATCGCGGCCGGCATGACCCTGCTCTCGGCGATCCTCGCCACGTTCACCACCCTGCTCACCCCGCTCACCGGGGGCCTGGCCACCGGGCTCGCGGTGGTGGCGCTGACCGTCGTCGTCCGCCTCCTGCTCGTCCCGCTGGGGGTGATGCAGGTCCGCGCGGAGAAGACGCGGGCGCGGATCGCCCCGCGACTGGCGGAGATCACCGCCAAGCACCGGAACGACCCCGAGAAGCTCGTCGCCGAGCAGCGCAGGGTGTACGGCGAGGAGGGCACCTCGCCGTTCGCGGGCTGCCTGCCCGCCCTCGCCCAGATGCCCGTGGTCATCGCCCTCTACGGGGTGTTCATCGGGGCGGGGGGAACGGAGGACCCGATGCTGGCGCACACGTTCGGCGGCGTCGGGCTGGGCGCGACGATGGCGTCGAGCGCCGACGGGCTCCTGGTGGCCCCGGTGTTCGCGGTCCTGGTCGGTCTCATCGCGCTCGTGGCGTGGGCGAACCGCCGCTACCTGATGCTTCCCGTGATGCGGGCGAACGCGGCGGCCGACCCCGGGATGCCGCAGATCACCGGCCCGCTCACCTACATGCAGTACACGACCGTCGTGATCGCCGCGTTCGTGCCGCTCGCCGCGGTCCTCTACCTGCTGACCTCCACGGCGTGGGCCCTGGGGGAGCGGCTCCTGCTGCGCCGCCTGCTCCCGGACTGACGGCCGGCCCGCGCCCTGGGGGTCAGAACTCGACGGTGACGCAGGCGAGGCGGTCCCCGGCGGTGCCCGCCTCGCCGTGCCCGGTCATGGTGTGCTGCTCGTGCAGGACCAGGGACCGGGCCTCCCCGTCGCGGAACTCCCAGTCGACGGTGGCGGTGGACTGGGCGCTGCCGCCCTCGTCGGTGGTGAAGTCGAGCCAGACCTCGTTCTCGGGGTTGGCGTAGGCGGGGTCGGAGGAGGGCTCGTCCTCGGTCGCCGCCGGGTCGGGCTCGTTCTGGTAGTGCGGGCCCGCGTCCTCGGGCCGCTCGCCGCAGGGCCGGGTGTGCACGTGGGCGCCGAACTCGCGGTCGGCCTCCAGGCTGGTGCCCGTGAACTGCACGTGCGTCTGGCCGTCCTGGACGCGGACCTGCACGTCGGAGGTCGCCCCCTCGGGCACGGCGGTCTCGTCGTAGGTGACGGCCCCCACCCCCTCTGCCGGCAGCATGAAGATGGACGCGGTCACGCTGGGGGAGGCGGTCGGCTGGGCGACGGGCGGCTCCGAGGCGGCCGATCCGCCGTTGGTCCCGGACTCCTCCTGCGCACACCCGGTGGCGAGGATCGCGGTCAGGGCCAGGCCGATGGTGAGCGGTGACGTGCGCATGACGGAACTCCCGGTGTGTTCTCGACGGTCGTCCGCAACATTACCCAAGGTGACAAAGGTATGACCAGCTGTGCGGAACGTGATGCGTCGGAGGCGGGAAGGCCGTCCTGGGTGTGAGGGCCGCGGGGGAGGGGCTGTTCTCGCGCACCAGGTCGAGACGCCTTCCGGTCCCCTGACAGTGGGGATCGTACCGCCGGGAGGCCGCCGTGGAACCAGGGGCGCCTTCCGGGGGTGTGCGCCCCGGTGCGCCAGGACCCCCCGGGGCGGGCGCCCAGGGGGTCGGGGTACTCCCCGGCCCACGCCCGGTGTGCACCGGAGCAGGTCGGAAGTCGGGTTCATCGCTCACAAAACGGACAGTATGAGACTGTCGTCACAACAAGAGCCATCACCGGAGGACTCATCCGTGAGCAGTGAACCCGGCGCGTCCCCCCGGACGTCGCCAGAATCCCCCACCGTCGACGAGAACACGACCGACAGCCGGCGCACCGTCGTCCGCAAGGTCGTCGGCCTCCTCCTGGGCCCCGTCCTCGGCTTCGCCGCCTACCTCGCCATGCCCGGCATCGCCCTCCCCGTCGACGGGGGCGACGGCGTCATGGTCCCCGAGGGCGAGGTCTCCTCCAACGCCGCGATCGTCGCCGCCGTGGCCGTCGTCATGGCCGTCTGGTGGATGACCGAGGCGCTGCCCCTCCCCGCCACGGCCCTCCTCCCCCTCGCACTCTTCCCGGTGCTCCTGGACGGCGTCCCGATCGGGGACGTCACCGCCCCCTACGCCAACGAGATCATCTTCCTGTTCATGGGCGGGTTCATCATCGCCCTGGCCATGCAGCGCTGGAACCTGCACCGGCGCGTGGCCCTGGCGATCGTGGCCGCCGTCGGCAGCGGACCCGTCACCATCATCGGCGGGTTCATGCTCGCCACCGGCTTCATCACCATGTGGGTCTCCAACACCGCCACCGCCATGATGATGCTGCCCATCGGCCTCGCGGTCATCGGCCTGGTCGCCCAGCTGCGCGGCGGCAAGGCCGACCCGAACTTCGCCACCGCGCTCATGCTCGGCATCGCCTACGCCTCGTCCATCGGCTCGGTGGCCACCCTGATCGGGACCCCGCCCAACGCCCTGATGGCCGGGTACCTGGCGCAGGAGCACGACATCCACATCGGCTTCGGCCAGTGGATGCTGGTCGGAGCGCCGCTCGCCGCCGTCTTCCTCGTCGTCTGCTGGCTCCTGCTCACCAAGGTCGTCTACCCGCCGGCCGCCGGGGACATGGGCGAGGCCAGGGAGCACATCCGCCAGGAGCTGCGCGAGATGGGGCCCATGTCGCGCGGCGAGTGGACCGTGCTGGCCGTGTTCGTCGTCACCGCCGTCGCCTGGGTCACGGTGCCGTTCCTCGCGGACAGCGCGGCGGTGAGCGCCGCGCTGCCGTGGCTCGCCTCCGTCACCGACGGCGGGATCGCCATCGCCGCCGCCATCGTGCTGTTCATCGTGCCCGTGGACGGGGCCCGCGGGGTCCGCGCCGTCGACTGGGACCAGGCGAGCAAGCTGCCCTGGGGCGTGCTGCTGCTGTTCGGGGGCGGGCTCAGCCTCTCGGGCCAGTTCGGCTCCAGCGGCCTGAGCCTGTGGATCGGCGACCTGGTCGCGGACCTCGGTGACGTGCCCGGCTGGGTGTTCGTGCTGATCGTGGCCGCCATCGTGCTGCTGCTCACCGAACTCACGAGCAACACCGCCACCGCCTCCATCTTCATCCCCGTGATGGCCGGCGTCGCGCTGGGACTGGGGCTGCCCATCATGACCCTGGTCGTCCCGGCCGCCCTCGCCGCGTCCATGGCGTTCATGCTGCCGGTGGCCACACCGCCCAACGCCATCGTGTTCGGCACCGGCCACATCCGGATCGGCCAGATGGTGAAGGCGGGCGTCCTGCTCAACGTCGTCGCACTGGTCCTGATCATGCTGAGCATGTACACGACCGTCATGTGGGTCTTCGGCGCCTGACGGGGCCGCCGGGGTCCGGCGCGGCCGGACCCCGGCCTCCGCCGCGGCCTGCGGGATCACCCCCTACGACGCCGCCCACCTCGGACACGCCTTCACGTACCTCAC
>NZ_JBEXSY010000032.1:0-73314 GCF_040613895.1 Nocardiopsis sp. NPDC006198 | reverse complement strand
GGTTCGCGTCACAGGGTGACACCGGCGCGGGGCGGGGGGCCGTGCGCGCCCGGCCCCCGTCCCCCCTGGAGCACAGAAGGAAGAGCATGTTCGCCACTCTCACCGGGTTGGGCCTGGCCTCCGCGGCGGGGCTCAACGCCTACATCCCCCTCCTCGCGGTCGGCCTGCTCGCCCGCTTCACCGATCTCGTCCCGCTCGGCGACGCCTGGCTGTGGCTCGAACACCCCGTCACCCTCGTGACCCTCGGCGTGCTGCTGGTCGTGGAGTTCGCCGCCGACAAGTTCCCCGCCGTCGACAGCGTCAACGACGTCATCCAGACCGTGGTGCGGCCCACCTCGGGAGGCATCGTCTTCGGCGCGGGGGCCTCGACGGTCGAGCTGTCCGAGATCACCGGCGCCGCCTCCGGAGCCGTGGCGGAGGACGGGACCGGGGTCTCCTGGATCCCGGTGATCGCCGGCGTGGTGGTCGCCCTGCTCTTCCACGTCGCCAAGGCGATGGCGCGGGTCGTGACCAACGGCGTCTCGCTCGGCTGCTCGGCCCCCCTCGTCTCCCTCCTGGAGGACTTCGTCAGCCTGGTCACCTCGCTGCTCGCGATCCTGGTGCCGCTGCTCGTCCTCGTCCTCTTCCCCGTGATGGTCGTCGGCGGCGCCCTGCTGGTCCGGCGCACGCGCCGGACCCGGGCGGAGCGGCGCGCGGCCCGCGTCCCGGAGGCCCCGGACCCCGGTCACCCGAGGTGAGGTGGCCGAAAACGCATTCACGAACCGGGGCGAGGGGCCGTAAAGTGCTGCCGATGACTGAAACGACCTTCGACCGAACCGGTATCACCCACATCGTCTGGGACTGGAACGGCACCCTCCTGGACGACAACCACGCCAACCTCGCGGCGGTGAACGCCGTCTGCGCGCGGTTCGGCCGCGAGCCCGTGGAGATGGACTACTGGCGCTCCGTCTTCCGGCGGCCCCTCATCCCCTGCTACGAGGACCTCCTCGGCCGACCCTTCGCCGACGGCGAGTGGGAGCACGCGGAGCGGCTCTACGACAGCAGCTACCTGGAGCACCTGCACACCTGCGAGCTGAGCGAGGGCGTCCCGGACGTGCTGCTCCGGTGGTCCGGCGGCGGCGGCACGCAGTCCCTGCTCTCCATGGCCTCGCACGAGCACCTGGTGCCCCTGGTCACCGAGCGCGGGCTCACCTCCCACTTCACGCGGGTCGACGGCCGCAGGTTCGCCACCGAGCACGACTCCAAGGCCGAACACCTGGTGCGCCACCTCGACCACCAGGGCATCGACCCGGCCGGCGTCGTGCTGATCGGCGACATCGACGACGACGCGCGCGCCGCCCGCGAGGCGGGCGCCAGGTCCGTCCTGGTCGCCAGCGGGCTGATGGCGCGCGAGCGGCTGGAGGCCACGGGCTCCCCCGTGGTCGACTCCCCGGTGGCCGCCGTCGCGGCTCTGCTCGCCGCCTGACCCGCCGCGGCCGCAGACGTCCCGTGACCGGATCCCACGGGAGCGCGCGGCCCCTCGCGGGAGCCCGTCCCGACCGCGTTCCGGGCCGGGCCCGGCCGCGGCCGCCGCGCCGGTGACCTGCGCGCCTACCACACGCCCCGGTCCTCCCTGTCGCGAGGCCGGGGCGTGGCGGAGGTGGTGGGGTGTTGTTAGATGGGTCTCACAGCAACACACAGCCACGCGATTGGGAAGGCGGGCCAATGACGGAGAGCAGAGTGCCCCGTGTGCTCTGGGAGCCCGACGAGGCGCGGACCGAGTCCTCGAACATCGTCGCGTTCGCCCGGTGGGCCTCGGAGAACAAGGGGGTCCGTGCGTTCGGCGGGGAGGCGGGCTCCCCGGCCGCGTCCTTCGACTACGACTCCCTCTGGCGCTGGTCGGTCACCGACGTCGACGGCTTCTGGGAAGCGGTCTGGGAGTACTACGGAGTCCGGTCCGAGACCCCCTACGAACGGGTGCTGGCCGAACGCGCCATGCCAGGCGCCTCGTGGTTCCCGGGGGCGACCCTCAACTACGCCCGACACGTCTTCGAGGGCCGCGACGACGCCCGCGTCGCCATCCGGCACGCCACCGAGCTGCGCGGACTCGGCGAGTGGACCTGGGGCGAACTCCGCCGGCGCACCGCCGCCATCGCCGCCGGGCTGCGCGGACTGGGGGTCGGCCCGGGCGACCGCGTGGCCGCGTACCTGCCCAACCTCCCCGAGACGGTCGCCGCGTTCTACGCCGTCGCCTCCCTCGGCGCCGTGTGGTCCTCCTGCTCGCCGGACTTCGGGGTCCGCAGCGTCATCGACCGCTTCGCGCAGATCGAGCCGAAGGTCCTCCTCGCCGTCGACGGCTACCGCTACGGCGGCAAGGACTTCGACCGGCGCCCCGTGGTCGACGAGCTGCGCGCCGCACTGCCCACCGCCGAGCACACCGTCCTCCTCGACCACCTCGCCCCCGGCACCCCCCTCGACGGCACCATGCCCTGGGGGCAGTTGGAGGAGTCCGGCGCCGGGGCCGAACTGGAGTTCACCCCGGTCCCCTTCGACCACCCCCTCTGGGTGCTCTACTCCTCCGGGACCACCGGGCTGCCCAAGGCCATCGTGCACGGACACGGCGGCATCCTCCTGGAGCAGCTCAAGAACCTCCACCTCCACCTGGACGCCCGCGAGGACGACCGGGTCTTCTGGTTCACCACCACCGGCTGGATGATGTGGAACTTCCTGGTCAGCGTCCTGCTGACCCCGGCCTCCATCGTCCTGTACGACGGCAGCCCGGCGGCGCCCGACATGGGCGCGCTCTGGGACCTGGCCGCCGACGCCGGGGTGACCGTCTTCGGCACCAGCGCGGGCTTCCTGGCCTCCTCGATGAAGGAGGGCGTCCACCCCCGCGAGGGGCGCGACCTCTCCAGCCTCAAGGCCATCGGCTCCACCGGCTCCCCCCTCAGCCCCGAGGCGTTCTCCTGGGTCTACGACGAGTTCGGCGCAGACCTCTGGCTGTTCTCGACCTCCGGCGGCACCGACGTGTGCAGCTGCCTGGTCGGCGG
This sequence comes from Nocardiopsis sp. NPDC006198, assembly GCF_040613895.1. Lineage (NCBI taxonomy): Bacteria > Bacillati > Actinomycetota > Actinomycetes > Streptosporangiales > Nocardiopsidaceae > Nocardiopsis > Nocardiopsis sp. NPDC006198. Next base: position 70,285 of record NZ_JBEXSY010000032.1, on the reverse strand, counting down.
GACGCCCACGCTGCCGGTCTACGAGGGCGAGATCCAGTCCCGGGCGCTCGGCATGGCGGTCGCCTCCTGGGACCCCGAGGGCAGGGAGCTCACCGGCGAGGTGGGCGAGCTCGTCGTCACGCAGCCCGCGCCGTCCATGCCCGTCTTCTTCTGGGGGGACGAGGACGGCGAACGCCTCCGCGACAGCTACTTCTCCGTCTACCCGGGGGTCTGGCGGCACGGCGACTGGATCGAGATCACCGACCGCGGCACGGCGATCATCTACGGCCGCTCGGACTCCACCATCAACCGCGGCGGCGTCCGCATGGGCACCAGCGAGATCTACCGCGCGGTCCTCGCCCTCGACGACGTCGTGGACGCCCTCGTGGTGGACGTGCCCCAGGAGGACGGCTCCTCCAGGATCGAGCTGTTCACCGTCCTGCGCGAGGGGGCCGACCTGGAGGGCGACCTGCCCGGGGAGATCGCCCGGCGCATCCGCACCGACTGCTCGCCCCGCCACGTGCCCGACCGCGTGCGCGCCATCGCGGCCGTGCCCCGGACCCTGTCCGGGAAGGTGCTGGAGGTCCCGGTCAAGCGCATCCTCATGGGCGAGGACCCCGAGAAGGTCGCCAGCCGCGACTCCCTGGCCAACCCGGAGGCCCTGGACCGCTTCAGCGAACTGAAGGGCTGACCCGGGCCCTCCGCCCGCGCGGCCGGCCTGCCGGGGCGGATCACGCGGAACACGCGCGAGGGGCCGGGCCCGCCTCCGTGGCGGAGCCCGGCCCCTCGCGCCGGGGCGGGGTCAGCGCAGGAAGGACTCCAGCGCGTCGACCACGGCCTCCGGCTGCTCCTCGGGCAGGTAGTGCCCGCAGTCGGCGATCTCGGCCACCCGGACGTCGGCGCCCTTGGAGGGCATCAGGTCCCTCAGGTAGGCGTAGTTGCTCTCGTCGCCGCCCAGGGCGAGGAGCGGCGCCTCCACCTTCCCGTAGTCCCTCTCGTGCTCGATGTCGGTGTTGAAGGCGCGGTACCACGCGTTGCCGGAGCGGATGGCGTCCGCCGTGGAGTAGGCGCGGCCGTAGACCTGCCGGGAGCGTTCGTCGATCGAGGCGGGGTCCTTGGCCGAGCGGTCGAAGAGCCAGTCGGAGAGCAGGCGGTAGCGGCCCTCCAGCAACGCCTCCGGCAGGCCCTGCACCTGGTTGAGGGCGAACCACCACAGGTAGGAGCCGGACACGCCCGTCCGGTCGGGGTCGACGTACTGGTGCGGTCCGGGCAGGAGGGTGAAGGAGGACCAGTCCCCGTCCGGGTGGGGGACGTCCAGGAGGCAGATCCGGCCGGTCGACTCCGGGAAGAGGGCGGCGTGGGCGTAGGCGACCATCGCGCCGATGTCGTGTCCCGCGATGCTGACGCGGGTCAGCCCGAGGTGTTCGGCGAGGGCGTGGACGTCGCGCGCCATGGTCCTCTTGTCGTAGCCCCCCTCGGGCTTGGAGGAGGATCCCATGCCGCGCAGGTCCACGGCGATCACCCGGCGGCGGCGCGCCAGCGCGGGCATCACCTTGTTCCACTGCCACCAGGTCTGCGGCCACCCGCCCAGCAGGATCAGGGGATCCCCGTCCCCGTCCCCGCCGGAGACGTAGTGCAGCCGGACGCCGTCGACGTCGGCGTGGCGGCTGGAGAAGCCGCCGTCGAGCGAGTGTGCGAGCGCGGTGTCGCTCAGGGGGTCGACCGTGGTCATGTGGGGGTCCTCTGTCCGGGGGCTGCGGCCGTCCTTTTGTACGAAAAAACCGTACAAACGAACTGTACGGAATCCTCGTACGGATGTGCGTCGGCTGTCAAGGCCCTCGGGCCGCTGTTCGTACGGTATTCCCGTACAGTGGTCGCATGGCAGGACTCCACCACCCCGACGCCGCCGACATCGAGCTCGTCGACGTGCTCGCCGCCCTGGGCCACCCCGTCCGGATGGAGGTCGCCCGCACACTCGCCGACGGCGAGGAGCGGTTCTGCGGCGAGGTCGTCCCCGAGATCCCGAAGTCGAGCATGACCCACCACCTGCGTGTGCTCCGGGAGAGCGGGGTCATCCGCCAGCGGCCCGACGGGCGCAGGCTCTACCTCGCCCTGCGCTGCGCTGACATCGACGGGCGCTTCCCCGGCCTGCTCGACATCCTCCTCGCCGCGTCCCCTCCGCGGTCCTCGCCGTGACCGCTCCCCGGTCCGGCGGAACGGCGTTCCGCGCGTGGCCGTCTGTGGCCACGCGGTGGCGGCGCCGCGCATTGTTGCGGGGGACAGAACGGGCATAGCCTGACGGGCGTGGCACAGAACCAGTCTGACGACACCTCCACGGCCCCCGCCGGACCGCCCTCGCCGAAGGCGCGGATCGACGGCATCGACGCGGCCCGCGCCCTCGCCGTCTTCGGGATGTTCGTCGTCCACCTCGGGGTGGCCTCGATGGGTTTCCTGTCGCCCGAGAACTACGCGTGGGACCTGCACGGCATCGTGCGGGGCAACTCCTCGGCGCTCTTCGCCCTCCTCGCCGGGGTCTCCCTGGCGTTCATGACCGGGCGCACCGTCCCCGCCGCCGGGGAACCGCTGCGCCGGGCCGTCGCGCGCATCCTCACCCGGGCCGTCCTCATCGGGCTCCTCGGCGCGGTCCTGGACGTCATGGCGGTGCCGATCGCGATCATCCTCACCTACTACGCCGGGTTCTTCCTGCTGGCGCTGCCGCTGGTGAAGCTGCGCCCGGGCGCGCTGTGGGCGGTGGCGGGCGCCCTGGCCGCCGTCGGACCGTTCCTGTCGTTCGCGCTGCGCGAGGCCTTCTTCCCCCCGCAGCTGCGGAGCGGCTCGGTGCCGACGCTCACGGAGTTCTTCCTGACCGGCTACTACCCGGCGGTCACCTTCATGGTCTTCGTGGTCGCGGGCATGGCCGTCGGACGGCTCGACCTCACCGCCACCGCCGTCAGGGTGCGCCTGGCGGTCACGGGCGCGGCGCTGTCCGTGTTCGCCTACGGGGGGTCGTGGCTGGCACTCGGCCCCCTGGGCGGGCTGGACCGGCTCGTCGCGGCCAGCGGCCCGGAGCTCACCGGCCTGACACCGGAGGCCGCCGCCGATCCGGCGGTGGCGGAGCAGGTGCGGTACGCGGTCACCGACCACGCCGAGTCGATCTCGGGGCAGGTCCCGACCGACACCTGGTGGTGGCTGGCGGTCAACACGCCGCACACCGGCACCACCTTCGAGATCGCCGAGGCGGTCGGCCAGGGCCTTCTCGTGCTCGTGGCCTGCCTGTTCCTGTGCGACCGGTTCCGGATCGCCATGTACCCGCTGACCTCGGTCGGCCGGATGCCGCTCACCGTCTACAGCGGGCACATCCTCGTCCTGGCGGTGGTCATCGGGGCCGCCGGATCCGCGTGGGCCTCCCCGTGGCTGCTGGAGTGGTTCGTCCTCGGGGCCCTCCTGTTCGCCACCCTCTGGAGGCTGCTCGTCGGCAGGGGGCCGGCCGAACTCCTCCTCGGCGAGGCGGCGAACGGGGCCGTCTCCCTCGTCGACGAGCGAAGACGGGCTAGCGGAGGCCGTCCCGGCGGGTGATGTTCGCGGAGGTGCGGTCCCGGTGGGCGAGGGAATCGCTGCTGGTGCGGGAGTTCTGCCGGATGAGCCGCCGGGCGTCGTCGGCCGCGGAGCGCGCCGCCGACCGGCTCGCCACGGGCCGCTGGGACACCTCGGCGTCCTCGGGCAGGCCGATGTCCACCGGCAGCCCCGCGCGGCTGATCACCCGGAGCTGGGCGCCCTCCTGCGACTGCGAGGGGCGGATGTCCCCGTCGGGGGTGCGCCACGCCCTCATGCGCTCGCGGAGCCAGTCGGTGCCCTGCCGCTCCGGACCGAGGGGCCAGGGCGCCCCGTCGGGGCGGTGGCCCAGGGCGTGCAGCACGTCGGAGACGGTCCACCCGGCGGAGAAGAAGCGCGCCGTCTCCTCGCGCAGGAACCGGAAGTCCACGCGGCGCAGCGACGGGTCCTCCCTGCGCAGGGTCTCGCAGGCGTCGTGGACGTCCCGGGGCGTGTGCCGGGGGCGGTGCATCGGGTCGGCCTCGGGCTTGCGCAGCAGCGCGTCGTCGACCGTCACGATCACCTCGCCGCGCCGGTTGTCCCAGATGCTCACGTCGTCGCGCGCCCACCTCTGGGACTCGACGAGGGCAGCCGCCATCCTGCGCAGGTCGACGCGGTCGTCGTCGGTGCTGATCCGGAACTCCGCCATGGGGCAAGCGTACGCCGACCCCGGCGGCCGCGTGTCAGGACCCGCCCCCGGCGACGAGCGGCCGGACCATCACCAGCTGTATGCCGTCCGGCTCGGCGAAGAGGCGCCGGCCCGTGAAGGAGAACCCGGCGGCCCCGTACACCCGCGCCGCCCGCCGGTTGGCCTCGTCGACGCACAGCACCAGCTCGGAGGCGTCCGGCGCGACCTCCGCCGCGAGCCGGTCCAGCAGCGGGGCCGAGCACGAGGCCCGGCCCACCCCCTTCCCCTCCCAGTCCGGGGCGACGTGGAAGGCGCGCAGCAGCACCGCGTGCGCGGGATCCGGCACCAGGTCGCGCGCGTGCACCGCCCGGTCCAGGACGCCGAAACCCGCGCACGAGGCACGCGCCCCGGCCGCGTCCCGCACCGGTCCGGGCCCCGCCACGACCGCGAAGGGGGTGCGTGCCGGGTCGGCGTCGGCGAGGGGGAGCGTGGCCGCGGGCGCCCTCACGTACCCGCGCCGTCCGGGCAGCGGACGGTGCTCCAGCACGGCCGCCCTGAGCAGGGCGGACTCGGCGGTTCCCCGGTCCAGGCGCACCAGGCGCAGCTCCGGGGGGCCGGGCCGCCGGGCGCCGGCCGGGCCAGGCCGGCCCGCGGCGCCGTCCCCGTCCCCCGTGCGGCCGGCGGCGTCCGCGCCCGTGCGCGGACCGGTCCGCCCCGTCGTGTTCGCTGGTGCCACCGCTCGCTCCTGTCGACTCGGCCGGGCCCCTTCCGGAGCCCGGCGGGGGTCCGGTCCGCGCCAGTCTCGCACCCCGTCCGGGCGGCGTGGAGGAGTACCCCGGTCCAGACCGCGCGAGCCCCCGATGCCGGTGAGGTCCCGGCCCGAGTGTCCGTTTTCAGGGTTTTTCCCACCCGGGTTGGAGGAAACCACCACTCGGCTCACCGGTCCTGGTTGGAGGCTTCTCCAACCTTCGGCAATGCCCTCAGGGCGGATACCGACGGCCGCTCCGCCCGGGGTTATGGTGACTGCCTGAGTGCCCGGCCCCGGGGGCGACCCCGGCCGGACGCCCGGGGAACGGGCCTTCGCGCACGCTTCCCCGAACCGCTTCCGCCGACCTCGGCGGGCGGACCGGCCAGCAACCCGATCGAGCAGTAGGTGCCCGTGCCCCACACCGCATTCGCGCCCGAGGCGACGACCAACCGCGCCCTCAGGGCGTTCCTGCACGGACTTCCGGGCGTGGACGAGGTCGGCGCGCGGTCCCGGGCCCAGGACCTGGCGACCCGGTCGATCAAGACCACCGCCAAGGCCAGGGCCGTCGACCTGGCCATCAGCATGGTCGACCTGACCACCCTGGAGGGGGCCGACACCGTCGGCAAGGTCCGGGCCCTGTGCGCCAAGGCCGCCAACCCCGACCCCTCGGACCGCACCGTGCCGCGCGTCGGCGCCGTGTGCGTCTATCCGGACATGGTCGCCACCGCCGTCGCGGCGCTGGGCGGCACCGGGATCGGGGTGGCCTCGGTGGCCACCGCCTTCCCGTCCGGCCGGGCCCCGATGGAGGTCAAGCTCGCCGACACCCGCCGCGCCGTCGCCGACGGCGCGAGCGAGATCGACATGGTCATCGACCGGGGGGCGTTCCTGTCCGGCGACTACCTCAAGGTCTTCGAGGAGATCGCCGCCGTCAAGGAGGCCTGCGGCGCCGCGCACCTCAAGGTCATCCTGGAGACCGGCGAACTCGTCACCTACGACAACGTCCGGCGCGCCTCGCACCTGGCGATCCGGGCCGGGGCCGACTTCGTCAAGACCTCCACCGGCAAGGTGTCCCCGGCCGCGACGCCGCCGGTCACCCTGGTGATGCTGGAGGCCGTCCGCGACCACCACGCCGACACCGGGCGGCGCGTGGGCGTCAAACCCGCCGGGGGCATCCGCACCACCAAGGACGCCGTCCGCAACCTGGTCATGGTCAACGAGGTCGCCGGCCCCGACTGGCTGACCCCCGACCTGTTCCGGATCGGCGCCTCCAGCCTCCTCAACGACCTGCTCATGCAGCGCACCAGGCTGACCACCGGCACCTACCCGGGCCCCGACTACTACACGCTGGACTAGAGCCGTGATCTTCGAGTACGCGCCCGCACCGGAGTCCCGCTCCGTCGTCGCCCTGCGCGAGACCTACGACCTGTTCGTCGACGGAGGGTTCTCCCCCGCCGAGGGCGGGGAGTACCTCACCACCCTCAACCCCGCCGACGAGACCCCGCTCGCGCGGGTCGCCGTCGCCGGGCCCGCCGACGTCGACCGCGCCGTCGCCGCCGCCCGCCGCGCCCAGGAGACCGTGTGGGGCCGGATGAGCGGTGCCGAACGCGGCAAGTACCTGTTCCGCATCGCCCGCATCGTCCAGGAGCGCTCGCGCGAACTGGCCGTGCTGGAGTCGCTGGACAACGGCAAGCCCATCAAGGAGACCCGCGACGTCGACGTGCCGCTGGTCGCCGCGCACTTCTTCTACTACGCCGGGTGGGCCGACAAGCTCGCGCACGCGGGCCTCGGCCCGGACCCGAAGCCGCTCGGCGTCGCCGCGCAGGTCATCCCGTGGAACTTCCCGCTGCTCATGCTCGCGTGGAAGGTGGCACCCGCCCTGGCCACCGGCAACACCGTGGTCCTCAAGCCGGCCGAGACCACCCCGCTCACCGCGATGGTCTTCGCCCAGATCTGCCAGGAGGCCGAGCTGCCCCCGGGCGTGGTCAACATCCTGACCGGCGCGGGCGAGACCGGGCAGGCCCTGGTCGAGCACCCCGGCGCCGACAAGGTGGCCTTCACCGGCTCCACCGGGGTGGGGCGCCGGATCGCCCGCTCCGTCGCGGGCACCGGCAAGCGCCTCACCCTCGAACTGGGCGGCAAGGGCGCCAACATCGTCTACGACGACGCGGCGATCGACCAGGCCGTCGAGGGCGTCGTCTCGGGCATCTTCTTCAACCAGGGCCACGTGTGCTGCGCGGGCTCCCGGCTGCTGGTCCAGGAGTCGGTCGCCGAGGAGTTCCTCCCGCTGCTCAAGGCGCGGATCTCCAAGCTGCGCCTGGGCGACCCCCTGGACAAGAACACCGACATCGGGGCGATCAACTCCGCCGCCCAGCTGGAGCGGATCCGCGAGATCACCGACACCGGGGAGGCCGAGGGCGCCGAGCGCTGGTCGCCCGCCTGCGACCTGCCGGAGAACGGCTACTGGTTCGCCCCCACGGTCCTGACCGGCGTCAGCCAGGCCCACCGGGTCGCCCGCGAGGAGATCTTCGGGCCCGTCCTGTCCGTCCTGACCTTCCGCACCCCCGAGGAGGCGGTGGAGAAGGCCAACAACACCCCCTACGGCCTCTCCGCGGGCGTGTGGACCGAGAAGGGCTCCCGCATGCTGTGGACCGCCGAGCGCCTGCGCGCGGGCGTGGTCTGGTCCAACACGTTCAACAAGTTCGACCCCACCAGCCCCTTCGGCGGCTACAAGGAGTCGGGATACGGCCGCGAGGGCGGACGGCACGGATTGGAGGCCTACCTTGGCTGAGCGGCGAAGCACCGGGAAGGCCGGCAGGGGCGCGGCCGAGGCCGCCGAGGGCCGGGGAGGGAGCGCGGCCCCCGCGTCCGGCGTGCCCGCGCGCCTCGCGGTCCGCAAGACCTACAAGCTCTACGTGGGCGGGGCCTTCCCCCGCTCGGAGTCGGGCAGGAGCTACCCCGTGACCTCCTCGAACGGCGAACACCTGGCCAACGCCTCCCTCGCGTCGCGCAAGGACGCGCGCGACGCCGTCACCGCGGCCCGCAAGGCCTTCGGGGGCTGGTCGTCGCGCACCGCCTACAACCGGGGCCAGGTCCTGTACCGGGTCGCGGAGGTCCTGGAGGGCCGGCGGGAGCAGTTCGCCGCCCAGGCGGCGGCCGCGCAGGGGCTGTCCCGCGCGGACGCCGACCGGGTGGTCTCCGCCGCCGTCGACCGGTGGGTGTACTACGCGGGCTGGACCGACAAGTTCGCCCAGGTGCTCGGCGGCGCCAACCCCGTGGCGGGCCCCTTCTACAACCACTCGGCCCCCGAGCCGACCGGCGTGGTGGCCGTGTTCGCGCCCCAGGACGCGCCGCTGCTCGGCCTGACCTCCGTGATCGCTCCGGTCGTCGCCACCGGCAACACGGCGGTGGTGGTCGCGTCCGAGAGCGCGCCCCTGGCCGCCGTCGACCTGGCCGAGGTGCTCGCCACCTCCGACCTCCCCGGCGGGGTGGTCAACCTGCTGACCGGCAGGGTGGGCGAGATCGGACCGCACCTGGCCTCCCACGCCGACGTCAACGCCCTGGACCTCGCCGGCTCCGGGGAGCTGGCGGTCGAGTTCGAGCGGGCGGCGGCGACCACCCTCACCCGGGTGCTGCGGCCCCGGCCCGCGCCCGGCGGGGGAGAGGACGCCTGGCTCGACCCCGACCCGGGCACCTCGCGCATGACCCCCTTCCTGGAGACCAAGACGGTGTGGCACCCCGTCGGGGTGTAGAGAAGGGGGACCGGCGCCCGCGGACGGGCCGGGCCGCCCCCGACCGGTCATGTCCCGCCCCCCGCGCACCGGGGCGACACCCCGCGCCGCCGGCGCGGCACGAACGAACGGAGAGCACCCAGTGACTCGCACACCCCAGGCCGCCGCAGAGGACGCCGCCGCGGAGCTGCGCTCGCGCACCGGCGTCGACGAGTACGACGTCGCCCTGGTCATGGGATCGGGGTGGGCGCCCGCCGCCGACCTGCTCGGCGACTCGGGGCACGAGCTGGCCGCCTCCGACCTGCCGGGCTTCCGGACCCCCGCGGTGGAGGGGCACAGCGGCACGATCCGCAGCATCCGCGACGGCGGCCGCAGCGTGCTCGCCTTCCTGGGCCGCACCCACCTGTACGAGGGCCACGGCACGGACGCGGTCGTGCACGGCGTGCGCACGGCCGTGGCCGCCGGGGCCCGGACCGTCGTCCTGACCAACGCCGCGGGCGGCATCAACCCCGCCTACGCGGTGGGCTCCCCGGTGCTGATCGCCGACCACCTCAACATGACCGCGAGGTCGCCGCTCACCGGCGCCACCTTCGTGGACCTCACCGAGACCTACACCCCCGCCCTGCGCGAGCTGGCCCGCAGGGTGGACCCGGACCTGCCCGAGGGCGTCTACGCAGCCATGCCCGGCCCGCACTTCGAGACCCCCGCCGAGATCCGCATGCTCCGCGCCATGGGAGCCGACCTGGTCGGCATGTCCACCGTCCTGGAGGCCATCGCCGCCCGCGAGGCGGGCGCCCAGGTCCTCGGCCTGTCGCTCGTCACCAACATCGCCGCCGGGCTGGAGGGCGCCAACCTCGACCACGAGGACGTGCTCGCCACGGGCCGGGAGTCCGCGGGAACCGTCGGTCGCCTGCTCGCCGACATCGTCGCCGGGCTCTGAGGGAACGGGACCGATGACCGCCGACACCGCCGCCCTCGCCCGGGAGTGGCTCGCCCAGGACCCCGACCCCGCCACCCGCGAGGAGCTGCGGGGGCTGCTGGAGCGCGCCGGCAGGGGCGAGGCCGCCGCCCTGGCCGGTCTCGCCGACCGCTTCGGCGCACGCCTGGAGTTCGGGACCGCCGGCCTGCGGGGAGCCCTGGGAGCGGGCCCCAACAGGATGAACCGCGTGGTGGTGATGCGGGCCGCGGCCGGCATCGCCGCCTGGCTGCGGGGCCGGGGCGGCGCCGGGGCCCACGTGGTCGTCGGCTACGACGCCCGGCACCGGTCGGCGGACTTCGCCCGCGACAGCGCCGCCGTGCTCACCGGGGCCGGGCACCGGGTGTCCCTGATGCCCGGGCCGCTGCCCACCCCCGTGCTGGCGTTCGCCGTCCGGGACCTGGGGGCGGACGCCGGGATCATGGTGACCGCGAGCCACAACCCGCCGCAGGACAACGGCTACAAGGTGTACGCCGGCGGGGCGGGGGACGACGCGGGGGCCCAGATCGTCTCCCCGGTGGACACCGAGATCTCCGCCGCCATCGACGCCGCGGGACCGGTCGGCGACCTCCCCCTGGGGGAGGGGTGGACGGTGCTGGGGGAGGAGGCCGTGGACCGCTACCTGGCGGCGGTCACCGCGCTCGTCCCCCGGCGCGAACGCGCGCTGGCCACCACCTACACCGCCATGCACGGGGTGGGCGGCAGGGTGCTCCTCGCCGCGATGGAGCGGGCCGGGTTCGCCCGCCCGTCCGTGGTCCGGGAGCAGTTCGACCCGGACCCCGACTTCCCGACCGTGGAGTTCCCCAACCCCGAGGAACCCGGTGCGATGGACCTGGCGACGGCGGCCGGCGCCGCCGACGGCGCCGACCTGGTCATCGCCAACGACCCGGACGCCGACCGGCTCGCGCTCGCCGTCCCCGGGCACGGCCTGCTCACCGGCAACGAGGTCGGGGGGCTGCTCGCCGAGTACGTGCTGGACCACACCTCCGGGCCGGACCGCGTGGTGGCCACCTCGATCGTCTCGTCCAGCCTGCTGGGCAAGATCGCCGCCGACCGCGGCGTGCACTACGAGGAGACGCTGACGGGCTTCAAGTGGCTGGCCCGCGCGGGGGGTCCCGGGCAGCGGCGGGTCTTCGCCTTCGAGGAGGCCCTCGGCTACTGCGTGGGAGGGGACGGGGGCCGCCCGGTCGCCGACAAGGACGGGGTGGGAGCGGCCCTGGTGGCGGCGGCGCTCGCGGACGACGCGAAGAGGGGCGGCAGGTCCCTGGTCGACCTGCTCGACGACCAGGCCCGCCGGTACGGACTGCACCTGAGCGACCAGCTCTCGGTGCGGGTGGACGACCTGTCGGTCATCTCCGCGGCGATGCGGCGGCTGCGCGCCGAACCGCCCACCGCGTTCGGCCCCCTCGCGGTCGCGGGGGTCGACGACTTCGTCGGCGGACACGCGGGACTGCCGCCGACGGACGCACTGCGCTTCCGGCTGGAGGGCGGGGCGTGGGGACGCGTGACGTTGCGTCCCTCGGGGACCGAGCCCAAGCTGAAGGCGTACGCCGAGGTGGTGCTGGAGGTGGGGGACGACGTCGCGGCCATCCGCGCGCGTGGCTCGGACATGCTCGCCGAGCTGATGGCCTCGGTCGCCGGGGCGGTCAGGGGATGAGGGGCCTCACTCGCCGTCCGAGGGTTCCACGACCGGCCGGTGCACGACCTCGTCGATGACGGTGAGCGTCTGGGTGGACGTCACACCGGGAAGCGACTGCAGACGGGTCAGGATGAGGTCGCGCAGCTGGTTGGTGTTGGCCACGCGGACGAGGAGGACGATGTCCGCCGAGCCGACCACGTACCAGCAGTACTCGATCTCGGGGTACGAGGACAGGATCTCCCGGTTGGCCCGCCAGTCCGGCTGGCTGCCCGAGATGAGGACGAGCGCGGTGACGCCGAGCCCCATCTTGGAGTGGTCGGTCACCACGGAGTACCCGCGGATGACGCCCTCGTCGGTGAGCCGCTTGATGCGGTTGTAGGCCGTGGCTCGGGAGACGTTGGCCAGGGCGGCGATCTCGGTGATGCCTGTTCGCGCGTCCTTGGCGAGGGCGCTCAGGATCGTCTGGTCGGTCGTGTCCGGCCGCCGGCCGTTCCTGCGCTGGTCGCCCATGGCCATGTGGGTCTCCTCGTGTGCTCTTGTTCTCAGGATGGAGCCCCTTCCCTCTTCGTGGACCGGGGCTAACGAACTACCAGGTAAACGTTGTTTGCGTCCATCGGAGTCTCAGTCGGCGAGATGGGGTCCGGATGGGTGTCCGGCCGGTCACCGGGAGGTGGCGTACCGGGAGGGCGGGGGCGGGGGAACCGTCTCGGGAGATCCGGAGTGGGGGGGCGCGTGTCGGCGGGGAGTCCGACTGTACCCATGGTTGACGCGGACGGCGGGCGGCGGGTTTCCCCGACCGGCGGGTAACCGCGCCGGCGTGTCCGGGCCGTGACGGAACTTCTTGCTCGGCGGCCGTTTCCGGCCTCATGTGTCGTGTCGTGGGGGGCGTTCCCTGGCTCGGTGGTCGGGCTGATCCGAACGTACGCGCTCGGCGTCGAACACGCACCCCTGGTAGTCAACCGCGATGGTTCCGTGATGATAGGCCCTACCTCCGACGGAACCGAGGGGTTTTCGGGTGATGCCCCGGTGTTCGTGAGGGTTGGTGACAGTAAGCGCTGTATAGGTCACCGTGTCGTTTTCGCAGGTGAACCAGGTCCTACGTTAGACATTCGAGAACGCGATGGCGGTCCTCGTTCTCTTTTGTTTCAACTATTCCTGGATATCTAGCGCAAGTGTCGAGTTGTCCGGAGAATCGCCGTAGAGGACAGACACCACCCGGTCCGGACGCGCCACCACGCGCGGCGGGCCACGTTGGGAGCCGCTCGACATGCCCGCCCGCCGCTCACCATCGCCCCGGGGACCGCTCCGGGGGAAGCACGGGGACACCCCCCTCGACGGAGGCCCCGTGCGCCCGGACCCGCCCGCCCACGCATCGGCCGCACCCGAACACATCAGCGTGGACCACCTCCGGCCGGACCTCACCCGCGCCCTGTACCAGGCCATGCGGACGGCGCGCGACCTCGACGCCGAGGCGGTCGCCCTCCAGCGCCAGGGCGTGTTCCCCGCCTACGTGTCCGTGCGGGGACAGGAGGCCGCCCAGGTCGCGAGCGCCACGGCGCTCGACCCCGAGCGCGACTTCGTCTTCCCGACCTACCGCGAGATGGCCTCCGCGCTGGCCTACGGCGTGGACATGGTCGGCTACATGGCGAGCCACCGCGCCCTGTGGCACGGCGGCCTCTACGACGTCATGGCCTCCCGGTTCGGCGCGGTCAACGCCGTGGTCGGCGGGCCCGTCCCCCACGCCGTCGGCTGGGCCGTGGGGGAGCGGCTGCGCGGCGGCGACGGGGTGGCCCTCTCCTACTTCGGCGACGGCGCCAGCTCCGAGGGCGACGTCCACGAGGCGATGAACTTCGCCGGGGTCTTCGGGGCGCCGGTCGTGTTCTTCTGCCAGAACAACCGGTGGGCGCTGTCGGTGCCCAACGAGCGCCAGGTCGCCGGCGGATCCGTCGCCGCGCGGGCCGAGGGCTACGGCATGCCCGGGGCCGTCGTCGACGGCAACGACGCGGGGGCCGTGTACGAGGCCACCGCCGAGGCGGTCGCCCGCGCCCGCTCCGGCGGGGGGCCGACGCTCATCGAGGCGCTCACCTACCGGGTGGAGCCGCACTCGACCTCCGACGATCCCGGCCGCTACCGGGAGGACACCGAGGCGGAGCACTGGCGGGTGCACCGCGACCCCGTCGCCCTGCTGCGCGCGGCCGTCCTCGCGGCCGGGCACGCCGACGAGGCCGACCTGGCAGAGGCCGACGCCGAGGCCGCCGGGCGCGCGGAGGAGATCCGCGACGGCGTGGCCGGGGCCCCGGAGCCCCACGGCTCCGAGCTCTTCACCCACGTCTTCCGGGAGACCACCGAGGAGCTGACCCGTCAGCACCGCACCTGGCAGGAAGAGGTCGAGCTGTGACCGAGCTGATCGAACGGGCCGCGGCCGGCCCCGACGCCGCCGGGGCCCCGCCCGTCGAGCTGTCCATGCAGCAGGCCGTCAACCGCGCCCTGCGCACCCTGCTCGCCGAGGACCCGGACGTCCTGGTCTTCGGCGAGGACGTCGGAGCCCTCGGCGGGGTCTTCCGCGTCACCGACGGGCTCCAGCGGGAGTTCGGCGACAAGCGTGTCTTCGACACCCCCCTGGCCGAGTCCGCGATCATGGGGATGGCGGTGGGACTGGCGATGAACGGCTGGAGGCCCGTGCCCGAGCTCCAGTTCGACGGCTTCGCCTATCCGGCGATCGACCAGATCGTGAACCAGGTGGCGCGCATGAACTACCGGACGCGGGGATCGGCGCCGATGCCGATCACGCTCCGGCTGCCCTCCTTCGGCGGCATCCAGGCGCCCGAGCACCACGGTGAGAGCCTGGAGGCGCTCTTCGCGCACACCCCCGGGCTCAAGGTCGTCGCGCCCTCCGACCCGGCCGAGGCCTACACCCTGCTCCTCCAGTCGGTGCGCTCCGACGACCCCGTCGTCTTCATGGAGCCCAAGGCCCGCTACTGGGACCGCAGGCCCGTCCGGTTGCGCGAGCCCAGCGACCCCATCGGCACCAGCCGTGTGGTGCGCGAGGGCAGCCACGCCACCCTCGTCGCCTGGGGCGCCATGGTGCACAAGTGCCTCCAGGTGGCCGAACTGGCCGCCGAGGACGGGGTGGACCTGGAGGTCCTGGACCTGCGCTGGCTCAAGCCCGTCGACACCGCGGGGCTCGCCGCCTCGGTGTCGCGCACCGGGCGCGCCGTGGTCGTGCACGAGGCGCCGCTGACCGCCGGGCTCGGGGCGGAGGTCGCCGCGCTCGTCACCGAGAACTGCTTCCGCGACCTGTCCGGGCCCGTCCAGCGCGTCACCGGGTTCGACGTGCCCTACCCGGCCGGGCCCCTGGAGGGCCAGTACCTGCCGACCATCGACCGCATCCTGCTCGCGGTCCAACGGACCCTGGAGTACTAGACAGACCATGGCAGAAGAGAGCATCACCTTCACCCTCCCCGACCTGGGAGAGGGGCTCGTCGAGGCGACGGTCCTGGAGTGGCAGGTCGCCGTCGGCGACGTCGTGGCGCGCAACGCCCCCCTCGTGGAGGTGGAGACGACCAAGTCGGCCGTCGTCATCCCCTCGCCCCAGGCGGGCCGGATCGCCGAACTGCACGCGGCGGAGGACCAGGTGGTCCCGGTGGGCGACCCCCTGGTGACCTTCGCGGTGGAGGCGGCCGACGAGGCGCCCCGGGCGGGCATCGTCGGCCGGGTCCCCCCGGAGGAGGCCCGGCCCGCCCGCCGGGTGCGCCTGAAGCCCCCGACGGCCTGACCCGCCGCCGCCGTGCCGGCCGGACCGCCGGTGCCGTTGGGAGGTCCGCACGAACGGCGGCGCCCCCCAGGGGGAGCCGTTCATAGGAATATCCGACAGGGCCTCGGGCGGCCCGGCAAGTTCTTCAGAATTTAATGGAGTGGGGATTCATGTCCGCAAAACTCACCGGCGACGTGACAATGCGCTATGTGGATTTGCCTCCGCGTGCCCCGGCGGATGCGGTTCCGGTTCTTCTGCTGCACGGTTTCGGCACCGATTTCGACATGAATTGGCGTGCCACCGGGTGGACCCGGGCGCTGGAGTCCGCAGGGCTACGGGTGATCGGTCCGGATCTGCGCGGCCACGGTTCCAGCGACAAACCCGTGGAGGAGGCTTTCTACCTGCCCGAACACTTTGTCGCGGATCTCGTTTCCCTGCTCGACGAGTTGGGCGTGGAGAGGGTCGACGTGGTGGGCTACTCGATGGGTTCCCGCCTGGGGTGGGAACTGGCGCTGACCATGCGGGAACGGGTGAGGCGTGTGGCCCTGGGCGGTTTCGGACCCGTTAACGCCTTCGCCGGGATCGACCTGTCCGAGCCCGGTTCCGGCGACTCCCCGTTCGACCGCGTCTACCGCGCGGTCGCGGCCCTCCCCGGCAACGACACCGCGGCGCTCGCGGCGTGCGCGCGCGGTCAGGCCTCCCGTCCCTTCAGCGCCGACCCGCTGCTGAACGGCGTTCCGCTCCTGCTCGTCTCGGGGGAGCGGGACGCCGTCGCCGAGGGCGCCGCCGGGCTCGCCGGGCGCTGCGGCGGCGTACACGTGGAGGTTCCCGGGCGCGACCACGGCAACGCCGTGTCCTCCCGCGCCTTCCGGCAGGCGGTCGTGGACTTCCTTCTCGCCTGAGGCGGCGCATACCGGTCTAGACCGGCCCGCCCCCACGTGCTGGTGTGACAACGGGTGAACATCGTGGAGCAATGCGTAGTAATGCCCGCGGGGTCCGGGGAACGGGAGGTCAAAACCCGGAACACAAACCCGGCCGACCGCTTCCGGCGAGTGTTCGGTAACTTCCGGGTAAGACCCCGTTTCACTACGCTCTCGCCTTCATAACAACTCCGCCTGTTGGTTAGGTGTACTTTCGGCCACCGGATATTGTCCGACCGCAGAACTCAGTTCGGTCGTACGGAATGTGGGCCGCTGAGAGGGCGAAGGGGAGAGTTACCAGTGAAGCGCAGCAACGCAGTCAGGTTCGCCGCGGTGGCGGCGGCGGGTGTGCTGGCCCTCACCGCGTGCGACAGTGCAGCGGAGGAGGCCGACGGTTCCGGCGACGGCGGCGAGGGGGACTCGGCCGACGTGCGCGTCGGCCTGGCCTACGACGTCGGCGGCCGCGGCGACCGCTCGTTCAACGACTCCGCCTACCGCGGCCTCGAGCAGGCCGCCGAGGAGCTCGGAGTCGAGACCCAGGACTTCGAGCCCTCCGACGGAGAGGCCGACTCCGCCAAGGAGGAGCGCCTGGCGACCATGGCCGACGAGGGCTACGACCTGGTCATCGCCGTCGGGTTCGCCTACGACGGGGCCGTCCGAGCCGTCGCGCCCGAGTACCCGGACGTGCACTTCGCCATCGTGGACTCCGAGATCGAGGACGTCGACAACGTCACCAGCCTGGTCTTCGCCGAGGAGCAGGCCTCCTTCCTGGCCGGCGCCGCCGCCGCTCTGACCTCCGAGGAGGACCACGTCGGCTTCGTGGGCGGCGTCGAGACCCCGCTGATCCACAAGTTCGAGGCCGGCTACGTCGCGGGCGCCGAGCACGTCACCGAGGACATCACCGTCGAGGTCGACTACCTCAGCCAGCCGCCGGACTTCAGCGGCTTCAGCGACCCGGCCAAGGGGCGCGAGCTGGCCCAGGCCCAGTACGACCGCGGCGCGGACGTGATCTACCACGCCGCCGGCGCCTCCGGCAACGGCGTCCTGGAGTCCGCGGTGGAGAACGACTTCACCTTCATCGGCGTGGACAGCGACCAGTACGAGAACGCCGAGGACAACCAGAAGCCGTACGTGCTCACCTCCGCGATCAAGCAGGTGGACGTCGCCGTGTTCGAGCTCATCAACAGCACGGTGGAGGGCACCCCCGAGGGCGGCATCCAGCGCTTCGAGCTGGCCGACGGCGGTGTGGACTACACGACCTCCAACGAGGAGGCGATCAGCCCCATCCAGGAGGAGCTGGACGCGATCAAGCAGCAGATCATCGACGGCGAGATCGAGGTCCCGACCGCGCCGTAGGCCGCGCCCTCCGGGCGTGTCCCGCGGATACCGCCGCTCGCGTAGCAGGATGGGTGTCCGGGGGCCGCGCCCCGCGCGGAGCCGCCGCGGGCGGGGCCCGCGGCGGCCGCATCCAAGGGCGGTACCGGACAGGGGGAGTCCCCCGGTCCCGGTGCCGCCCCGGTTGCCGTTCCGCGACGGTGGCGCCCGCCGGGAGCCCCCGGCCCGGCGGTCCGCGCCACGCCGCACGTTCACGAGGAGACAGATGAGCAGCACGCCACCGGGCAACGGGGCCCTGGCGCCCCCCGCCGTTGAGCTGCGCGGGATCACCAAGCGTTTTCCCGGGGTCGTGGCCAACCACGACATCGACATCACCGTGGCCCCGGGCACCGTGCACGCCATCGTCGGCGAGAACGGTGCCGGGAAGTCCACGCTGATGAAGACCCTGTACGGCATGCACCGGCCGGACGAGGGACAGATCTACGTCAGGGGCGCGGAGGTACGGCTCAACTCGCCCTCCGACGCCATCCGGCACGGCATCGGCATGGTGCACCAGCACTTCATGCTCGCCGACAACCTGACCGTGCTGGAGAACGTGGTGCTCGGCGCCGAACGCCGCTTCGGCATCGGCAACCGCGCCCGCGCGCACATCCGGGAGCTCTCCTCCCAGTACGGGCTCGGGGTCGACCCCGACCGGCTCATGGAGGACCTGGGCGTCGGGGAGCGCCAGCGGGTGGAGATCCTCAAGGTGCTCTACCGGGGCGCCCGGACCATCATCCTCGACGAGCCCACCGCGGTCCTGGTCCCGCAGGAGGTCGACGAGCTGTTCGACAACCTGCGCGAGCTCAAGCGCGAGGGCCTCACCGTCATCTTCATCTCGCACAAGCTGGACGAGGTGCTCTCCGTCGCCGACGAGATCACCGTGATCCGGCGGGGAACCACCGTGGCCACAGCAGACCCGGGCACCACCACCGCCCGGGAACTGGCCACGCTGATGGTGGGCGGCGAGCTCCCCGTCCCCGAGCTGCGCGAGTCGACCGTCACCGACAACGTCGTCCTGTCCCTGGACGGGGTCACCGTCACCTCCGCCGACGGCCGCGCCGTCGTCGACGGCGTCACCGTGGACATCCGCGAGGGCGAGATCGTCGGCATCGCCGGCGTCGAGGGCAACGGCCAGTCGGAGCTGATCGAGGCCATCATGGGCATGCGCCCGCTGACCTCGGGGACGATCTCCCTGGGCACGGACGACATCACGTCCTGGTCCACGCTGCGCATCCGCGAGGCGGGGGTCGGCTACATCCCTGAGGACCGGCACCGGCACGGCGTGCTGCTGGAGTCCCCCCTGTGGGAGAACCGGATCCTCGGCCACCAGACCAAGGCGCCCAGCGTGCGCGGCCCCTGGATCGACAGGGCCGGGGCGCGCGCCGACTCCGAGCGCATCGTCGCCGAGTACGACGTGCGCACCCCCAACATCGACGTGATCGCCGACGCCCTGTCCGGCGGCAACCAGCAGAAGTTCATCATCGGCCGGGAGATGAGCGGCTCCCCGCGCTTCCTGGTGGCCGCCCACCCCACCCGCGGTGTGGACGTCGGCGCCCAGGCCGCCATCTGGGAGCAGCTGCGCGACGCCCGCGCGGCCGGCCTGGCGGTGCTGCTGGTCTCCGCCGACCTGGACGAGCTGATCGGCATGTCCGACACCCTGCACGTGATCCTGCGCGGCCGCCTGGTCGCGCAGGCCGACCCGACCACCGTCACACCCGAACAGCTGGGCTCCGCCATGACCGGGGCCGGGCTGGGCGGGGGCGACGCGAGCACAGAAGGTGACAGCGGTGCTGACGGTGCCGACCGAAACGGGAACGAGGGCGGATCATGAGTAGGATTCCCCGCCCCGACAGGACCCTGCCCGCCCCGGCCGCGGCGGCCGTCGCCGTCGTCCTCGGCGTCGGGGTCACCGCCGCCCTCGATCTCGCGCTGCTGTGGTGGGCCGCGCTGATCATCGGCGTCGCGGCGGCCTTCGCCTTCGTGGCCTGGTCCGGACCGCTGGTCCCGGACGAGCGCAGGGCCGGGGCCGACGGCACGAAGGAGCAGGGCACCACGCTCCACACGACCCTGGTCGTGCCGACCGCGCTGGTGCTGGCGGTGGTCTCCGGGCTGCTGTCCGCCTGGTTCCTGGACCTGTCCCTGATCGAGCCGGTCGCCGCCGCCCTGGGCGCGCTCGTCGGCTCGGCCGTGGCGTTCACGCTGTTCCACCGGCTGTCCGCCATGCTCGCGCTGTCCTTCGCCGCGGTCCTCGCCGCCGGGGTCATCGCGATCGGCGTCACGGCCGCCGTCCTCTTTTTCAGCGGCATCTCGCCGCTGCCCACCTTCGCGCGGATGATCGAGTACGGCACCAGGCCCAACAGCCTGGTCAAGATCATCAACGACGGCACCACCTACTACCTGGCCGCCGTGGCCGTGGCGATCGGCTTCAAGATGAAGCTGTTCAACATCGGCGTCGACGGGCAGTACCGGCTCGCGGCCCTGCTCGCGGCAGCCGTCGGCGGCTACGTGGTCCTGCCCCCGGTGCTCAGCCAGATCGTCGTCATCGCCACGGCCGTCGCCGTCGGCGGCGCGTGGGCGGGCATCGCGGGGTACCTCAAGGTGGCCCGGGGCGTCTCCGAGGTGATCTCCACGATCATGCTCAACGCCATCGCCACCGGCATCACCGCCTACCTGCTCAGCACCGACCGCCTCGCGGTGGAGATCAGCACCAACAACATCGGCACCCCGCCGATGCCCGAGTCGTCGTGGGTGCCCGGCATCCCGGCGGGCTTCCTCGGCTCCGAGCAGGAGATCTTCGGCTTCGTCCTCCTCGCCGTCGCCGTGGGCATCGGCTACTGGGTGATGCTCAACCGCACCCGCTTCGGGTTCGAGCTGCGGGCCACCGGCCAGTCGCAGTCGGCCGCCGAGGCCAGCGGCGTCAACGTCAAGAAGATGGTGTTCCTGTCCATGCTCTTCTCGGGCATGGTCGCCGGGCTGGTCGGCCTGCCCCAGCTGCTGGGCAGCTCGCACTACTACGCCCTGGACTTCCCGACCGGCATCGGCTTCATCGGCATCGCCATCGCGCTGCTGGGCCGCAACCACCCGGTCGGCATCGTCTTCGCCGCCCTCTTCTGGTCGTTCCTGAACCAGGCGGCGGGCATCCTGCCCTTCGACGGGATCCCCCAGGAGATCGCGGTCATCTCCCAGGCCACCATCGTGCTCACCGTCGTCGTGGTCTACGAGGTCGTGCACCGCTGGGGCCGCCGCTACCAGCAGCAGCAGATCGGCAACCAGCTCGGCGCCACCGCCGAGTCCACCACTGAACCCGCGCAGGCCGTGCCCTCCGGCACGGCGTCCGAGGACGGGTCCGCCGACGGCGGGGGCGACACGGCCCCCGGCTCCGACGGCAAGCGCGACGGGGAGGCCCAGTGAGCCAGGAACTCAACGTGATGGAACCGGTCAAGGCGCCGCCCAGGCCGGGAGGCTGGTCGCGCTGGCGCTTCCTCACCCTGTTCGGCGCGGTGCTGGTGTCCCTGGCGGGGCTGCGCGTCATCACCGGCCAGGACATGCTCACCGACACGGGCACCATCCGCACCACCATCACCTTCGCGGTGCCCATCGGCCTGGCGGCCCTGGGCGGCCTGTGGGCCGAGCGGGCGGGCGTCATCAACATCGGCCTCGAAGGCATGATGATCCTGGGCACCTGGTTCGGCGCCTACTTCGCCTGGTCGACCGACAACCCGTGGATGGGCCTGCTGGCCGGTGTCCTGGCCGGCATGGCCGGGGGGCTGCTGCACGCCGTGGCGACGGTCACCTTCGCGGTCGACCACATCGTGTCCGGCGTGGCCATCAACATCCTCATGCTCGGCGCGATGCGCTACCTGTCGATCCTGGTCTACTCCGACGTGCCCCGCGCGGGAGCCGCGCAGTCGCCGACCACGCCGTCGTTCCCGGTGTGGAACCTCCCGTTCGTCGCCGACGCGCTCGCGCCCGTGGCGGGCAGCGGGATCTTCGTGGTCAGCGACCTGGCGTCGCTGGTGATCGGCCTGACCACCCGCATGTCGGCCCTGACGTTCATCGCGATCATGATGATCCCGGTGACCTACCTCGTGCTGTGGCGGACCACCTTCGGCCTGCGGCTGCGCTCGGTGGGAGAGAACCCCGACGCCGCCGAGTCCCTCGGCGTGCCGGTGTACAGCCTCAAGTACGTCGCCGTGGTCATCTCCGGCGGGCTCGCCGGCATGGGCGGGGTGTTCCTGGCCATCGTGGCGTCGCAGATCTACCAGGAGGGGCAGACCGGCGGCCGCGGCTACATCGGCCTGGCCGCCATGATCTTCGGCAACTGGCGCCCGGGAGGCCTCGCCATGGGCGCGGGCCTGTTCGGCTACACCGACGCCCTCCAGATCCGCGGCGGCGGTGCGGCGATCCACGCCCTGCTGCTGCTCCTGGCGGTGGGGCTGCTCGCGGTGGCGGTCTGGCAGGTGCGCAAGGACCGCAAGGGCCTGGCGGTCGCCGCCGTGCTCACCGGCGTCCTGCTGCTGGTCTGGTACCTCTCGACCGACTCCCTGCCGCGGGAGCTGGCCACCTACAGCCCGCACATCGCGACGCTCCTGGTGCTCTCGCTGGCCTCCCAGAGGCTCCGGCCCCCCGCCGGGGTCGGCAAGCAGTGGAGGGCGAGCCGGTCATGAGCGACAACACCCCGACGGCCGGTCCGCCCGGCGCGGACACGGTGGACTGGGAGGCGCTGCGGGCCGCCGCCCGCGAGGCCATGTCGCACGCCTACGCGCCCTACTCGAACTACCCGGTGGGAGCGGCGGCCCTGGTCGACGACGGCCGGGTGGTCAGCGGCTGCAACGTGGAGAACGCCTCGTACGGCGTCGGCCTGTGCGCCGAGTGCGGGCTCGTCAGCGCCCTGCACGCCTCCGGGGGAGGGCGCCTGACGGCGTTCGCCTGCGTGGACGGGCGGGGCGGCGTCCTCATGCCGTGCGGCCGCTGCCGGCAGCTCCTGTTCGAGCACGGCGGGCCGCACCTGCTCGTGGACACCCCGGAGGGGATCCTGTCCATGGACCGGATCCTGCCGCAGGCCTTCGGTCCGGACAACCTCACATAGCCGGTGCCCGCCGTCTCCCCGGTCCCCGCCCGCCCGGCGGCGGCCGGGGAGACCTGTGTGCCGCCGAAGTTCCCGCCAGGTGAAAGGAACAGACATGGACGTCATCGAGATCATCCGGGCCAAGCGCGACGGGGGAGAGCTCACCCCCGGGCAGATCGACTGGGTGATCGACGCCTACACGCGGGGGGCGGTGGCCGAGGAGCAGATGTCGGCGCTGGCCATGGCGGTCTTCCTGCGCGGGATGAACCGTGCCGAGGTGGGCCGGTGGACCGAGGCGATGCTCGCGTCCGGGGACCGGCTGGACTTCTCCGGCCTGGACCGGCCCACCACCGACAAGCACTCCACCGGCGGTGTCGGCGACAAGATCACCCTGCCGCTCACCCCGACCGTCGCCGCGTGCGGGGCCGCCGTGCCGCAGCTGTCCGGGCGCGGGCTCGGCCACACCGGCGGCACGCTGGACAAGCTGGAGTCGATCCCCGGGTGGCGCGCGTCGCTGACCGCGGAGGAGATGCGCGGCGTGCTGGAGGCCACGGGCGGCGTGATCTGCGCCGCGGGGACCGGTCTGGCCCCCGCCGACCGCAAGCTGTACGCGCTGCGCGACGTCACCGGGACGGTCGAGTCGATCCCGCTCATCGCCGCCTCCATCATGAGCAAGAAGCTCGCCGAGGGCACCGGGGCGCTCGTCCTCGACGTCAAGGTGGGATCGGGCGCGTTCATGAAGGACGCCGGGTCCGCCCGCGAGCTGGCCCGCACCATGGTGGACATCGGCAACGACCACGGGGTCCGCACCGTCGCGCTGCTCACCGACATGGAGGCGCCGCTGGGGCGCCAGGTCGGCAACGCCCTGGAGGTCGCCGAGGCGGTGGAGGTGCTCTCCGGCGGCGGCCCCGCCGACGTCGTGGAGCTGACCGTGGCCCTGGCCCGGGAGATGCTGGCCGCGGCAGGCCTCACCCCCGGCGGGAACGGTGTCAAGGACCCGGCCGAGGCCCTGCGGGACGGGAGCGCGCTGGCGTCGTGGAAGCGGCTGATCCGGGCGCAGGGGGGCGACCCGGACGCACCCCTGCCGGTGGCCGCCGAGCGGCGCACGGTGCTCGCCCCGGCGTCGGGCACCGTCACCCGGCTGGACGCCTACCAGGTGGGGCTGGCGGCGTGGCGGCTGGGCGCGGGACGGGCGCGCAAGGAGGACGCGGTCTCCTTCGGGGCCGGGGTGACGCTGCACGCCAAGCCGGGGGAGCGGGTGCAGGCGGGGGAGCCCCTGTTCACCCTGCACGCGGACGAGGAGGCGCGGTTCGAGCGGGCGGCGCAGGCCCTGGAGGGCGCGTTCGGGATCGACCAGGACGGGCGCCACGAGGCCGCCCCGCTGGTCATCGACCGCATCGCCTGAGCCCGGACCCCTCGCGGCCCGGGACCGGCCGCGGGGCAGCCACCGGTCGGGTGGCCGCCCCGCGACCGGTCGGTCCGGGAACCGTGCGGCTCCCGGCGAGCGGCCCCGCCGTCCCCGCCGTTTCCGGGGGCCGCCGGTCAGGTCCGTACGGGGTCCGCCGTCGGCCCGGTGGGGCGCCGGGCCAGGCCGAGCGCGGACGCCGCTCCGAGGACGGCCACCAGGGTCACCGCCAGGAAGGCGTCCGAGTACGCGGGGGCCGCGAGGGCGTGGAGCGGGTTGACGGCGTCGTGCCCGCCCGCCTGGCGGGCCGCGACCAGGGCGCCGATCAGCGCCGGTCCCGTACCGGCCCCCAGGAACTGGGCGCCCTGGAGGACACCCATGCCGACACCCACCCGGTCGGGGGGAAGGGCGCCGGCCGCGCTGTCCGTGACGAGGGTGGCCACGAAGGCGAAGCCCGCGCCCACGCCCACCACGCCGAGCGCGGCGGCGGCGGGCGACGCCCCGTGGACGGAGAGGTGGAACGTCGAGGCGCCCATCAGAGCCAGGCCCCCGACCACCCACCACCGCGCCGTCGCGGACCCGGCGACCCGGCCCGCCAGCGGGGACAGGACCGCCAGCGCGACCCCGCCCGGGATCATCACGAGGCTTCCCGCTCCGGGACCGAGACCGTTCACGCCGACGACGAGCAGGGGGACGAACACGAGGACGGTCATGTTCACGAACATGGCCAGGAACACGGTGGCCACGGCCGACACGTAGATCCGGTCGGCGAACAGCGCCGGCGGGACGAACGGCTGCTCGGAGCGGACGGTGCGCCATGCGAACAGCGCGGCCGCGGTGGCGGAGGCCAGGACGCTCCCGTACGACGACGGCGAGTCGAAGCCGCTCTCCTGCCCCCGGGTCACCCCGAACAGGACGAGACCGGCCGCCAGGCCGAGGAGGACGCCGCCGAGCAGGTCGAAGGGCCGCGCGTCCCCGGGGGCGTCGTCGGGCAGCACCCGTGAGGCGGCGGCCAGCAGCAGCGCGCCCGCCATGGTGATCCAGAAGAGCGCGGGCCACCCGAGGAGTTCACCGATTCCGCCCCCGATGGACGGGCCGAGGGCGGCGCCCGCGCCTCCCGCGGCGGAGACGAACCCGATCCCCGTGCCTCTCCTGCCGGGCGGGAGGACCCGGGTGACGGCGATGACGGACAGGACCGGGACCGCGGCGGCGCCCGCCCCCATCACCAGCCGTCCGAGGACGAGGAGTGGCAGCGTCGGTGCGAGGGCGCAGACCAGGCTGCCCGCCGCGTAGACCAGCAGGGCCCCGCGGAACAAGCTCCGGAGGCCGACGCGGTCGGAGACGCGGCCGTAGACGGGGATGCCGACCGAGAAGACCAGGAGGAAGCCGGTGACGACCCAGGCGAGCTGTGCTTCCGAGGCTGCGAACTGCTCTCCCATGAGGGGCAGGACGAGCCCGACCATGTCGCTGGCGACGACCATGAGGAGCATGGCCGCGACGAGCACCGCCAAGAGTGCGGACGTCGAGGGGGCGGGGGGCGCGGAGGCCGGCGTCGGTCTCATGTGTTCACCTTGACTCTCATTTACTGCAACCAATTTGGTGGCAGTTTTGGGCGAAAAAAAGGCGGAAGGTCTCCCTTCCGCCCGGTCTAGGAGCGCGGTGCGCCGAGGGTGCGCTCGCGCTCGAGGACCTGGGCGAGCATGTCGGCGACGGTCGTGCGGCCGAGTCGGTCCCGCAGGGCCTGCTCCGCCTGTGCGAATTCCACTTCGAGCAGGGACTGGATGTGCCTGCCGATGACGCATCCCGCGCTCGGGGGGTGGGAGTGCAGGGGGAGGAGGGGACCGTCCGCGACCGCCGCGTGGGCGTCGTAGAGGCTGATGTCCTCCGCCGGGCGCGCGAGGCGCCAGCCGCCTCCCCGCCCCTCGGTGGACCACGCCAGCGAGGCGTCGCGCAGGCGCCCGAGGATGCGCCTGACGACCACGGGGTTGCTCTCCAGGCTCTCGGCGATGTCGGCGGAGGACCGCGGCAGTTCGTCCCCCCGGCGGGCCAGGTAGGTCAGCGCGTGGATCGCGACCGCGCTCCGGCTGTTGACGCTCACGTCCGCCCCTTTCCCGTCGAGCCGTTAACGGACACCAAGCTAGTTGCAGTTTCTGGGTGCGTCAATCACGGAGGGGTCGGAGCCGTACGGAAAACGACACAGGAGCGGGCCCCGGGGACGCGCGGCCGTTCGGCGACCGCTCGCCCGGGACCCGCTCCGGGATGTTCCGCGCACGGGCCCGCGGTCACTCCATCACGGGCGGCATCATCGGGGCCGCCTCGGGGATGAGCAGGTAGGACACGGCGGCGACGGCCACGAACAGGAGTCCGGTGATCAACGCGGCCGCGGACACCCAGCGCCCCCACGGCCGGGTCCTCGCGTCGGCGAGCACCAGCGCGAGCGCGGACACCACCACGGTGAGCAGCGCCACGGCGCCGCCGAGCATGATCTGCGTGCGGATCTGCGTGATCTGGTCCGCGCCGATGGGCTGGCCGCCGACGAGGAGCATGCTGGTGAGGATCTCCAGCAGCTGGCCGGAGAACAGGGTCACGGCGAGGAGCACGAGTCCGACGATGCCGAAGGTCTCCGTCGAGAACACGCCGGAGGCCGCCGGTGCGTGCGGCGCCGCGGTCACCGCGGCGGCCTCGGCCTCGGCCTCCCTCGTGTCGGCGGCCTCGCCGGTCGGTGGGCCGGAGTCGGACGGGTGGGCCGCCCCGGAGTCGGGCACTTCCGGCGCGACCCCGGGCTCGAACGTCGGCTTCGGGGCCTCGTTCGGGGTGAGGGGGTTGCGGTCGGGGCTGTCGTTGTCTCCTGGTGCGGTACTCACGCGGCCAACGTACCCGCTGGTCACCGTAAGCGGAGCCTAAGAATCGCCGCTGTCACCAGGGGGTTGTGAACCCCGACCACCGGGGCAGTCAAAGGCCCCGACCCCGAAGGGCTCCGGGCTCAGGACCCGGAGGGCAGGCCGGCGAAGGTCAGCACGGAGACGATCAGCATCAGGCTGCCCACGACGACGGTGGCGGCCGCGCACCAGCGGCTCCACGCCCGGGTGGCGGCGCCGCCGCGGAACAGGGCCACGGCCGCGGCGAGCACGGACAGGGCGCTCAGGCCGCCCGCGACGGCGACCTCGGCCGAGAGCACGGCCGCCTGCTGGGCGCTGTGCGACGGGGCCGCGCCGCTGAGGAAGAACCAGCTGAAGAGCTCGAACAGCCGGGTGTGCACGGTGGTGAGGGCGAACAGCAGCAGGCCGATGACGCTGAAGGTCTCGGCGGCGAAGAGCCCGCCCGGGGTGGGGGGCGGGCCGACCGGGGTTCCTTCGAGGAAGGCGTTGCCCGCCCCGGTGTCGCCCGCGGCCCTCGTTTCCTCGGCCGCCGCTCCGGGGGTCTCGTCGGTGGGGTTCGTGTCTTCAGGGGAGGTACTCACCGCGCCAAACTACCCCGCGCGCGTGCCCGCTCCCCCGGTCTGCAACCCACCCTCCGTGGCCGGTTCCGGCCACGGCGTGACACACGGCCCTCCCGGGAAGAACAATCACCCACGCTTGTTTTTCGGTGTGTCCGGTGTCACCCTCGTGTCCATGACCGCTACGTCCCCCCTGTGGGTCGCGAACGCCTCCGGTTTCTACGGGGACCGCTTCGCCGCCGTCCACGAGATGCTCACGGGCGGCCCGGTGGACGTCCTCACCGGCGACTACCTGGCCGAACTCACCATGGCCATCCTCGGCCGCGACCAGCTCGCCGACCCGGGGCGCGGCTACGCCAGGACCTTCCTCGGCCAGATGCGGGACTGCCTGACCCTGATCACGGAACGCCGCGTCAGGGTGGTCACCAACGCCGGCGGCCTCAACCCCCGGGGCCTGGCCGACAGGCTCACCGAGCTCGCCGACGGGCTCGGCCTCGCCCCCCGCATCGCCTGCGTCACGGGCGACGACCTCCTCCACCGGGCGGAGGAGCTCGACCTCGGCAGCCCCCTGACCGCCAACGCCTACCTGGGCGCCTTCGGGATCGCCGCCTGCCTGGACGCCGGGGCCGACATCGTCGTCACCGGACGGGTCACCGACGCCTCCCTGACCGTCGGGCCCGCCGTCTCCCACTTCGGGTGGACCCCGGACGACCTCGACGCGCTCGCCGGGGCCACGGTCGCCGGGCACGTCATCGAGTGCGGGGCCCAGGCCACCGGCGGCAACTACGCCCACGCGGCCGCCCTCCTCCGCGAGGGGTACGACCTGGACCGCCCCGGCTTCCCGATCGCCGAGATCGGCGCCGACGGCAGCGCGGTCGTCACCAAGCACCCCGGCACCGGGGGAGCGGTCACCACCGGGACCGTCACCGCCCAGCTCGTCTACGAGATCGCGGGCGCCCGCTATCCCGGGCCCGACGTCACCACGCGCCTGGACACCGTCCGGCTCACCCGGGAGGGCCCCGACCGGGTCCGGATCAGCGGCACGCGCGGCGAGCGACCGCCCGCCGAGCTCAAGGTGGGGCTGACCGGCCTCACCGGGTTCCGCAACGACGTCGAGTTCCTGATCACCGGGCTGGACGCCGAGGACAAGGCGGCGCTCGCCGAACGGCAGATGCGCGCCGCGCTCGCCCACCGCCGCCCCGAGGACCTGCGCTTCGAGTTCGTTCCCGCCGAGGACCCGCACGGGCCCACCCAGGACGCCGCCACCGCGCGGCTGCGGGTGACCGCGCGCGACCACGACGCGTCCAGGGTCGGCAGGGCCTTCGGGGCGGCCGCCGTCGAGCTGGCCCTGGCCGGGTACGCCGGTTTCCACCTCACCTCGCCGCCGCGCGACGCGCGCCCGGACGGCGTCGCCGCCACGCACGTGCTCGTGCCCGCTGGCGAGGTGGAGCACACCGCCATCCTCCCCGACGGGGCCCGGGTGTCCGTCGCCCCCGCCCCCCGGACCCGGCGGCCGGCCGAGGTCCCCGAACCCCCGCTCCCCCCGCCCCTCCCGGAGGGGACGCTGCGCGAGGCGCCGCTCGGCCTGGTCGTGGGGGCGCGCAGCGGGGACAAGGGCGCCGACGCCAACCTCGGCGTGTGGGCGGCCGACGACGACGCCTGGCGCTGGCTCGCCCACACCCTCACCGTCCCCCTGCTGCGCGAGCTGCTGCCCGAGACCGCCGGCCTCGTGGTCACCCGCCACCTGCTGCCCAACCTGCGCGCGGCCAACTTCTGGATCGAGGGCATGCTCGCCCCCGGCAGCGCCCGGCGCGAGGGCCCGGACCCGCAGGCCAAGGGGCTGGGGGAGTGGCTGCGGGCGCGCAGGACCCTGATCCCCGAGAAGCTCCTCCCGGAGGTGGCACGGCAGTGAACGCCCCGACCCCCGCCCTCCCCGGGCCCCGCCGAGCGCACCGGCCCCCGCCGGGGACGGAGCGGCCGTGAGCGTCCTGGGAACCCGGCTCGACCCCGCCTCGCCCGCCTTCGCCGAGGCCCGCGAGGCCATGCTCGCCAAGCTCGCCGAGATCGGCGCCGAACACGCCAGGGCCCTGGCCGGAGGCGGGGAGAAGTACGTCGAACGCCACCGCTCCCGGGGCAAGCTGCTGCCCCGGGAACGGATCGAACTCCTCCTGGACGAGGGCAGCCCCTTCCTGGAGCTGTCCCCCCTGGCAGCCTGGGGGAGCGACTTCCACGTCGGCGCGAGTGTCGTCACCGGTGTCGGGGTGGTCTCCGGCGTCGAGTGCGTCGTCGTCGCCAACGACCCCACCGTCCGCGGCGGCTCCAGCAACCCGTGGACGCTGCGGAAGTCGGCGCGGGCCGCCGAGATCGCCGAGCAGAACCGCATGCCGATGATCAGCCTGGTCGAGTCCGGCGGCGCCGACCTGCCCACGCAGAAGGAGATCTTCGTCCCGGGCGGACGGACCTTCCGCGACCTGACGCGCCTCTCCGCGGCCGGGATCCCCACCGTCGCGCTGGTGTTCGGCAACTCCACCGCGGGCGGCGCCTACGTCCCCGGCATGAGCGACCACGTGGTCATGGTCCGCGACCGCGCCAAGGTGTTCCTCGGCGGGCCGCCGCTCGTCAAGGCGGCCACCGGCGAGGACAGCGACGACGAGTCCCTGGGCGGAGCCCGCATGCACGCCGAGGTCTCCGGACTCGCCGACCACCTCGCCGAGGACGAGCACGACGCCCTGCGCCTCGGACGGAGGATCGTCGCCCGGCTCAACCACCGCAAACAGGGGCCCGCCCCGCGAGGGGCCGCCGCGGAGCCCCTCCACCCCGCCGAGGACCTGCTCGGCGTCATGCCGCCCGACCTCAAGGTGCCGGTCGATCCGCGCGAGGTCCTCGCCCGGATCGTGGACGGCTCGGAGTTCGACGAGTTCAAGCCCGCCTACGGCAGCGGGCTCGTCACCGGCTGGGCCGAGCTGCACGGCTACCCCGTCGGCGTCCTCGCCAACGACAACGGCGTGCTCTTCAGCGCCGAGGCGCACAAGGCCACCCAGTTCATCCAGCTGGCCAACCGCGCCGACACCCCGCTCGTGTTCCTGCACAACACCACCGGCTACATGGTCGGCCGGGAGTACGAGCAGGGCGGCATCGTCAAGCACGGCTCCATGATGATCAACGCCGTCTCCAACAGCACCGTGCCCCACTTCTCGGTGCTCATCGGCGCCTCCTACGGCGCGGGCCACTACGGGATGTGCGGCAGGGCCTACGACCCCCGGTTCCTGTTCGCCTGGCCCAGCGCGCGCTCCGCCGTCATGGGGCCCAGGCAGCTCGCCGAGGTCCTGTCCACCGTCGCCCGCCGGTCCGCGGCCGCGCGGGGGCGCCCCTACGACGAGGAGCGGGACGCCGCCGTCCGCGAGATGGTCGAGAACCAGATCGAGGCCGAGTCGCTCCCCCTGTTCCTCTCCGGCCGGGTCTACGACGACGGGGTCATCGACCCCCGGGACACGCGCACCGTCCTGGGCCTGTGCCTGTCCCACGCCCACAACGCGCCCGTGCGCGGCACCGACCGCTTCGGCGTCTTCCGGATGTGAGCCACAGACCATGAACCACACCCCGCCCCGCCCCGTCACCCGCCTCCTCGTCGCCAACCGCGGCGAGATCGCCCGCCGGGTCTTCCGCACCTGCCGCACCATGGGCATCGGGACCGTCGCGGTCCACGCACCCGGGGAGGAGGGCGCCGCGCACGTGTCCGAGGCGGACACGGCGGTGCGCCTGCCGGTCCCCGGCGGAGGGAGCCCCGTCGACGCCTACCTCGACCCGCACGCCCTGGTCCGCGCCGCGCGCTCCGCCGGGGCGGACGCCGTCCACCCCGGCTACGGGTTCCTGTCCGAGAACCCGGGGTTCGCGCGCGCCGTCACCGGGGCCGGGCTCACCTGGGTGGGGCCCTCCGCCGACGCGGTCGAGCGCATGGGAGCCAAGACCCTCGCCAAGCGGATCGCCCGCGAGGCGGGGGTGCCCGTCGCCGACGCCCTCGACCCGGGGGACGTGCGCCCCGAACACCTGCCCGTCCTGGTCAAGGCCGTCTCCGGGGGAGGCGGACGCGGTATGCGGGTCGTCCACGACCTCGCCGACCTCCCGGCCGAGGCCGCCGCGGCCCGGGCGGAGGCCGCGTCGGCGTTCGGCGACCCGGCCGTGTTCTGCGAGCCCTACGTCCGCCGCGGGCGCCACGTCGAGGTCCAGGTCCTCGCCGACTCCCACGGCGCCGTCTGGGCGCTGGGGGAGCGCGACTGCTCCGTCCAGCGCCGGCACCAGAAGGTCGTCGAGGAGACGCCGGCCCCCGGCCTCCCCGATGACCTGCGCGAACGGCTGCACGAGGCGGCGCGGGCCCTGGCCCGCGCCATCGGCTACACCGGGGCCGGGACCGCCGAGTTCCTCGTCCCCGTCGGCGGCGGCGCCCTCGGCGACCCCGTCTTCCTGGAGATGAACACCCGCCTCCAGGTCGAACACCCCGTCACCGAGTGCGTCACCGGGCTGGACCTGGTCGAGTGGCAGATCCGGATCGCCGAGGGCGGGGCCCTGCCCGGGGACGGCCCGCCCGCGCCGCGCGGCCACGCCGTCGAGGCGCGGCTGTACGCCGAGGACCCCCGCGAAGGCTGGCGGCCCCGCACCGGGACCCTGCGGGCCTTCGACGTGCCCGAGGCGACCGCCCGGTTCACGAACCCCGACGGGCACGGTGTGCGCCTGGACAGCGGGGTCGAGCCGGGCGACACCGTCGGCGCCGACTTCGACCCCCTGCTCGCCAAGGTCGTCGCCCACGGACGCGACCGCCGCGACGCGGTCCGCCGCCTGGCCTCCGCCCTGGCCGGCGCCCGCGTCCACGGGGTGGGGACCAACCGCGACCTGCTCGTCCGGGTGCTCCGCCACCCCGCGTTCGGGGCCGCCGACGAGCACCCGGACGGGCTCCACACCGGCTACCTCGGCGCCGACCGGCTCACGGCGCTCGCCCAGCCCCTCGCCGACCCGGCCGCCGAACGCCTCGCCGCGCTCGCCGCGTCCCTGGCCGCCGCCGAGGCGGCCCGCTCCCCCCGGGCCGCACCGGGAGGCGTCGGCGGCGCCGCCCCGCCCCCGGGGCCCGGCAGTCCCCTCCCCGCGGGGATCCCCGCCAACTGGCGCAACCTCCCCTCCCGGGCCCACGCCCGGGTCCACACCGCCGGGGGCGGCGGAGGCCGCCGGATCACCACCGCCTACCGGACCGTCCGGGGCGCCTACGAGCCCGAACAGCCTGGCGTGCGCGTCCTCTCCGCGGCCCCCGGCCTCGTCGTCCTGGAGGCCGACGGCCTGCGCCGCGCCCTCACCGTCCACACCTACGGGGGCGACCCCGACGTCCACGTCGAGTCCTCGCTCGGTTCCGTCACCCTCACCCCCGTCGACCCCCTCCCCGAACCCGAGGCCGCGGTCGACCCCGGCGCCCTGCCCGCGCCGATGCCCGGCACCGTCGTCGCCGTGGACGTCCGCGAGGGGGACCGGGTCGCCGAGGGGCAGACCCTGCTGCGCATCGAGGCCATGAAGATGGAGCACCGCATCACCGCACCCGCCGCCGGTGCCGTCCGGGAGATCCCGGTCGCGGCGGGCCAGAGGGTCCCCGCAGGGGCGCCCCTCGCCGTACTCGACTACGAAGGGCCCCACCCGTGACCGGTGCCATGACCTTCAACGAACCCGCCGAACGCGTCGAGCTGCGCGCAGTCGTGGCCGACTTCGCCGCCGGATACGGGTCCGGCTACTACAGGGCCAGGGCCGGGGAGGGCGAGTACCTCACCGAGCTGTGGCGCGAGGCCGGAGAACTCGGCTACCTGGGCGTCAACATCCCCGAGGAGTACGGGGGCGGAGGGGGCGGCATCGGCGACCTCGCCGCCGTCCTGGAGGAGCTGAGCGCAGCCGGGTGCCCCACCCTCATGATGGTGGTCTCCCCGGCGATCTGCGGCACCGTCCTGGCCCGCTTCGGCACCCCCGACCAGCGGCGCCGGTGGCTCCCGGGGCTGGCCACGGGCAGGACCATCATGGCCTTCGCCATCACCGAGCCCGACGCGGGGTCCAACTCCCACCGCATCACCACCACCGCCCGCCGCGACGGCGACGGGTGGGTGCTCTCCGGCCGCAAGACCTTCATCTCCGGCGTGGACGTCGCCGACGCCGTCCTCGTGGTCGCCCGGATCCGGGACGAGGGCTCCGGCACCCTGTCGGCCGCCCTCTTCGCCGTCCCCACCGGTTCCCCCGGGTTCGAGGCCAGGCGGATCGAGATGGACCTGGTCAGCCCCGACCACCAGTTCCAGCTGTTCATGGACGACGTGCGCCTGCCCGGCGACGCCCTGGTCGGAGACCCCGAGGCCGGGCTCCTCCAGCTGTTCGCCGGCCTCAACCCCGAACGCATCATGGCCGCGTCCCTGGCCGCCGGGAGCGCGCGGCACGCCCTCGACAAGGCTGTCGCCTACGCCAAGGAGCGCGCCGTGTGGGGGGACAGGCCCATCGGCGCCCACCAGGGGCTCGCGCATCCCCTCGCCCAGGTCAAGATCGAACTGGAGCAGGCACGCCTGATGACCCAGCACGCGGCGCTCCGCTACGATTCCGGCGACGACGCGGGGGCGGGCGAGGCGGCCAACATGGCCAAGTACGCCGCCGCCGAGGCGTGCGTGCGCGCGGTCGACCAGGCCGTGCAGACCCTCGGCGGCAACGGGCTGGCGAGCGAGTACGGGCTGGGGTCGGCGATCGCCGCCGCCCGCCTGGCGCGCATCGCCCCGGTCAGCCGGGAGATGGTCCTCAACTACGTGGCCCAGCAGTCCCTCGGCCTGCCCAAGTCGTACTGAACGGCGGCCGGCGGACCGTCGGCGCGTCCCCGCGCCCGGTCCGGCGGCCGGACGCGGGATCCCGTCCGCCGCACCGGCCCGGGAACCGCCCAGCGCAGCGAGGGGACGCGACCGTGGACACCGGAGCCGGCCGCGAGCCGAGGCAGGAACGCAGCCGGGCCACCCGGGCCCGGCTGCTCGACGCCGCCGTGGCCTGCCTGGCCGAGCGGGGGGCGGCCGGGGCCACCGTGGGCGCGGTCGCCGAACGCGCGGGCGTGTCCAGGGGGGCAGCCCAGCACCACTTCCCCACCCGGGAGGACCTGTTCCTCGCGGCCCTGCGGTACATGCTCGACAACCGCGGGGAGGAGCTCAGGCGCGGCGCCGCCGCCGTGCCCGAGGGGCCGGGGCGCACCGAGGCCGTCGTGCAGATGGTCGTGGACGCGTTCAGCGGGGTGGACTTCCAGGCCGCCCTCCAGCTGTGGGCCGCGGCCGCCAGCGACCCCGTCCTGCGCGAGCGCATCCTCCCCATGGAGGAGCAGATGGGCCGCGAGGTCCACCGGGCCGCCGTGGACCTGCTGGGCGCCGACGAGTCGGCGCCCGGGGTCCGTGAGACGGTCCAGGCCACCCTCGACCTGGCCCGCGGACTCGGGCTCGCCAACCTCCTCGCCGACGACGGCCCGCGCCGCCGCCGGATCGTGCGCCGGTGGGCGCGCGTGCTCGACGCGGAGCTGCGCGGCGCGCCGGACTGAATCCGCTTCCGGCCCGGCACGGAGGGAGATTATGATCGAACCCCGTCGGGCACGGCCCCGACAGGACGAGAGAGCCCCGGTCGGCCGCCCCCGGCAGCCGGGCCCCCGACAGGACAAGGCGGTGTGACTGGTGAGCGCGGATCCGGGCAGAGACCTCCCCGGCCTGGCCAGGCGGGCCGCGGACGCGTTCGCGGAGAGCGCCGCACGGCGCAGGGACCGCGATTCCCTGGTGGACACCGCCTTCGCGGCGCTCTTCGACCTGTACCGCGCGACGTCGCGGTCCGAGCGGCAGTCCCCGGCGGGACGCCGCTTCAACGCCACCCTGGCCGGACTGCTGGTGAGCGGCAACAACCCCGACCGGCTCAGCCTGTACGTGGTGCGCAGCCAGACGGCGGCCGAGAACGGCCGCCACGAGGGGTACCGCCCGGCCTGCTGGCGCAGGTCCATGCTCCAGCTGCTCGGCGACGAGTTCGTGCCCTGGCAGGAGTTCCTCCGACCCGTGGACCTGGACGCCATCCCGCGCATCGACGAGGCCCTCGCCGGGGTGGCGGGGAGCGCGAGCCCGGTCACCGAGGAGGAGGTGCCCGACTGGGTGCCCGAGACGCACTGGTGGTGGTGGGAGCCCGCGCGCCTGCGCGGCGAGGAGGCCCCGGACCGCGTGGACAGCGGCACGCTCGACGCCGTCAGGGACTGACCCCGCCGCCCGCCCCCTTCCGCCGCATCCCCCGGAGCAGCACGGCCGAGCCCTCCTTCCCCTGGTCCACCCTGAGGGGCCGTGTCCTCCGGGCCCTGACGGTGGCCCTGTTCACGGCCCTCTTCCAGTGGCCCGTCCGCTTCTTCCTGTTCGACGAGTCCTGGAAACAGGCGGCCCTCTTCTCGGCCTCGACGGCGGTGATCGCCCTCCCGGTTCTCCTCCTGCTCCTCCGGCTCTTGCGCCACACCCCTGACACCGGGGGCCGGACCCGGGGAGCGCGGCGGCACTGACACGGCGCCCGCCCCGCCCCCGGTGCGGGGCCGGGGCGGGAGGCCCGGGGGCGCTCAGGCGCCGGTACGCGAGGCGATGAGGTCCCGGTACCAGGCGAAGGAGTCCTTCGGCGTGCGGACCTGCGTCGCGTGGTCCACGTGCACGAGCCCGAAGCGCTGGTGGTAGCCCTCGGCCCACTCGAAGTTGTCCGTGAGCGTCCACGCGAAGTACCCGCGCACGTCGACGCCGCGCCCGCGCGCCGCCTCGACCGCACCCACGTGCCCCTCCAGGTAGGCGATCCGCTCGGGGTCCGCCACCCGCCCGTCGGGGGCGACGGCGTCGGCGTAGGAGGCCCCGTTCTCGGTGACGTAGAGGGGCGGCAGCGCGTCGCCGTAGCGCTCCACCAGCAGATCGAGCGTGCGCCCGAGCCCCTCGGGCACCACCGGCCAGCCGAACGCCGTCGTCGGCGCCCCGGGGACCTCGCCGAAGTCGAACGGCAGGCCCGACCCCGGACCGGGCGCGGCCACCACGCTCGGGTTGTAGTAGTTGACGCCGATCCCGTCCACGCTGCCCAGGACCAGTTCCATGTCCCCGTCGCGCACCCCGGGGACCTCCTTCGCCCCGAACGCCGACAGGTCCGGGTGGGCGCCGGTCAGCACCGGGTCGGTGAACAGCCGGTTGTGCAGGGCGTCGTAGGCGCCGGCGGCGTCGGCGTCGGCCGCGGACCCGGTGGCGGGCGCGACGGGGGAGTAGTTGTTGGTGAGCAGGGCCTCCAGCCCGCGCGAGCGCAGCTCCCGGGCGGCGAGCCCGTGCGCGAGCAGCAGGTGGTGGGCCACGCCCAGGACGTCGGACACGTCCAGGGTCAGGCCGGGGGCGTGCACGCCGAACGCGTGCCCGTAGGCCATGTGCACCACGGGTTCGTTGAGGGTGATCCACCGCCCCACCCGGTCGCCGAGGCGGTCGGCGGCGACCGCCGCGTACTCGGCGAAGGCGTACGCGGTGTCGCGCGACCTCCACCCGCCCCCGTCCTCCAGCGCCTGCGGCAGGTCCCAGTGGAACAGGGTCGGCACCGGTGTGACGCCCCTGGCCAGCAGGGCGTCCACGAGCCGGTCGTAGAAGTCCAGCCCGGCCCGGTTCACGGCTCCGCGCCCCTGCGGCACCACCCGGGGCCAGGCGATCGAGAACCGGTAGGCGTTCACGCCCAGCCGGTCCAGCAGGTCCACGTCCTCCTCCCAGCGGCGGTAGTGGTCGCAGGCCGCGGCGGGGCTGTGGCCGTCGCGGATCGCGCCGGGCCTCTGGGCGAAGGTGTCCCAGACGGACGCGGCGCGCCCGTCCTCGGCCAGGGCACCCTCGATTTGGAAGGCGGAGGAGGCCACCCCCCACAGGAACGGTGACGACATGGACGGACCTGCCTTTCGTGCGTACGCGGTTGCGACGGGGTTCACGGGGATCGAGGGAGAGGTCAGGCGACCCCCCTGATCCGCCAGACCAGTACGGCGCCCAGCAGCGTGAGCAGACCGCACACGGTGTACAGGACCGGGTATCCGCCCAGGTGGACGACGATCGGCCCGGCGACGGCGGGGGCGAGCACCTGCGGACCGGCACTGGCGATGTTGACGATCCCCAGGTCCTTGGCCCGGCCCCCTGCCGTCGGCAGGACCTCGGTGACCAGCGCGTTGTCCACGGACAGGTAGATGCCGAAGCCCACGCCCAGCACCACCGCGCACGCCAGGCTCATCGGCCAGGTCGGGTACGCGGCGAGCAGGAACGCGGGGACCGCCGATACGACGCCGGACAGGCACACCGGTCCCCGGCGACGGCCGATCCGGTCCGAGACCAGCCCGGCGAGCACGGTCGTGGACACGACCGCCGCCGTGTAGACGAGGATCAGCACCAGCAGGCCGTCCGCCGCCGAGGAGCCGGGGAACAGCTCCTCGTAGCCCACGCCGTCGCGCAGGAAGTACAGCAGGTAGAGGGTGAACATGGCGTTGCCCGTCTGCATGAGGAAACGGGTCAGCCACGCCCAGCCGAAGTCGGGGTACCGACGAGGGGACACCCGGAAGCCGCGCCAGAACTCGTGCCAGGGCGGGCGCGCCTCCCGGGGCAGCGGCGGATCGGGGGCCAGCAGCGCGAACGGCAGCGCGCACACGAGGGTCAGCGCGCCGATCAGGGCGTAGCCGGGGGCGGTACCGGTGACCACCACGGTCACCAGGAGCACCGCCACCACCACACCCGCCGACTGGGGTATGCCGATCCATCCGGACACCGCGCCGCGCTGGCGGACCGGTACGCGGTCCGGGACGGCCGCGAGCAGGGTCGCGTTCAGGCAGGACAGCGCGGCCTGGACGAACGACCAGCCCAGCAGGACGCCCAGCACGCCGTCCTGCCGCCCCAGGACCACCAGGCCCAGGGCGCCGAGGACGGCCCCGGCCAGGATCCAGGGGCGGCGGCGTCCGAACCTGCCGGTGGTGCGGTCCGACAGCGCCCCGACAAGAGGGGTGCCGAGCGTCGAGCAGGCGGCGCCGATCCCGGTCACCCAGGCCAGCGTGGTCTCCTTGCTGTCGGGGGCGATCATCCCGACCTGCTCGGGAAGCAGGACCTGGAGCGGGCCGAAGAAGGCCATCCACATGCCCAGGTTGGCCAGGCTGATCCCGGCCACCCACAGGCGGCGGACGGGCCGGACGGGTTCGGCCAGTGCGGCCGGGACCGGCTGACGGGACGCGGGGGAGGGCTGCGCGGGGGGAGTGCGCACGTGTGACCTACCTAACGTGAATTCGTCTCATGTTAGGCAGGGATCGCTGGGGGCGGAAGGCCCCGGGCCGCGCACATCGGCGCGGTCCGGCGTCGTCGCCATGTAGTCAAGTTTGACCAGTGGTGCGGGAGGGAGCTAGTCTCGATCAGTAGTCAAACTTGATTAATGGAGGGGTTCCATGGTCGTGCGAGACCCGGTGGGGACACCCGGGGAGCCGGAGGGGCGGATGCGGCCCGACGAGACGACGGTGCCCGTGCTGCCCTGTGTCTCGGCGGAGGAGACCCTGGCGTTCTACCGGGCCCTCGGCTTCGAGGTCACCTACGAGCAGACGAGGCCGTACCTGTACCTGGCGTTCCG
This sequence comes from Nocardiopsis sp. NPDC006198, assembly GCF_040613895.1. Classification (NCBI taxonomy): domain Bacteria; kingdom Bacillati; phylum Actinomycetota; class Actinomycetes; order Streptosporangiales; family Nocardiopsidaceae; genus Nocardiopsis; species Nocardiopsis sp. NPDC006198. The sequence goes on along the minus strand of NZ_JBEXSY010000032.1, from coordinate 31,387 downwards.
GTGGAGCGGGTTCGACCTGCACTTCGGCAGGGCGCCGGAGGGGTTGGACCCGGCCCTGGAGAACAGCGGCGGCTGCCTGGTGATGGTCGACGAGGTCGCGCCCTACCACGCCGAGCTCACGCGGGCGATGCGCGCCGCCTACGGGAAGGTCCTCGCCAGGGGGCTGCCCCGCATCACCCGCCACCGGCCCGGGGCGAGCCGCTTCACCTTGATGGACCCCTCGGGGAACTCGATCATCTTCATCCGGCGGGACGAGCCGGCGGAACCGGAGTACGGCGGGTCCGCCTCCCTGGAGGGGCTGGCCAGGGCGCTCGACCAGGTGCGGATCTTCCGGGAGTTCAAGAACGACGACGAGGCCGCCTACCGCAGGGCGAACTCGGCGCTGCGCCGCCACGGCGACGGGGCTCCCGCCGCGGACCGGGCGCTGGCGTACGCGACCCTGGTCGAGCTCTCCGTCGCCCGGGGCGACGAGGCGCAGGCGCGTGAGTGGCGGGCGATGCTCGCCGGGGTCGAGCTCACCGAGGAGGAGCGCGAGCGGGTCGGGGCGGAGCTGGGCAGCGCCGAGGCCCTCCGGGCCTGGCTGGACGGGGACGGCGGCGGCGCCGACCGGGTCTAGGACCTGCCGCGCGGGCGGGCCCGCGCGGCAGCGGGGCGGGGCGCCCGCGGGGTTCGGGGGCACGCGCGCGGAGGCCGGAGGCTCCCGTGCCCCGGGCGCCTGCGGACTTCGTCGTGCGCGGCCGGGCCGGAGCGGGGTCCGAGGAGCAGGGCGCGGCCGCGCGTGTCCGGGCGCGCGCACAACCAACTAGTCAAATTTGATCAATAGGAGGGTCCGTGACGGAACACGTACCAGCGGTCCGAACCGAGGGCCTGCGCAGGACCTACGGAGACAAGAGGGCCCTCGACGGGCTCGACATGACCGTGCCGCGCGGCACGGTGCACGGGGTGCTCGGACCCAACGGCTCCGGGAAGACCACGCTCGTCCGCACCCTGGCCACCCTGTTGCGGGTGGAGCGGGGCCGCGCCGAGGTGGCGGGGATCGACGTCGGCGCCCGGCCCCGGGAGGTGCGGAAGCGCATCGGCCTCCTCGGACAGCACGCGGCGGTCGACGAGGAGCTGTCCGGCCGCCAGAACCTGGAGATGTTCGGCCGCCTCCACCGCCTGGGCCGGCCCCGCGCCGCGGCTCGGGCCGACGCCCTCCTGGAGCGGTTCGGGCTGGAGGAGACCGGACACAAGGCCGTCGGCGCCTACAGCGGCGGGATGCGGCGCCGCCTGGACCTGGCCGCCTCGCTCATCGTCGATCCGGAGGTCCTCTTCCTGGACGAGCCCACCACCGGCCTGGACCCGCGGGGACGCACCGAGGTGTGGAACGCGGTCCGTTCACTGGTCGGGGGCGGCACGACCGTGCTGCTCACCACCCAGTACCTGGAGGAGGCCGACCAGCTCGCCGACCGCATCTCCGTGCTCGACGGGGGCCGGGTGATCGCGGAGGGCACCGCCGACACGCTCAAGGCCATGGTGGGCGGCGACCGCGTCGACGTCGTCCTGCGCGACCGGGCCGGACTGCCCGGGGCCGCCGCCGTCCTGGCAGAGGTCGCCGTGGCCGGGACCGTCGAGGCGGACGAGGACGCGCGCAGGGTCAGCGCGCCGGTCGCCGACCGGATGGCCGCCCTCACCCACGTGGTCCGGGCGCTCCACGACCGCGGGATCGAGGCGGAGGACCTCACCGTCCGCCGCCCCACCCTGGACGAGGTGTTCATGCACCTCACCGGCGGTCCCGCCGACCGGGTCGACCGGGCGGGTGGAGCACCGCACGCCGACCGGTCCGGCCACGACGGGAAGGTGTCCGCATGAGCTCCGCGACGTCGTCCGCCGTGCCCCCGGCCCCCTCCCGGGCGCCGGGCCCCGCCTCCGCGTTCGGCTGGTGGCTGGCCGACTCCTGGACCATGACCCGGCGCGAGCTCGCCCGCTGGGCGCGCCGGCCGGTCGGGGTCGCGATCGGACTGGCCTTCCCGGTGATGATGCTGGTCATGTTCGCGCTCTTCCTCGGCGGCAGCATGACGGTCGCGGGGGGAGGCGACTACGGCGAGTTCCTCGTCCCGGGCATGTTCGTGCTCACCATGGCCTTCGGGCTGGAGGGCACGATGACCGCGATCACCCAGGACCTCCAGAAGGGGGTGGTCGACCGCTTCCGGTCCATGCCGATGGCGCCGACCGCGCTCCTGGTGGGCCGCAGCGTCGCGGACATGCTGGAGTCCGTGGTCGGACTGGCCGTCATGGTCGGCGCCGGACTCCTGATCGGCTGGCGCTGGCACGGCTCGCTCGCCGCCGCCCTGGGCGGGGTGGGGCTGCTGCTCCTGCTGCGCTTCGCGATGCTGTGGTGCGGGATCTGGCTCGGGATGATCGTCGGCAGGCCGGGGCTGGTGATGGCCGTGCAGATCCTGGTCTGGCCGGTGGCGTTCACCTCCAGCGCCTTCGCCTCGCCGGAGTCGATGCCCGGGTGGCTCGGCGCGCTCGCGGAGTGGAACCCCATGTCGGCCACCGCCACCGCCGTGCGCGAACTGTTCGGCAACCCCGGCGCCGCCGGGACGTCCTGGCCCGCGGAGAACGCCCTGCTCCTGGCGGTGCTGTGGCCCGCAGCGCTGCTCGCGGTCGCGTTCCCGCTCGCCGCGGCCCGCTTCCGCGGACTGGGCGGCTGAGGACCCCGGTCCCGGCTCCCGCCCTCCGGTCCGCACGGTGTGCGGGCCGGAGGGCGGGGTGTGCGCAACGACCGGCGGGCGGGTTCCGCCCTACGGGGCCCCGGGGCGGTGCTCCTCGCCGCCGAGGTGGTCGTCGGCGAGGACCCCCGCGTAGGGCTCGCCGCTCTCGCCGGCGAAGACGTACGCACCCCTCTCGATCCGCCCGATCAGCCCGCGCGTCCACGCGGCGTCCGACTCCGCGGAGTGCGCCCACAGGCCCATGACCTCGCCGATGTGCCCCATCTGCTCGGGTCCCTCCTCCGGCGGGTAGTACCCGGTGACGCTCCCGCGCCACCCCTCCAGGCCCCGCACCCGCTCCCGCAGGAGGTCCAGGGCCTCCTGCCGGGGCAGGTCCACGATGAAGCCGAGACCGGCCGACAGGACGTCCTGCCTCGCCCGGTGGGACGACACCGCCGCGCGCAGCAGGGCGAAGTACTCCTCGTCGCCCCGCTCCGTGACCTCGTACTCGGTCCGGGGCGGACCGCCCGCGGTGGAGGGGGCCGTCTCGTGGGCGATCAGCAGCCCCTGCCCCGCCATCTGCTTGAGGGCGTGGTAGATCGACCCGGGCTTGGCGGTGGACCACTCGTGCGCGCCCCAGAACTCCAGGTCGTTGCGCACCTGGTAGCCGTGCGCCCGCCCGTGGAGCCGGACCGCCCCGAGGACCAGCAACCGGATGGCCGACATCCACACCCCTCATCTCACCAGCGCGTTCTGCGCCATTCAACTCTGACCGGCATATCCTCCGCGCGCCGTCGCCCCGCGGATCCCACCGACTCCCGCCCCCGCGCCTTCCCGGGCCCGGCCGGGGCACGGGGAGGCGCGGCAGCGGGACGGCGGATCAGCCGCGCCGGGGCTGCGGGTCGCCCTGGCGGGCGTGCTCGGAGCCCAGCGCGATCGGAGCGGCCAGCCACTCGTCGCGCAGCCCGAACCCGTCGGCGAGCCGGACCGCGTACGGCCGCAGGCCCCGGCACAGGTCGTTCACCGCCTGGGTGACCGCCTTGGCCCGCGCGGTGGAGAGGCGCTCATGCTCCAGGAACCAGGCGCGGTCCTCCTCCACGACCGACAGCACGTACAGGTCGCACAGCCGGTTGAGGAGTTTGGCGGTCGCCTTGTCGCCGCAGCGGTCGATCCCCGCCACGAACGCCTCCAGGACCACCCGGTCCATGTGCGCGCGGCCCGCGGCGAGCACGTGGTCCTGTGCCCGGTTGAACACCTCGAAGGCGTCGCTGCCGTCCTTGCGCGCCCGGCGCAGGCGCCCGGCCAGGCCCTCGACGACGTGCTTCTCCCGGTCCTCCAGGAGCTCCAGCTGCCAGCCCCGGTTGTAGAGGCTGGCCTCCTCGCCGCGCCCCGGCGCGGCGTCGATCAGGCGGTCGATCAGCGGGAGCGCGGCGGTGCGCTCGATGACCGTCTCGAACACCTTGCCCGCCATGAACCGGGCCAGGCCCAGCTGGTCCAGGTCTCCGAACGAGTCCTGGAAGTTGGTCAGCAGGCCCTTGGTGAGCTGCTGCAGCAGGACGGTGTTGTCGCCCTCGAACGTGGTGAAGATGTCGGAGTCGGCCTTGAGCTGCGGGATGCGGTTCTCGGAGAGGTACCCGGCGCCCCCGCACGCCTCCCGGCACGTCTGGATGGTCGCCGTGGCGTGCCAGGTGGCCACCGCCTTGAGCCCCGCCGCCCGCGACTCCAGCTCGCGCTGGGCGTGGTCGTCGCCCTCCGCCGACCGCGACAGCTCGTGCAGCCGGGTGACCAGCTCCTCCTGCGCGAAGTGCAGGGCGTAGGTGCGGGCCAGCGCCGGCAGCAGTTTGCGCTGCTGCGCCAGGTAGTCGAGGACGCGCACCTCCTGCTCCGGCTCGCCGTCCACGCCCGGGCGGGTGAACTGGCGGCGGGTGTCGGAGTAGCGCAGGGCGATGGCCAGAGCGGCCTTGGCCGCGCTGCCCGCGCCGCCGGCCACGCTGATCCGGCCCCGGATGAGCGTGCCGAGCATGGTGAAGAAGCGCCGGTTCTTGCTCTCGATGGGGCTGGAGTAGGTGCCGTCGGGGGCCACGTCCCCGTACCGGTTGAGCAGGTTGGTGCGCGGCACCCTCACCCGGTCGAACCACAGACGGCCGTTGTCCACGCCGTTGAGCCCGGCCTTGGGCCCGCAGTCCTCGATGCGCACCCCCGGCGCGGGCCGTCCCTCGCCATCCCGGATCGGGACCATCAGGGCGTGCACGCCCTGCTCCTCGCCGTCGACCTCCAACTGGGCGAACACCACCGCCATGCGGCCGTCGCGGGCCGCGTTGCCGATGTAGTCCTTGCGCGCCGACTCGTCCGGGGTGTGGACGACGAACTCCTCGGCGGCCGGGTCGTAGACCGCCCGGGTGCGCAGGTGCTGGACGTCCGATCCGTGGCCGGTCTCGGTCATGGCGAAGCACCCCGGAAGCTCCACCGACATCACGCCGGGCAGGTACTCGGCGTGGTGGCGGTCGGTGCCCAGGGCGCGGATCGCACCGCCGAAGAGCCCCCACTGCACGCCCGTCTTCACCATCAGGGACAGGTCGGCGACCAGCATCTCGAAGCCGACGACGGAGGCGCCGACGTCGTCGCTGCCGCCCACCGACTCGGGAAAGCCGTACGCGGGAAGGTCCGTCTTGGCCAGGGCCTTGAGCTGGGCGAGCGTGCGGGCCCGGTGGTCCTCCACGGACAGGCCGTGGACGGGGGCGAACAGATCCCCGCGGACGGTGTCGCGGATGTGTTCGCGGACGCGGGCCCAGCGGCCGTCCAGAAGGCCGCGGAGTTCGGCCTCGTCCAGTCTCAGCGCCTGTTCTGTCATGGTCTCCCCCTGGTGGTCCTCGTTGACGCGGCCCGCGCGCCCGCCGCCGCCGCGGTCCGGGGGCGGCACGGCAGCGCGCGGGTCACGGGCCTGTGTCCAAGGTACGGGGACCGGCCGGGGTCAGACGGCCAGGGAGGCGGGTTCGGGCACGGGTCCCGCGACGGGCACGGCGGAGTGCACCCGGCGCAGGAGGTCGTCGAGGGAGAGGCCGAGGGCGGCGGCGATGGAGCCGACGGTGAAGAACGCCGGGGTGGGGATGCGCCCGCCCTCGATCTTGCGCAGCGTCTCGACCGAGATCCCGGCCTGGCGTGCGACGTCCACCATCGTGCGCTCGGCGCGGGCCTGCCGGAGCAGTCCGCCGAGGAGGCGGCCGCGCTCGATCTGGTCTGCGGTCAGCGGTTCACGAACCATGCGACGAGTCTAACGCCCCCGCGCGAGGGTTCTATAGCAATACCGGTATAGTTATTCGACGGTGTGGCCGGTGCGCGGCCGGCGCACCCGCACACCGCCGTCACACCGCCGGGAGGACGACGTGGCGGGGCGCGCCGCACCGGCCGCCCCGCGTGTCACGCCAGGCCGGGCACGTCCAGCTCAAGACTGCCGGCCCCGGTGTCGAGCACCGCGGGTACCCCGAGCGGGACGGTCAGCTGGGCCGCGCAGTGGCCGAACTCCAGACCCCACAGCACCGGGACCCCCAGGGGCTCCAGGCGCTCCCGCATCAGGTCGGCGATCACCCCCGGGTCCGGCGGGCAGTCGGTCCACGTGCCCAGCGCGACCCCGGCCACCCCGTCCATCCACCCGGTGCGCAGGAGGTGGGTGAGCATCCGGTCGAGCCGGGCCACGTCCTCGCCGACGTCCTCCAGGACCAGGATCCCCCCGGAGGCCGACAGGCGGCTGTGCGGTGTCGCCAGGCCGTCGTTGAGCAGGCTGAGGTTCCCGCCGAACGTCACGCCCCGGGCCCGCCCCGGCACCAGCGCGTACGCTCCCGGCGAGGTCAGCACGGTGCGGTGCTCGGGGCGGAACAGGGTCGTGCGCAGCTCGTCCTGGGCCACCGCGTCGCCCACGAAGTACTTGGTGCCCACCACCGGCCCGTGCACCGTCGCCACGCCCAGCTCGACGGCGAACGCCTCGTGCAGCGCCGTGATGTCGCTGAACCCGACCAGCGCCTTGGGCGCGGCACGCCTCATGGCGTCGAAGTCCAGCAGGTCCAGCGTCCGGTGCGCCCCGTCGCCGCCGCGCACGCAGAACACCGCGTCCACGTCCGGGTCGCACCAGGCCTCCTGGAGGTCGGCGGCCCGGGTCGCGTCCTCCCCGGCGAGGTAGGGGAGCCGCGGGTGCCGGTCGCGCACGTGCGGGGCGTGCCCCACCTCCAGGCCCCAGCCGCGCAGCACCTCCGTGGCCGCGTCCAGCTGCGCCGCGGGGACGGGACTGCACGGTGCGACCAGGCGCACCCGGCCGCCCTCGCGCAGGCGCGGCGGCCGGACCAGCTCCCGCACCCCCCGGCGCTCCCCGGACGGCGCCCCCGAGACCCGGCCGCCCGGATCCGGACGCCCCTCCACCACGGTGCCGAACCCGTCCAGCTCCTCGCCCACCCCGGTCACTTCGCCCACGTCCCACCCTCCGTCGTCCGTGTCCCCACCGCACCGCGCACGGGCGCGGCACGCACCCGCCCGTCCCGTCGTCCGGGGCCGGGCGCCCCGGCGGGGCGCCCGGCCGGCCCTCTCCGCCGGACCGGGTCCCCCCAGCATGTCCGGCGCGCGCGCTCCGCGTCGCGACGGCTCGCTCAGGCGCGCAGGAACGTGTCCAGCGCGCGCACCCCGAACCGCAGCCCGTCCACCGGGACGCGCTCGTCCACCCCGTGCAGCAGCTTGGTGTAGTCGAGCCCGGCGGGCTGCGCCAGAGGGGAGAAGCCGTAGCAGTCGATGCCCAGCCGGGAGAACACCTTGGCGTCCGTGCCGCCGGCCAGGCACACCGGCACCACGTGGGCGCCGGGGTCGTGGGCCAGCAGCGCGGAGCGCAGGGCCCCGAACACCGGCGAGTCCACGGGCGCGTCCACCGGGGGCGAACCGTGGGCGTACTCCCAGGACACGCGGTCGCCGGTGAGCTCGCTCATGGTGACCGCGAACTGGTCCTCGGCCCCCGGCAGGACCCTCCCGTCCACGGCGGCGGTGGCCTCCCCGGGCACCACGTTGACCTTGTACCCGGCCGAGAGCATGGTGGGGGCCGCGCTGTTGCGCGTGGTCGGGCCGATGAGCCCCCCGGCCACGCCCAACCGGGAGACCAGCGCGTCCAGGGCCTCGGCGGTGTCGGTGTCGCCGGGGGTCCTGTCCACCCCCAGCGCCGACGCGATCGCGTCGATCGACGCCCGGGTGACCGGTGTCAGGTGCAGCGGCCACTCGTGCCGGTCGATGCGGGCGATCGCCTCCGCCAGCGCGCCGACCGCGTTGTCGCGGGGCGGGCGGGAGCCGTGGCCCGCGGTCCCCTTGGCCCGCAGGGTCAGCCAGGCGCTGCCGCGCTCGGCCGCTCCCACGGGGTAGAGGCGGACGGGGCGCCCGTCCGCGTCGCGGGCGTGGACGGTCTCCCCGCCGCCCTCGCCGATCCCCGCGGAGCAGCCCTCGAACAGGCCGGGGTGCTCGCGCACCAGGTGGTCGGCGCCGTAGGCGGCGCTGTCCTCCTCGTCGGCGACGAACGCCAGCACGATGTCGCGGCGGGGCCGCAGCCCGTGCCGGGCCCAGTGGCGTACGACGGCGGTGACCATGGCGATCGTGTTCTTCATGTCCACCGCGCCGCGTCCCCAGAGGGCGGGCACGCCCGTGACCGGGCAGTCGGCGACCTCCCCCGAGAAGGGCGGGACGGTCCAGTCGGAGGCCTCGGCGGGCACGACGTCCAGGTGGCCGTGGACCAGCAGGGCGGGTGCGCCGGGGTCGGTGCCCGGGACGCGGGCGACCACGTTGGAGCGCCGGGGGGCGGCCTCCAGGAGGACCGGGTCCAGCCCCGCGTCCGCCAGGGCCTCGGCGGTGAACTCGGCGGAGGCGCGTTCGTCGCCGTCGCCGCCGCCGCGGTTGGTGGAGTCGCGGCGGATGAGCTCGCGGGCCAGGTGGAGGGCGTCGTCGCCGGCCGCGGCGAGAGCGTCGGTGCTGTCTGGGGAGGGTGTGACGGGGTGGCCCACGGGCGCGGCCTCGCTCTCGGTGCGGTGGTGCGGACAGGGGACGACCGCGTACCCGGCGGCGGTCCCCGCCACAGTTCTACCCGTAGTGGGCTTCCATCGCATTCGATATCAGCGTGGTCACCGCCTTGAAGCACCGGATCATCTCGTAGGCGTCGGGCGAGGTGTACCGGACACGCCGGACCCCGGTGCGGGTGACGCCCGGCACGATGGCGGCGGCCTGGGCGAGGTGCGCGGAGTCCACCTCGACCTCGACGGCCCTGGGGGAGGGGGCGGCCGGCTCCACCCGCCCGGCCAGCAGCATGGCGCCGCGGGCCCCCGCCCTGATGTCCCGCGCGGTCCGCGCGGGCGGACGGCAGCGGGCGGCGTACCGGCTGATGTGGTCCTTGACCGCGACCGTGCGCGCGAACGGAGCGTAGGAGGCGGCGTCCTCGCAGGCGCGGTCGTCCCCCGTCACGAGGATGACGGGGGTGCCGTACTCGGCGACGACGGCGGCGTTGAGGCGGCCCTCGCCGGCCGGTTCGCCGTCCAGCCACACACCGGTCACCGCGTTGGGCAGGTAGGTGTGGGCGAGCACGCCCTCGTCGCCGGCGCCGCAGTGGTACCCGAGGAAGACCACGCCGTCGCAGTCCCCCGACTGCACGCCCTCGACCATCGAGAGCTCCTTGTGGCGCCCGGTGATCATGGTGGCCTCGCCGTTCAGCTCCTCCAGCAGGAGGTTGCGCATGGTGGAGTGCGCCTCGTTGACGAGCACCTCGGTCGCGCCGCCCTCGAACAGCCCCTCCACCGCGGCGTTCACGTCGCTGGTGAACATGGACCTGCAGCGCTGCCACTGCTCGGTGCCGGGTTCGACGTCGGCGGGCCAGGTGACGCCGGTGGCGCCCTCCATGTCGGCGGAGATGAGAATCTTCACCCGGACGACACTACGCCCCGGCCCGGCGGGAGATCCACAGGCGCGGGGTCACCCTTGCGACACGGGGCCGGGCCCCGCGGCGTCCGACGCACGGGGCGCCGAGGCGCGGGCCGCGCGCCGGACGGGCCGGTGCACCGGGGCGCGCCGCGGGAGGACGAACGGGCCCCGGAGCGGCGCTCCGGGGCCCCGTGGACGCCGCGCGCCTACGGCAGGGTGAGGATCTCCGTGCCGGTCTCGGTGACCACCAGGGTGTGCTCGAACTGGGCGGTCCACCTGCGGTCGGCGGTGACGGCGGTCCAGCCGTCGTCCCACATGTCGTACTCCACGCCGCCGAGCGTGATCATCGGCTCGATCGTGAAGGTCATCCCCGGCACCATCACGGTGTCCGCGCGCGGGTCGTCGTAGTGCGGGACCACCAGGCCCGAGTGGAACTCGGGTCCCACGCCGTGGCCGGTGAAGTCGCGGACCACGCCGTAGCCGAACCGCTTGGCGTACGACTCGATGACGCGGCCGATCACGTTGATCCGGCGGCCCGGCCGGCACGCCTTGACGGCGCGCATGGTCGCCTCCCTGGTCCGCTCGACCAGGAGCCGGTTCTCCTCCGACACGTTTCCGGCGAGGAAGGTGGCGTTGGTGTCGCCGTGCACGCCGTCCTTGTACGCGGTGATGTCGATGTTGACGATGTCCCCGTCGGACACCTCGGTGTCGTCCGGGATGCCGTGGCAGATCACCTCGTTGAGGGACGAGCACAGCGACTTCGGGTAGCCCTTGTATCCGAGCGTGCTGGGATAGGCCCCGTGGTCCAGCAGGAACTCGTGGCCGACCCGGTCCAGCTCGTCCGTGGTCACCCCCGGCCGGACGTGCCTGCCGACCTCCTCCAGGGCCTGCGCCGCGATCCTGCCCGCCACCCGCATCCGCTCGATCGTCTCGGGCGTCTGCACGTCGCCCAGAACGCCCTCCACCGGGTACTTCTGACCGACGTACTCCGGGCGGACGATGGAGGGGGGAACCGAACGTTGGGGCGAGATGCGCCCAGGCACCAGCGGAGTAGTCATGGAGACTGATTGTAGTTCGTGGGCGCGCCCTCCCGGCGTCGGCGAGGCGCCGGCCGGTGGTGTGAGGAGCACCCCACTCCGGGTAGACCCGCGACGAGGACAGAGCGACAGGAGGCGGACGCGCGTGAGCGACGTACAGGACGACGGCTGGTGGTACTGCCTGACCCACAACAGGGTCGAGCACGGCGCGGGGTGCCCGAACCGGGAGAGGATGGGCCCGTACCCCGACGAGGCCACGGCGGCCCGGGCGCTGTCGATCGCGGCCGACCGCAACGAGGAGTGGGACGCCCAGGACGAGCGCGAGGCGGACGGCGGTTCGTGAAGGGTCCGCGGGCCCTGGCGGCGGCGCCTCTGACAGGATCGGGCCATGACTGAAGAGAGCACGCCCGAGAGCGCTGACACCGCCGGGCAGACCATCGCGGTCCTGGGCGGGACCGGCGACCAGGGGCGCGGCCTGGCACGCCGGTTCGCGCTGGCGGGCCACACCGTCGTCATCGGGTCCCGCAGCGCGGAGCGGGCGCAGAAGGCCGCGCGCGAGCTGGTGGAGGGGGAGTCCGCGCGGATCGACGTCCGCGGACTGGACAACGCCGCCGCAGCCGCGGCGGGCGACATCGTCATCGTCGCCGTGCCGTGGGACGGGCACAGGGAGCTGCTGGAGGGCCTGGTCGAACCCCTCGCGGGCAAGATCGTGGTCGACTGCGTCAACCCGCTCGGGTTCGACGAGAGGGGCCCGTACGCGCTCGAGGTCGCCGAGGGCAGCGCGGCCGAGCAGGCGGCCCGGATCCTGGAGGGGAGCCGGGTCACGGCCGCCTTCCACCACGTGTCGGCGGTGGTGCTGCTCGACCCCGGGGTCGAGCAGGTGGACCTCGACGTCCTGGTGCTGGGCGAGGACCGCGCCGCCACCGACGAGGTGCGCGCCCTGGCCGGGCGGATCCCCGGCGTGCGCGGGGTCTTCGGCGGGCGTCTGCGCAACGCCCACCAGGTCGAGGCGCTCACCGCCAACCTGATCGCGGTCAACCGCCGGTACAAGACCCACGCGGGCCTGCGTATCACCGGTCTGTGAACCCCGTGCGCGCGTCGGGGCCGCGGGGAGGCGCTCCCCGCGGCCCCGGACCGGGGGAACGGCTCAGGAGAGCCAGTCCTTGACCTTCCCGACCAGGGCGGCCGGGTCGCCGCCGACGGGGGTGACGTTGAGCTGGGTGACGCCCGCGGCGCGGAAGGCCTCCACACGCTCGCGCACGTAGGACTCGGGGCCGACCAGGTTGGTCAGCTCCACGAACTCCTCGGGCACGGCCGCGGCGGCCTCGTCCTTCCTGCCGTCCAGGTACAGGTCCTGGATCCGCTCGGCCGCCTCCTCGTAGCCGTAGCGGCGGGCGACCGTGTTGTAGAAGTTCTTCCCCTTGGCGCCCATGCCGCCGACGTACAGCGCGATCATGGGGCGCACGAGGTCGAGCAGCTTCCGGGTGTCCTCGTCCTCGCCGATGGCGAGCAGGCCCCCGGCGGTGATCTCCAGCCCGCCCAGGGAGGGGTCCCGCTTCGCCCGCCCCTCGGCCAGGGCCTCGCCCCACACCAGGTCGGCCTTCTCGGGGATGAACAGGTGGGGGAGCCAGCCGTCGGCGATCTCGGCGGTCATCGCCACGTTCTTCACGCCCAGCGAGGCCACGTGGACGGGGATGTCCGGGCGCCGGGGATGGTTGATGATCTTGAGGGGCTTGCCCAGCCCGGTGCCCTTCTCCGGCGGCAGCGGGATCTGGAAGACGGAGCCGTCGTGGGTGAGGCGGTCCTCGCGCGCCCAGACCCTGCGGCAGATCTCGATGGTCTCGCGGGTGCGGGCGAGGGGCCTGGTGTAGGGGACGCCGTGGAAGCCCTCGACGACCTGCGGCCCGCTGGCCCCCAGGCCGAGGACGGCCCGTCCGCCGGAGAGGTCGTCGAGCCCGGCGGCGGTCATCGCGATGAGGGTGGGAGTGCGGGTGTACATCGGCAGGATGGCCGAACCGATCGCCACGGTCTCGGTGCGGGCGGCGATGTACCCCATCAGGGTGGGGCTGTCGAACCCGTAGGCCTCGGCGACCCACACGGTGTCGAGCCCGGCCCTCTCCAGCTCGACCACCCGGTCGACGGAGGCCTTGGGGTCACCCGCGTACTGGAGCGGCATCGAGATGCGCATGTGTGTCCTCCCGGGAGGGCCGGACCCCGGCCCGTGTGGGTGCTGGGTACGGGAGCAACTCTACTGCCGAGTACCGTTCAGCCTGTGGTCCGGCCCACACCCCTGCGACCCCTCCGGGGAGGCGCCCCCGGCCGCCGCCGGCCGGGGTCCCGGCCGGCGGCGGGGGCGGTCAGCGGGGGGAGTCGCCGGTGACCAGCGGCAGGGACGGGTCGGCGGCCCACGCGGTCATCGAGCCGTCGTAGACGGCGACGTCCTCGCGGCCGACGAGCGCGAGCGCGTGCGCGACCCCCGTGGCCGCGATGCCCCCGCCGCAGTACGTGACCGGGGTGACCCCGGGGTCGAGGAGGCCCGCGCCGTCGAAGAGGGCGCGCAGCTCCTCCACCGGCCTGAGCCTGCCGGTCTCCGGGTCGAGGACCTCGCCGACCGGCAGGTTGACGCTGCCGGGGATGTGGCCGTCGCGCGCGTAGGTGTGCTTGTCGCCCCTGTAGGTCTCCGGGTCGAGCACGTTGACCAGCACCGTCCTCCGGTCGTCGAGGGCCGCGGCCACCTCCTCGGTGGAGCGCAGCAGCTCGGGGCGCCGCTCGGCCTGGAAGGCCATGGGGACCGGGGTGGGGGTGGGCTCGTCCGTGACCGGCAGGCCGGCGGCCTTCCAGGCGCGCAGCCCGCCGTCGAGGACCACCGCGCCGTCGAAGCCCTCCAGGCGCAGCTGCCACCAGAGGCGGGTCGCCCAGAACCCGGTGCTCCGGTCGTAGACCACGACCGTGCGGCCGGGCCCGATCCCCAGTGCGCCAGCGCTGACCGCGAACTTCTCCGAGGGCGGCACGGTCCACGGCGCGGGGTCCCCGGTGTCCGCGAAGTCGGTGGTCAGGTCGGCGAAGAGGGCGCCCGGGATGTGCTCGGCCTCGAAGCCCGGCCGGCCCGACTCCACCGTGTAGGGGCCCTCGTCGGGAACGGACAGGAGGGTGGTGGAGTCGACGACGACGAGGCCCTTGTCGTCCAGGTGGTCGGAGAGCCACTCCACGCTGACGGTGGGTGCGGTGTGTTCTGTCATGGTGCGTACCCCTGTATCCGAGAAGTCCGTTCAGGAACGCATGCTATCCGGCGGGTGGCGAAAGCCCTGGTGGCGGTGGTCACCGGGGCCGCGCCGGCCGCGCGGACCACCGCCGCGCCCCGTACGGGGGACCGCCGGCCGGGGTGCGTGCACCCCGGCCGGCGGCCGTCGTCTCCTCGCCGGCGCCCCTACCGGGACGCCGGTCCTGCGCTCCCCGCTCAGCTCGCGTAGGAGTGGCGCTCCTCCGGGAAGGCCCCGCTGACGACCTCGTCCGCGTAGGCCGAGGCCGCGTCGCGCAGCGTCTCGTGCAGGTTGGCGTAGGTCTTGACGAACTTCGCCACCTTCGGGCTCAGCCCGGCCATGTCCTGCCACACCAGCACCTGGGCGTCGGTGGACGGACCCGCGCCGATGCCGACGGTCGGGATGGAGAGCTGCTCGGTGACCTGCGCGGCCACCTCGGCGGGCACGCACTCCAGGACGACCGCGAACGCCCCCGAGCGCTCCATCTCCTTGGCGTCCTTGAGCAGCCCGGCGGCGGCCTCGCCGCGGCCCTGGACCCTGTACCCGCCCAGCGTGTTGACCGACTGCGGGGTCAGGCCCAGGTGCGCCATCACCGGGATCCCGGCGGACACCAGCAGTTCCACCTGGGGTGCGACCGCGCGGCCGCCCTCCAGCTTCACCGCCTGGGCCCGCCCCTCCTTCATGAACCGCGACGCCGACTCCAGCGCCTGCTGGGGGGAGGACTGGTAGGAGCCGAACGGCAGGTCGGCGACCACCAGTGCCCGCCGGGTCGAACGGGACACGGCGGCGGTCAGGGGGACCAGTTCGTCCACGGTGACCGGGACGGTCGTGTCGTAGCCGTAGACGACGTTCGCGGCCGAGTCGCCGACGAGCAGCACCGGGATCCCGGCCTCGTCGAAGACCCGGGCGGTGAGGGCGTCGTAGGCGGTCAGCATGGGCCAGCGCTCGCCGCGGACCTTGGCGGAGGCCAGGTCGCGGACGGTGACGCGGCGGCTGGTGACGCCGCCGTACAGGGCGTTGCCCGCGGGCGGGGTGTTGGCTGTGATGGTCATGGCGTGTTCTTCCTCCGTCGTCTCGAAGCACCTCGGCGGGTGTCCCCGGACATGTGGACGAATGATGGTCCGCGCTCGCGCGCGTGAGGGCCGTGGGGCCCCGGTGCGGCCCTCGTGGAGGGGGCCGGGCGGTGCGGCGCCGGTGTCCCGGAGGGCTTCCGACCGCCGTGGCCGACGGTGCGGAACCGGTTCCTGCCGCCACACGGAAGCATCATCGCATGCCTGCGACACGCGTCTCCTCGCGGGATACAACCGGATTGCGCCGCCTGCTCATTCCCTGTACCTCTTGTTGCGGAAGGGCCTGCGGGGGTGAGCCGTCATACCGGTTGCGCCACCGGGCGGGACACCGTCGGCCGCGACGGGTGCCACGGCCCGAACCGCCCATCGGGGTCCCGGCAGCGGAGGTGGCGCGTGGACGCACAGACGGCATACCGGCGAAGATGGGGCGGGCTGGCGGTCCTGGTCATCTGCCTCCTGGTGATCGTCGCGGACAACACGATCCTCAACGTGGCGCTGCGCGTGCTCTCCGACCCGGAGGCGGGTCTGGGGGCCGGCCAGTCGCAGCTGGCCTGGGCGATCAACTCCTACACGCTGGTCTTCGCGGGGCTGCTCTTCGCCTTCGGCGTGATCGGCGACCGCGTGGGGCGGCGCCGCATGATCGTGGCCGGCCTCACCGTCTTCGGGGCGGCGTCGGCCCTGTCGGCCTACTCGCAGAGCCCCGAGCAGCTCATCCTCGCCCGTGCCGCGATGGGGCTCGGCGCGTCGATGGTGACGCCGCAGACCCTGTCGGTCATCACGAACGTGTTCCCGCCCGAGCAGCGCGGACGCGCCATCGGGATCTGGGCGGGCTCGGTCGGACTCGCGATGGCGATCGGCCCCTCGGCGGGCGGACTGCTCCTGGAGAACTTCTGGTGGGGATCGATCTTCCTGATCAACGTGCCCTTCGTCGTTCTCGGACTGGCACTGGTGTTCTTCCTGATCCCGGAGTCGAGGGACGCGGACCCGGGGCGGCCCGACGTCCTCGGCGTGCTGCTGTCCATCCCCGGCCTGGTGCTCCTGATCTACGGCATCATCACCGCGGGGGAGCGGGCCTCGCTCGCGGACTGGGACGTGTGGGGCGCGCTGGCCGGAGGCGTGGCCGTGCTCGCGCTGTTCCTGGTGCACGAGTCCCGGACCGAGGACCCGTCCCTGGACGTGCGCTTCTTCCGCGACCCCCGGTTCAGCGTCTCCATCGCCACCATC
Source organism: Nocardiopsis sp. NPDC006198 (assembly GCF_040613895.1). NCBI lineage: Bacteria > Bacillati > Actinomycetota > Actinomycetes > Streptosporangiales > Nocardiopsidaceae > Nocardiopsis > Nocardiopsis sp. NPDC006198. The sequence goes on along the minus strand of NZ_JBEXSY010000032.1, from coordinate 15,176 downwards.
ATGGTGATGTTCTTCAGCATGTCGGGGATCATCTTCTTCCTGAGCTTCTACTGGCAGAGCGTCCGGGAGTTCTCGCCCTTCGCCGCGGGCCTGCTGGTGCTGCCCGCGGCCGTGGGGCAGATGGTCATGGCGCCGCTCAGCCCGACCCTGGTGCGCCGGGCGGGGCCGCGCGTGGTCGCCGCCTGCGGGGTGCTCGGGGTGTGCTCGAGCTTCGTCTTCTTCACGCAGCTGGAACCGGACACGCCGCTCCCGCTGATCATCGGCTTCTTCCTCCTCCAGTCGGGGTCGATGGCGGTCGTGCTGACACCCGCCACGGACGCGATCATGTCGTCGGTCCCGCCGGGCAAGGCCGGGGCGGCCTCCGCCGTGCAGAACACGGTCCGCCAGGTCGCGACCGCGATGGGGGTCGCGATCCTGGGGGCGGTCATCTCCTTCCGCTACCGGGCGGGGATCACCGGGAGCCTCGACCGGTTCGCGCAGGAGGAGGGCGGCGACCGGCCGGACCCCGGTGAGCTGCGCGCGGCGGGGGAGTCGATCGAGGGCACCCTGGCGCTCGCCCGCGGCGCGGGCGAGGCCGGCCGTGCGCTGGTCGGCCCCGCCAAGGAGGCGTTCATGACGGGGCTGCACACCGCCGCGACGATCTCCCTGTGCTTCGGCCTGGTCGGACTGGTGGTGGTCCTGGTCTGGATGCCCCGCGAGGCCGGCCGCCACCAGGAGGCGGACGCCCCGCGGGGCGGGGACGCCGGGGCGGGCTGAGGACGGCGCCGGGAGGGGAACCCCGTACACCCGGCCCGCGCCGGCGGGGCCGGGGGACGCCGGCCGACGCGCGGGGCGGGGCCGGTCGCCTACGTTGGGGGCATGCGCCTGACCGCCTTCACCGACGTCTCCCTGCGACTGGTCATGCGGCTCGCGGTGGCGGGGGACGGCGAGCTCCTCACCACGAGGACCGCCGCCGGCATGCTCGCCGTGCCGTACACGCACATGGCCAAGGCCGTGGCCCGCCTGTCCGGCATGGGGATCGTGGAGACGCGGCGCGGCCGCAACGGCGGGCTGCGCCTGACGGAGGAGGGGCGGCGGACCCCGGTCGGGTCGATCGTGCGCGCCCTGGAGGGCGGGGGAGACCTCGCCGGCTGCGAGGACGACCCGCCCTGCCCCCTGCGCGCGGCCTGCCGCCTGCGCGGCGCCCTGCGCGACGCGCGCGAGGCGTTCTACTCCTCCCTCGACGCCGTCACCGTGGAGGCGCTGGTGGCGCCGCCGACCCGGGACGCGCTCTCCCTGCTGCGCCCGGAACAGGCGGCCGGGCCCTCCGCCTGACCCCGGCTCGGGCGGGCCGCGTGCGCTTCCGCGCGCCCGGGGCGGGCCGGCCGTCCACAGCCCCTGGCGGAGGCCGCCCGTCCGCGGTTTCATGGATACAGGGGGTGCTCCGGCCCCGCCCGCACCGTGCTGCCCTCCCGTCACCGGCACCGCTTCTCGCCGCCGGTCCCGCCTCCCGCTCCCCGCCACCGGTCCCGACTCCCGCCACCGGTCCCGACTCCCGCCACCGGTCCCGCTCCCCGCCGGTCCCGGCTCCCGTGCCGCGTGTGGCGAAGGTCTCCGCGCGGGCGCCCCCGGTACGCCGCCGGGACCGGGACGCGACCTCCGCCCCCGGCCGGAGGGGTCCGAGGTCCCGGCAGGCACGGCCGCACGGCCCTGGCGCCGGGGCCCCTCGTGCCGCTCCCGCCCCCTCGCGCCTGCGGCGACGCGTCCTCCCGGGCCGCGGCGGGGCCCCGGAGGAGGACCCCGGGGGCAGGTCCTCCGCGGCCGGATTTAATGTGCATTTCAGATACCAATTATCTGATCCGGGAGGGTTCCACGCCTCCCGGCGAAGGAGGACGGCACATGCTCTCCACCGAGTCCGCGGCCACGGTCCGGGCCACCATCCCCGTCGTCGCCCGGTCGCTGGACACCATCACGGCCCGGTTCTACGAGACGATGCTCGGGGACCGCCCCGAACTCCTCGACGGCATGTTCAACCGGGGCAACCAGGCCTCCGGCGAGCAGCGCCGGGCCCTGGCCGGAGCGATCGCCGCCTTCGCCACCGCGCTCCTCGACCACCCGGACGAACGCCCCGACGCCCTCCTCTCCCGCATCGCCCACAAGCACGTCTCCCTCGGGGTCACCGAGGACCAGTACGCGGTCGTGCACAAGTACCTCTTCGGCGCCATCGCCCACACCCTCGGCGACGCCGCCACCCCGGAGGTCGTCTCCGCCTGGGACGAGGTGTACTGGCTCATGGCCGGGGCGCTCATCGCCCTGGAGGCCCGCCTGTACGCCGCGGCCGGGTGCGCCGGACGCGACGTCTGGCGCCCCTGGCGGGTGGCCGAGCGCCGCGAGCAGACGCCCGACACCGTCTCCCTCACCCTCGAACCCGGCTTCGGCGACCCGGTCCCCGACTTCCTGCCCGGCCAGTACGTCAGCGTCCGGGTGCGCATGCCCGACGGCGTGCACCAGGCCCGCCAGTACTCCCTGAGCGGCTGGGACGGCAGGCGCCGCCGGATCACCGTCAAGCGGCTGCGCGCCGGCGAGAACCCCGCAGGGGAGGTCTCCACCCTGCTGCACGACACCGCCGGCGCCGGCGACACCCTCATGGTGTCCGCCCCCGCGGGCGACGTCGCCCTGTCCGGGGGCGACCACCCCCTCCTGCTGGTCTCCGCCGGGATCGGCTGCACCCCGATGGTCGCCATGCTCCACCGGCTCGCCGAACAGCACAGCACCCGCCGGGTCCTCGTCCTGCACGCCGACCGCGGGCCCGCGGAGCACGCGCACCGCGACGAGACCGCCGCGCTGGTCGGCGAGCTCCCCGGGGCGAGCCTCCGGACCTGGTACGGGAGCGGCGGCGACGGGCGCATGGACCTGTCCGGGGTCGGGGTCCCCGAGGGCGCCGAGGCCTACCTGTGCGGGCCACTGCCGTTCATGCGCGACGTGCGCGCGCAGCTGCTCGGCGCCGGGGTTCCCGCACGCCGGGTCCGCTACGAGGTCTTCGGCCCCGACCTGTGGCCGGGCGCGGCCTGACCCCCGGGAGGGCGGCCCCGGTTCCGGCGCCGCCCTCCCGGGGCGCGGCGCCGGGCGGCCGTCGGCCCGGATGCGCCGCCACTGGGCGACCCACCGCGAAACCGACATACTGAACGGCATGCAGTCCCACGGCCCCTCCCCCGTCCTCGTCGGACGCGACCGCCTGCTCGCCCGCCTCGCCGGGGACGGGCGCCGCGCCCGGACACACGGCGCCCGCGCGACGCTCGTGTGCGGCGAGGCCGGGGTCGGCAAGTCCCGGCTCATCGAGGAGTACCTGGCACGCGCGGACGCGGGCCGCACAGCGGTCGGCGGCTGCCTCGAACTCGGCGCCGAAGGTGTCCCGTTCGCCCCCTTCACCACTCTGCTGCGCCACCTCGCCCGGGAGGAGGGCGCGCCGCCCTCCGCCGCCCACAGCCGGGAACTGGCCCGGCTCCTTCCCGAACTCGGCCGGGCGCCCGAGGGGGCGGACGACGGCCGCGCCCGCCTCTTCGAGTCCGTCCTGACCTTCCTGGAGGAGCGCTCCCGGCCGGGCGGACTCCTGGTCGTCGTGGAGGACCTGCACTGGGCGGACGCCTCCACGCGCGACCTGCTCGTGTTCCTCCTGCGCAACCTCGGCGACGTCCCCGTCCACCTGCTGGTCAGCGTGCGCACCGACGACATCCACCGCACCCACCCCCTGCGCGGGCTCCTCCCCGAACTCGAGCGCCTGCCCCGCGTCGGCCGCCTCGACGTCGGCCCGCTCGACCGCGACGCGGTCGCCGCCCAGGCGTCCGCGCTCCGCGGCGGGGCACTCGACCCCGCCGCCCTCGACCTCCTCCTCGAGCGCACCGGCGGCAACCCCCTGTTCGTGGAGTCGTTCCTCCACAGCCAGGACCCCACCGGAGGCCCCATCCCGGAGGGACCCCGCGGCCTCCTCCTCGCCACCGTCGAACGCCTGCCCGACACCACCCGGCGCGTCCTCGGCCTGGCCGCCACCGCGGGGGACCGGGTCGACCACCCCCTCCTGGCCGCCGTCGCCCTCAGGTCCGGTCTCACCGAGGAGCAGCTCGACGACGCACTGCGCCGCGCCGCCGACGCCCGGGTGCTGCGCGCCACCGACGACGGCTACGCCTTCCGGCACGCCCTCCTCGCGGAGGCCGTCCACACGGACCTGCTGCCCGGCGAGCGCGTCCGGGCCCACCGCCGCTACGCCGAGGCCCTCGCGCAGGGGGTGCCGGGCATGTCCGCCGCCGACGCCGCCGTCCAGCTCGCCCACCACGCCCACGCCGCCCGCGACCAGCCCCTCGCCCTGACCGCCGCCTGGCGGGCCGCAGGCCACGCGTCGAGCGCCGCCGCCCACCCCGAGCACCTGGCCCTGCTCGAACGCGTCCTGGAACTGTGGGACCTGGTCCCCGACGCCGCCTCCAGGGTCGGGGAGCCGCGCGGCGAGGTGCTGCGCCGCGCCTCCCGCGCCTCCCTGGACGCCGGGCACCCGCGCCGCGCCGTCGACCACGCCACCGACGGGCTGCGCGAACTGGGCGTCACCGGGTACCACGATCCGGGCGGTCCGCCGCCCGGGAACGCGGAGCTGATCGCCGGGCTCCGGCACGCCCGGGCCCACGCGCTCAAGGAGATGGGCAGGGACGGCGCGCTCGAGGACCTCGCGGACGCCATCGTCGTCCTGCCCCACGGCCATCCGCTCGCCGCCGCGGTCGGCTCGACCCTGGCCGCCACCCTGATGATGCGCAACCACCACGCGCAGGCCAGGCGCAGCGCGCTCCGCGGACTGGAACAGGCCCGCGCCGCCGGCGACCGCTACAGCGAGGCGGACCTCCTCGTCACCCTCGGCACCCTGTCCTCCACGGAGGAGCACGAGGCCGGGCTGCGGATGCTGGCCGACGGCATCTCCCTCGCCCGGGAGTCGGGCTTCGCCGAAGTGGAACTGCGCGGCCTGAACAACCTGGGCGGCGCGTTCCAGCGGATCGGCAGGGGGGAGGAGCACGGCCGGGTCGTCGAGGAGGGGCTGCGCCGCTGCGCGGAACTGGGCGTGGCCCGGACGCAGAGCGACCCCTTCCACCTGGGGATCGCGGTCAGGCTCGCCCACCAGGGCCGTTTCGCGGAGGCCGAGGAGCGGCTGGCGATGATCACCGGCGACACCGTGTTCATGGCGCGGGCCCGCACCCTCCGGATGAACCTCGCCCACCACCGGTGGGACCTGCGCGGGGTCCGGGAGGCGATGGAGGACTTCCGGAGGCTGCTGCCCGAGCACAGCAGCTCGCCCTCCGAGTACCTTCCCCTCCGCTTCACGGACATGCAGGTGGCGGCGGAGGAGGGGCGCTACGGCGAGGCCTTCGACCTGGCCACGGCCCAGCTCGGCCGCGGCGAGGACCACCCCTCCCCCTTCTCCGACGAGCTGTACGTGCTCGGCCTGTCCCCGGTGGGCGACACCGTCGACCTCCTGCGCGGGGAACCGGGCCGGGAGGGGGAGGTCCGCGTCCTCGCCTCAGGGCTCCGGGAGGTCTTCGACGGGTTCCCGCACGGCACCCGGCACCCGGGACTCCTCCTGTTGCGCCACCAGGTCATGGCCCAGATCGGTGAGGACCCCGGGGAGGCGCTGGCCGAGGCGGAGGCCGCGGTCTCCCTGGCCGGTGACCGGGAGGACGTGCTCACCGAGGGGCGCATCCGGCTGGTCGCCGCACGAGCCTCCCTGCGGGCCGGCGACCGGGGACGGGCGGGCGCCCACCTCGCCGTCGCCGGGCGCCTCGCCCGCCGGTACGGGCTGTGGCTGTTCGCGCGCCAGGCGCAGCGGCTGTTCCTGCGCCACGGGCTGCCCGACCCCGCGCGGCCCGCCGCGGTCGGGGCCGCCCCGGTCCCCCCGGCCCTCACCGACGGGTCGCCCCCCGGCGGGGGAGCGGGGGCGTCCGCCACCGTCGCCCCTCGCGGGGGCGGACGGCCCGCCGGTCTCACGCCGCGTGAGGCGGAGGTGCTGGCCGAGGTCGCCAAGGGGCGCACGAACCGGGAGATCGGCGAGGCGCTGTTCATCTCGGCGAAGACGGTGAGCGTGCACGTGACGAACATGATGGCCAAGCTGGGGGTGTCCAACCGCAACGCGGCGGCGGTGCGCGCCCGCGAACTCGGCCTGGGTTGACCCGGCGCCGGGCGCGGCCCGCCCCGGCGTCCCACGGGTCCGGGTCCGCCGGGGCGCGCGCGGGCGCCCGCCGGTCGGCGTCGTCCACGGGGCGGGCGTCGGCGTGGGTGGTGCGGGGCGCCGAGGGCCTTCCGGTCCGGTGGCGGATGTCGCCGTCCACACCGGTGCCGGAGGCCCTCTTCGCCTGTGACGGGAGGGGCGGGTGTCACCGACCTCCGTGGTCGTTACACCTAGAGCGTCGGCAGGTACCGCTGGAGCTCGTACGGCGTGACCTGCCGCCGGTAGGAGTTCCACTCGGCCTTCTTGTTGCGCAGGAAGAAGTCGAACACGTGCTCGCCCAGGGTCTCGGCGACCAGTTCGCTGTTCTCCATGATCCGCAGCGCCTCGTCCAGGCTCTGGGGCAGCGGCCGGATGCCCAGCGCGCGGCGCTCGGCGTCGGTCAGCGCCCAGACGTCGTCCTCCGCGCCCGGGGGCAGCTCGTAGCCCTCCTCGATGCCCTTCAGCCCGGCGGCCAGGATGACGGCGTAGGCCAGGTAGGGGTTGCAGGAGGTGTCCAGCGAGCGGATCTCGATCCGGCTGGAGTTCGACTTGCCGGGCTTGTACATGGGCACGCGCACCAGGGCCGAGCGGTTGTTGTGGCCCCAGCAGATGTACGCCGGGGCCTCGCCGCCCATCCCGGCGGAGGCCGCGGGGTCGTCCCACAGGCGCTTGTAGGAGTTGACCCACTGGTTGGTGACCGCGGTGATCTCGTCGGCGTGGCGCAGCAGGCCCGCTATGAACCCGCGGCCCACCTTGGACAGCTGGAAGTCCGCCCCGGGCTCGTAGAAGGCGTTGCGGTCGCCCTCGAACAGCGACAGGTGGGTGTGCATGCCCGAACCCGGGTACTCGGTGAACGGCTTGGGCATGAACGTCGCGTAGACGCCCTGCTCCAGCGCCACCTCCTTCATCACGAGCCGGAAGGTCATGATGTTGTCGGCCGTGGTCAGCGCGTCCGCGTACCGCAGGTCGATCTCCTGCTGCCCGGGACCGCCCTCGTGGTGGCTGAACTCCACGGAGATGCCCATGGCCTCCAGCATGTTGATGGCGTTGCGCCGGAAGTCGTGCGCGCTGTTGTGCGGGGTGTGGTCGAAGTAGCCGCCCGAGTCGTTCGGCTCGGGGAACTCGCCCATCTCGGGCATCTTCTTCAGCAGGTAGAACTCGATCTCGGGGTGCGTGTAGAACGTGAACCCCAGGTCGGAGGCCTTGCCGAGCTGTCTCTTGAGCACGTGGCGCGGGTCCGCCGGCGACGGGGAGCCGTCCGGCATCAGGATGTCGCAGTACATCCGCGCGGTGCCGTGGGGCTCGTTGCGCCAGGGCAGGACCTGGAACGTGGACGGGTCGGGCTGGGCCAGCATGTCGGCCTCGTAGACGCGGGCGAACCCCTCGATCGCCGAGCCGTCGAAGCCGATGCCCTCGGAGAAGGCGGCCTCCAGTTCGGCGGGGGAGATCGCCACGGACTTGAGGTACCCGAGCACGTCGGTGAACCACAGCCTCACGAACCGGATGTCGCGCTCCTCCAACGTGCGGAGCACGAATTCCTGCTGTCGATTCACGATCAACCTTCCTCGCTGCCGGTCGGTCCGGCGCCGGTCCGCTGCCTGCGGAGCCGGGCCGGGCACGGTGTCCCAGGGCCAGTGTGCCGTGCGGATATTTCCGGGGTATTTCCGCACACGCCAACCAGCCTGCCCGGACAGCCCCCGCACACGCATTATGACCTGTGGCGGGGGACCGGGGGCCGACGACGCACGCGCCCTTCGCCACACCGGCCCCCGCGCGCGGACCGGCCCGGCGGACGCGGGCCCGCGCAGCCCCGCGGGACACGGCCGGGACCGGTCCGGCCGCCGCCGGGGACGGCGTCAGCCCAGGCCGAGTTCGCGCAGCCGTGCCCCGGCGGCGGTGCGGTTGGGCACGCCCAGCTTGGCCAGGATGTTGGACACGTGCACGCTCGCGGTCTTGGCCGAGATGAACAGCTCACCGGCGATCTGCGCGTTCGTGCCGCCCGCCGCCAGCAGCCGCGCCACCTCGCTCTCCCGCGCGGTCAGACCCGACGGGGCGGCGGGCGGGGCGCCGCCGTCCCCCAGCGCGACCCCCATCCTCCGCGCCAGGTCCGCGGAGGCGTTGGCCAGCGGCACCGCGCCGCAGGCCTCGGCCGCCCCGTGCGCCCCACGCACCAGGCACGCCGCCCGCGGGCGGTCCCCGGCCGCCACCGCCGCCCCGGCCGCGCGCAGCCGCGCCGCGGCCAGGTGCAGCCGCATCGGCGTGGCCTCCCACGCCGCCACCGCGGTCGACCACCGCTCCAGGACCTCCCCGGGCCCCGCGCCGTCCGCCTCCCCGAGACGGGCTCGCACGGACTCCCGGTAGGCCTCCTGGGCGGTTCCGTGGGACGGCATCGACGACACCACCCCGGCCACCAGGGCGCCCACCCGGCGAGCCAGCGCGACCGTCTCCGCCGGGCGGCCGGCCACGGAGCCCGGACCGGGGGCGGTGGCCCGGCGCACGGCCTCGGACATCACGTCCGCCAGCGGCCACGTGTACCCGTGCGCCGCCTCCAGCGCCATCCGGTCCAGCGCGCTCTCCGACAGGGAGAGCGCCGCGCCGACGGAGCCCTCGACCAGGTCGGTCTCCAGCTGCGCCAGCACGGCCAGCTGCACGATGTTCATCCGGGAGCCGGTCAGCGCCCGCTCCCGCTCCGCCGCCGACGCCGCCCGGCGGGCCGCGGCCAGGTCCCCCTGCGCCGCCGCGGCCCGCGCCAGCACCGCGTCGATGTAGGTGTGGTGCGTGTTCGCGGAGCTGGTGCGCAGGATCGGCTCGACGATCCTCCTGGCCTCGGCCAGGTTGCCCAGCTCGAAGTGGATCTCGGCCCGGTTCTGGTGGTTGAACGTCTTGTGGACCGAGGCCCAGCCCATCGCCTCGTGGCGGGCCAGGGACTCCTCCAGGACCGCCAGCCCCTCCGTGTGGTGGCCCAGCTCCCGGAGGAAGTGCGCGAGGTTGCCCGCTCCGCGCGCCTCCAGGGAGGGGTCCGAGGTCGCCGCGCCGTGGCGGATGCCCGCCTCGATGAGCGGGCGCCCCCGTTCCAGGTCCCCCGCCTGCATGTGGAGGCCGCCCAGGGTGATGCGCGCGTCGGCCGCCGCGCTCATGTCGCAGGACCGGGACGGGTCGGCCAGGGCGAGGGCCTTCTCGGCCAGGCCCCGGGAGGTCCACCCGGCCCGCTCCAGCTCGCGCAGGCGCACCCGGTCGGGGCCCTCCTCCCGGTCGATCCTGTGGAGCGCGGTCTCCCGGGCGAGGATGGACAGCAGCAGGGCGTACCCGGGCATGTGGGGCGGATGGAGCTCCAGGGCCCGGGTCAGGTCCGCGATGCCCCCGCCGCGGGCCTCCTGGGAGCGCGCCATGCCCCGGCGGCGCAGCAGCTGCGCCCGCACGGCCCGCGTCGCGTCGCCGTCGCCGTCCTCGGGCAGGGAGGCCAGGGCCTCGTCGGCGAGTTCGACGGCGCGCCGGTGGCGTCCCGCCTCCACCGCGGCGCCGGCGGCCAGGCCGACCACCTCCGCCCAGCTCCTGCCCTGCACCCGCTCGCGGGCGTCCGGGACCCGGTCCCACAGGGCCAGGACGCGTTCGAGCATGGCCAGCTCCTCGCCGTAGGCGAGGGTGTCGCCGGCGCGCACCGCCGCCCACCAGGACGCCTGGAGGGCGCTGGGCAGCTCCTGGGCGGCGTTGTAGTGGTGCGCCTGCTCGGCGGCGCGGCGGTCGGACGGGACGGAGTCGGGGTACTCGTCGATGAGCTGGGCGAAGCGCATGTGCAGCCGGGCGTGGGGGCCGGGGAGGATCTCCTCGTGCACGGCGTCGCGCAGGAGGGCGTGCCGGAACCGGTAGCCGGTCCGGTCCGCGCGCAGCACGTTGGAGTCGACCAGGGTGTGCAGGGCGGCCTCCAGCTCCCGCTCGGGGAGTCCGGCCGCGTGGTGGAGCATCTCGTGCTCGACGAGGCCCGACACGGCGCCGACCGAGGCCACCCGCAGGACCGACAGGGCGGTGGCGTCCAAGCGGTGGAGCGGTTCCAGGAGCAGGTCGCGGAACTGGTCGGGCACCTCCGGCCCCTCGCCGGACCGGTCGACCGCCGCCGAGGCCAGCGCCTCGACGAACAGGGGCACCCCCTCGGTGCGCCGGTACAGCTCGTCCGTCTCGTGGGGCGTGAGGGCGGAGCCCCGTATCGCGGCGGCCTGGGCCCCGACCTCGGCGCGGCTGAGCGGCCCCAGCCGCAGCGGCTCGACGCCCGGCGCGCGCTGGAGTTCGGGGAGGAGGCGGCGGAGGGGGTGGCTGCGGTGGAGGTCGTCGCTGCGGTAGGTGGCGATGATCTGGACGCCGGGGAGGTCGAGGTTGCGGACCAGGAAGACGAGGAGGTCGCGGGTGGCGTGGTCCGACCAGTGCAGGTCCTCCAGGACGACGGTGACCCCGCCGCCCTCCGCCGCGCGGTCGAGCAGGCGCAGGACCTGCTCGAAGAGGATGCCGCGGTTCTCCGGGCGCTGGACCGGCACGTCGCCCAGCTCGGGGAGGAGGCGGGCGAACTCGCCGAGGCCCCCGGGCGCCGCGGCCTCGAAGGCGGCCCGTCCGCGTTCGCGCAGCAGCTGGCGCAGGACCGCGGTGAAGGGCGCGTAGGACAGGCCGTCCACGCCGAGCTGGAGGCAGCCGCCCGTGAACACCGTCCCCGGGGGGAGGGCCGAGACGAACTCGCCGACCAGGCGGCTCTTGCCGACGCCCGCGTCGCCGCCGACCAGGACCATGCCCGACGCCTCGCCGTGGCAGCGCGCGGCGTGGTCGCGGAGGAGCCGGAGCTCGGGCTCACGGCCGACGAAGACGGTACTGATATCGGCAAGTAGGGGCATATCGCCCATTATGTCGAGCGCAGGTGACTCTTCCAGGGGTTTTCGCCCGGGCGGGACCACCGGCGCCGTCCGCCCGGGAGACCCGTCCCGCGTTCCGCGGCCGGCGGGCCCCGCGCCGCCGTGCGGGGCCGGCCGGGAAAGGGCGGCGGCCCCGGGAGGACCCGGGGCCGCAGGGGCGGGAGCGGTCGCCGGCGGGTTCGGGGACCCCACGGTCAGGCCGCCCGGCCGTAGCGCCGGCGGGCGCGGAGGAGGCCGCCCCGGCGGCGCTCCTCCCGGCGCCGGGCGCGCAGCTCGGCCCGGGCGCTCAGCGCGGCGCGGACGTCGGCCATCTCGCGGACGCGCTGCTCCGTCATCATCCGGGCGTTGGCAGCGAGCAGTTCACTGTGGAACATCGTGTGTCCTCTCCCCGTCGGCGCGGACCCCGTGTCCCGCCGTCCTGGTGTCCACGATCGTCCTAAGAGCCGCTCCGGGGCATCGGGAGGATGCCCCGTCCCGCGGCCGGGTTCCGCCCGGGCGCACCCGGAACGGGCTAAGACGCCCCTTCCGACCCGGGACGGGAAGAAGACCGCCCGCCCGGGGCGTGTCACCGCACGCGTTCCGGCGGTCACCCGTAGTTGTCTAGTGCTGTCGGATCGCGAACACACAGGAGGCACGGGATGGCTCGGCTCGTTCGGGGAAGCAGTCGGAGCACGGTGTCCGGATGGGGAGGCGCGTTCGCGGCGGGGCTGGTGGCGGTCGGCCTGGCCGCCGCGCCCGCGTCCGCGGAGGAGAACCCCCGGGGGCTGCCCGGGTCGGCCCCCGGGGAGGAGGGGCGGATGCCCCTGGTGGGGCTGTCGGTGGTGGTGGGCGACGAGCCGGCCAACCCGGGCGAGGAGGTCACCCTGCGCACGACCGTGGCCAACAGCGACGGCGACCCGGTCCGGGGCGCGCTGCTCGCCCAGCACTTCCCGGAGGAGCTGGAGGTCCTGGAGGTCGACGGCGGGGGGTCGGCCGACCAGGGCATCGTGAACTGGCGGGTGGAGGTCCCGGCGGGGGAGGAGGCCGTGTACACGGTGCGGGCCCGGGTGGCGGAGGGGGCCGTGCCCGACAAGAGGGTGATGAGCACGGCCTGCCTGCTGCTCGACCGCGACGCGGACCCGGCCGCGTGCGCCAGCAACACGGTGGTCGTCACCGAGGTCACGGCGATGTCCCGGGTCTCGGAGTACGTCGGCCGGGAGTGGCTGCTCAGGTCGGTGGGGGCGGCCCTGGTGGTGGGGCTGGCCTGGCTGATGTGGCGGCGGAGGGGGGTTCTGCGCAGGGGGTGAGCCGAGGGGGAGGCCGGGCGCCGGTTTTGTTACGTCGGTGTGTCATCAAACCGGAATCTAAAACTACGGCTCGTAGTAGTGTATGGCCATGGACATCCTCTACTCCGCGCTCGTCTTCCTCCACATGCTCGGCCTGGCCGGCATCATCGCGGGCTTCCTCATGCAGCTCATGACCGACAACGCCAAGGCGCCCAAGGTCCTGCTGCACAGCTCGCTGCTCCAGTTCGTCACCGGACTGCTCCTCGTGGGGGTCGCCGAGATGGCCGACCTCTCCGAGCTGGACCACGTCAAGATCGCCGTCAAGCTGGTCGTCGCCCTCGCCGTCGTGGTGCTGGGCGTCCTGAACCTGCGCAAGCCCGCCAGGAACCTCGCGATCGTCGCGGGCGTGCTCGCCGTCGTCAACATCGGCGTGGCCGTCTTCTGGTAGCGCCTCCCCGCGCAGAACCTCCGGGGGTGGCTCCCGTAGGCCGTCCGGGGGGAGCCGGTGGCGGTACGGATCCCGCGATCCGCACCGTCACCGGTTTTTTGTGCGTGTCTTTCGGTAACCTTGCAGAATTTTTCTGTCGTCGTCCGCACACGGACGGTGCCGCATCCGTCCAGCTCACGGTGCGGGGCCGGGTGGCGACGGCAGTGGTCGCCGCACGTCATCGGCCTCGTCGTCGCACGTCAGTGCGGAGATCGTCGCTCTGGGTGAGGGGAGGGTTCCGGCCGAAACCAGCTGTTCACAAGGACGGGTCGTTCTGTTAGCTTCGTCACTCCCATGCAAGAACTTGCAAATACTGCAAGGGCATGGCGGCAGGGCTCGACGGCCCCGCCGCGCACCCCCCCAAGGAGCGCACATGAGTACACGAGGCCCCGGCGCAGCAGCCGCGGCGGTCCTGCTGGGAGCCGGCCTGCTGACCGCCCCCGGCCCGATCGACCCCCCGCCGGCCCAGGCCGCGCCCGCCCCCGCCGCGGAGGCGGACAGCGGTGAGACCGTCGTCCACCTGTTCCAGTGGAGCTGGGACGCCGTCGCCGCCGAGTGCGAGGACTTCCTCGGACCGAACGGCTTCGGCGCCGTCCAGGTCTCCCCGCCCCAGGAGCACGTCGTCATCCCCTTCGCCGAGGGAGGGAACCACCCCTGGTGGCAGGACTACCAGCCCACCTCGTACAGCATCGGCAACACCCGCCGCGGCACCGCCGAGGAGTTCGCCGCGATGGTCTCCACCTGCCGCGACAGCGGCGTGAGGATCTACGCCGACGCGATCGTCAACCACATGACCGGTGACGGGTCCGGGACCGGCAGCAACGGGACGCGGTGGGCCAAGTACGACCACCCCGACCTGTTCGGCGACGGCTCCGCCGCCTTCGGGGACGGCGACTTCAGCCCCTGCCGCGAGGACATCGCGGACTGGGGGAACAAGGAGGAGATCCAGAACTGCCAGCTCCTGGGCCTGGCCGACCTCGACACCGGCAGCCCCCACGTCCGGGCCCAGATCACCCGCTACCTCAACGGACTGGTCGGCCTCGGCGTGGCCGGCTTCCGGGTGGACGCCTCCAAGCACGTCCCCGAGGAGGACATCGGCGCGATCTTCGGCGGTCTGGACGATGTCCCCGGGTTCGGCGGGCGGCCGCGCGTCTACCACGAGGTCTACGGCGACGCCACGATCCCCTACACCGCCTACACGCCCTACGGCCAGGTCACCAACTTCGACTACAAGCGCGACGTGTCCCGGAGGTTCGCCGGGGGCGACATCGCCGGGCTGACCGCGATGCCCGAGTACGGGGGGCTCTCCTCCGACCAGGCCGTCGTGTTCATCGACAACCACGACACCCAGCGCTACGAGCCCACGCTCACCCACAAGGACGGCGACCGCTACCACCTCGCCACGGCCTTCATGCTCGCCCACCCCTACGGCACCCCCGTGGTGATGTCGAGCTACGCCTTCGGCGACAACGAGACCGAGGGACCGCCCAGCGTCGGGACGGTGGAGGGCAACCCCGCCGGATGGATCACCGAGGACGCCGACTGCGCCTCCGCCGACTGGGTCTGCGAGCACCGCGACGGCACCGTCGCCGGCATGGCGGCCTTCCGCAACGCGGTCGGCGACGCCCCGCTGGCCGAGAGGGCGCGGGACGGCTCGTCCCGGGTGGCCTTCGACCGGGGCGGCAGCGGATTCGCCGCCTTCAACGCCTCCGGCCAGGCCTGGGACCTGAACGCCGCGACCGGCCTGCCCGACGGGACCTACGACAACGCCGCGGGCGAGGGCTCCGTCACCGTCGCCGGCGGCCGCGTCACCGCACGGGTGCCCGCGGACGGCGCCGTGGCCCTCCACGTCGGCGGGGAGTGCGACGACCCCGACGGCTGCGGCGGCACCGACCCGGGAGAACCCGGCGGGACCCTCACCGCGACGGTCGACACCCGGCCGGGCCAGGTGGTGCACGTCGTCGGCGAGACCCCCGGACTCGGCTCGTGGAACCCCGCTGACGGGGTCGCCCTGGCGGACGGGGGCGACGGCACCTGGTCCGGAGCCGTCGCGCTGGAGGCCGACACCGAGTGGAAGCTCGTCAAGGTCGACGGCGGGGGCCAGGTGGAGTGGGAGCCCGGTGGGAACCGGGTCGGCCCCGCCACCGCCGTCACGTGGGGAACGCGCTGACCCCTCCGCCCGAGCCCGGGCACCGGCCCGCTCCCGGGGGCCCTTTCCGCACCGCCGGGCGGCGTCCCGCGGGACCCTCGCGGCTCGGCTAGTGTCCGGCCCGTGCCCGAATCGGTTGACGTGGCCGCCTAGCGGCGGCCGACCC
>NZ_JBEXSY010000031.1:0-73683 GCF_040613895.1 Nocardiopsis sp. NPDC006198 | reverse complement strand
TCTGGCGGGCTTGCTCGCGCCGTCGAGGCGCTTGGGCGCGGCGTCGCCGAGGAAGCTCGGCTTGTGCACCTGGGCCGTGGTGACCAGGTGCTCGACGAGCTCCTCGGCGTCCAGGCGCTTCTCGATCTGGCGCAGGTCGGGGATCTTGGCGGCGGTCTCGACCTGGCGCGGGGTCAGCATGGTGCAGCAGTCCTCGTCGGGCAGCTCCGAGATGGCCAGGGTGCCGATCCTGCGGGCCTGGTCCATGATCTCGGTCTTGTCCATCCCGACGAGGGGGCGCAGGATCGGCAGGTCGACGGCGTCGTCCAGCGCGGTGAGGTTGGTCATGGTCTGGCTGGAGACCTGGCCGAGGGCGTCCCCGGTGACCAGGCACTCGGCGCCGAGGTCGTCGGCGAGGGCCTCCGCGGTCTTGAGCATCAGGCGCCGCTGGGCGACGATCTGGAGCCGTTCGATGCCGGAGCTCTTCAGCTGCTGCTGGGCCTTGCCGAAGGGGATCACGAACAGGCGCGAGCCCACCTGGTAGCGGTCCAGCTGGCGGACCAGGCTGTAGGCCTTGTAGATGGACTCCGGGCCGGTGAACGGCATCCCGGAGAAGTGCAGGAAGTCGACCTTCAGCCCGCGCCGGATCATCCGGTGCGCGGCCACGGGGGAGTCGATCCCGCCGGACATCAGCACCAGTCCGCGACCGCTCATCCCCGCGGGCAGGCCGCCCTGGCCCGGGATGCCGTCGGTGAACACGAACGCCTCGTCCTTGTCCACCTCGACGTACAGGGTGTTGTCGGGCCGCTTCAGGTTCACGGGGTAGCCGTGCGCCTCGATGACCTTGGAGCCCAGGTATCCGGCCAGTTCGGAGGAGGTCATCCCGAAGCGCTTGTCGCGGCGGCGCGCGCGCACCGCGAAGGAGCCCTGGCGGCCGGCCAGGGAGCGCACGCCGATGTCGGTGATGGCGTCCAGGTCCTTGGCCACCCGGCGGACCAGGTGCACCCACACCACGCCCATGACGTTGGCCATGCGGTCGGCGATCTCCGCGACCTCCAGGTCGGAGGCGCCGGGCTTGCGGACGATGATGACGCCCGCGCCGCGCTGCGAGAGGCGGACCTCGCCCAGGTCGCGCACGGACGCGCGGATGTTGTTGTGGAGCCGCCGTTCGAACAGCTTGCGGTTGGAGCCCTTGAGGACGATCTCGCCGAGCTTCATGAGCACGCAGAGCTCGCCCAGCCCGGCCTCGGCTCCTACCTCGGTGACGGGGAGCGGCGCGGACTCGAGCGACGCGGACATGGTGCTACCTCCGGTGAATGCCTACGGCCCGGTACGAGGTGGGAGCGTCGGCGGTGGAACCGGGTGTCCAGCGCCGCCCTCCAGTATCGAACATCCCCCCGACCGCTCGAACCGTTTTCCGACGGGGTGGGAGGGCATGCGGCGGTAAACACAGTGTTGCGGCGGTCCCGGACGCGGACGCGCCCCCTCCCCTGGGAGCTGGGAAGAGGGCGCTCACCGGCCCGGGGCCGGCGCACGTGGCCGGCGGCCGACGGGGCCGGTGGTGTCCGGGAGGCACCGGAGGTCCGTGTTCCGACGGTTCCGGCCCGTGTCGTGGGCGCTCCCGGAGCTCGCGGCGGGCCTAGCCGAAGAAGACCTCGGCCTCCTCGTAGCGCTCGGCCGGGACCGTCTTGAGGGTGTCGGTGGCCTCGGCCAGGTCGACGCGGACGATGGCGGTGCCCTGGAGGCCGACCATCTTGCCGAACGACTTGTCGTGCACGGCCTCGATGGCGTTCACGCCCAGGCGGGTCGCCAGCACGCGGTCGAACGCGGTGGGGGTGCCGCCGCGCTGCACGTGCCCCAGGACCACCGAGCGCGCCTCCTTGCCGGTGCGCTTCTCGATCTCCTCGGCGAGGCGCTGGCCGATGCCGCCCAGGCGCACGTGCCCGAAGGAGTCGGTCTCGCCGGTGGCCAGCTCCATCTGGCCCTCCTTGGGGTGCGCGCCCTCGGCGACGACGATGATCGGCGCGTACTGGGTCTGGAAGCGGCTCTCGACGTGCTTGACGACGTCGTCGATGTCGAAGGGGCGCTCCGGGATGAGGATGACGTTGGCGCCGGCGGCCATGCCCGAGTGCAGGGCGATCCATCCGGCGTGGCGTCCCATGACCTCCACGACGAGGGCGCGGTGGTGCGACTCGGCCGTGGTGTGCAGGCGGTCGATCGCCTCCATGGCGATGTTCACGGCCGTGTCGAAACCGAAGGTGTAGTCGGTCGCGTTGAGGTCGTTGTCGATGGTCTTGGGCACGCCCACGACGTTGACGCCGCGGTCGTGCAGCTGGCGGGCCACGCCCAGGGTGTCCTCGCCGCCGATGGCGACCAGCGCGTCGACGCCGAGCGCGGCCATGTTGTCCTTGACGCGCTCCACACCGCCCTCGATCTTCATGAGGTTGGTGCGGGACGAGCCCAGGATGGTGCCGCCCCGGGGGAGGATGCCGCGCACGGACTCGACGTTCAGCGGAACGGTGTCGCCCTCCAGCGGTCCGCGCCAGCCGTCCCGGAAGCCGATGAACTCGTACCCGTAGTCCTTGATGCCCTTGCGGACCACGGCGCGGATGACCGCGTTCAGACCAGGGCAGTCTCCGCCACCGGTCAGCACCCCGACTCGCATACGAATTCTCCTCGACGTTGTGTGTTCCCACGGCGCGAGACGCCATATGGTCTAGACCATAGTGGGCCCGGCTCCCCGTGGCCAACCCGGGGAGGTGAACAGCCCCGGAACGCCGTCGCCGTACGCGTGGGAGCGCGACCGGAACCGGGCGGGGGCACTGTCCGCTACTCGTCCAGGCCCTGGTCGATCGCGTACCTCACGAGCTCGACCCGGTTGTGCAGGTGCAGCTTGGTGAGGGTGTTCTGCACGTGGTTCTGCACGGTGCGGTGGGAGATGGTCAGGCGCTGGGCGATCTGCTTGTACGCCAGCCCCTTGGCCACCAGGCGCAGCACCTCGGTCTCACGCGGGGTCAGCGCGGGCGCCCGGGGCTCCCGGACGCGGTCGGACGACGACAGCCTGCGGTACTCGCCCAGCACGAGCCCGGCCAGTCCCGGGGTGTACACGGCCTCGCCGGTGTTCACACGGCGCACCGCGTCGAGCAGCTCGTCCCGCCCCGCCGACTTGACCAGGTAGCCGGTGGCCCCGGCCTTCACGGCCGCCAGCACGTCGTCGCCGGCCCCGCTCGCGGACAGGACCAGTACCTGCGGGGGCTCGGGCATCGCGACGAGGCCCGCCGTCAGCTCGACCCCGGTCATGTCCGGAAGGTGCAGGTCCACCACCGCCAGGGTGGGACGCGCGGCCGGGGCGATGCGCAGCGCCTTGGCGCCGTCGCCCGCCGTCCCCACCACCTCGATCCCGGCCTCGCCCAGGTCGCGCGCGACCGCCTCGCGCCACATCGGGTGGTCGTCCACCACCAGTACCCGGATCTCCTCGGTCGCCATGCAGGGACCCTATCCCGACCGGGGCGGCCCCGTGCCGGCGGTTCGCGAACCCGTGCGGGACGTGTCGGCGCGGGGGCCGCACGGGTTCGCCGTCCGGGGTGCGCAACGGCGCAGGGGCGCGCGGGCCGGTCCGGCCCGCACGCCCCTGCCCGCACGCCCGGTCCCGGGCATGCGCGTCAGTCGTCCTCTTCGAAGTCCCCGAAGTCGATGCCGCCCGGGGTCGCGGTGATCGTGATCTCCGTGCCCTCCGGCGCCTCGCCCGTGTGCGACTGGTGGGAGACCACCCTGCCGCCGAGGACGCGCTCGACGTTCACGTCGAAGCCAGCGTCCTCCAGCTCCTCCTCGGCGTCCCGCACCGGCATGCCGACCACGTCGGGGATCGTGACGCCCGGGGGGCCGGTGGAGACGGTCAGGGTGACCTCGCCGTTGGCCCCCACGCTGGCGCCGTTGTCCGGGCTCTGGCGGATCACGAGGCCCTCGTCGACGTCCTCGCTCTCCTCCTCGACCACCCTGACGGTCAGGCCGAGTTCCTCCAGGGCCGTCCGGGCGGCGCCCTGCTCCTGGCCGACCACGGCCGGAACGGAGATGCTGCGGCTGACGGTGACCGTGACCGTGCCCTCCCGGTCGGCCTCGGCGCCCGCCTCCGGGTCGGTGGAGATCACCTCGCCGGGCGGGACGTTCTCGTCGTCCACGTCCACCTGTTCGAGGTTGTCCGGGGAGAACCCGAGGTCCTCCAGCGCCGCGAGGGCGTTCGCGGCGTCCTCGCCCTCCAGGTCGGGCATGGTCACGTTCTGCGGGCCCTGGGAGACGTACACGGTCACCTCGTCCCCGGGCGACAGGCGCTCGCCCTGTCCGGGGTCGGTCCGACCGACGCTGCCCGGCTCGGCGTCGCTGTAGACGGGCTCCTCCGCGAGCGTGTAGACCAGCCCCTCGTCGAGGATGGCCTCGCGCGCGGCCTCGGGGCTCTGCCCCACCACGTCCGGCACGGACTCGAACCGCCCGACGAGGAACCACCAGCCGGTGAGGAGCAGCACCAGTGCCAGGGCGGCGGCGCCGATCCCGATCAGCAGACCGCGGCGCCTCGGGGCGTCGCGGTCGTCCGGGTAGTCGTCGTAGTCGTCCCCGTCGTAGCCGTCGTCGCGCAGTCCCGCGCTGTTCATGTCCACGACCATGGTGGCGTTCTCGGTGCCCGGCCCCGCCCCGCCCGCGATGAGCTGGGGGGCGGTGACGGACGCCGTCGCGGCGGTCGGGGCGACGGGTGCGAGCGGCGCCTCGCCGCCGGGGGCCCGGGCCGGCAGGCGGTGCAGGACCTCCAGCACCTTGGCCAGGTACTGGCCCGCGTTGCTCGGACGGTAGCGGGGGTCGCGCTCGGTGGCCTTGGTGACCAGCGCGTCCACCTCGGGCGGGAGGCCCGGCAGGAAGTGCGAGGGGCGGGGCACGTCCTCGTTGACGTGCTGGTAGGCGATCGCGATGGGCGTCTCGCCGGTGTGCGGCTGGCCGCCGGTCAGCAGCTCGTAGAACATGATGCCCGCGGCGTACACGTCGCTGCGGGCGTCGGCGACGCCCTTCTCGATCTGCTCCGGCGCCAGGTAGGCGGCGGTGCCCATGAGGGTGCCGGTCCGGGTGAGGCCCTGGTTGGACTGCTCCACGGCGCGCGCCAGGCCGAAGTCGGCCACCTTGACCCGGCCGTCCTCGGTGAGGAGGACGTTCTCGGGCTTGACGTCGCGGTGGACCATGCCCGCCTGGTGGGCGGCGCCGAGGGCGGCCAGGACCGACGCCATGACGTTCAGGGCCTCGTGCGGGGACAGGCGTCCGCGGGCCTTGAGCAGGTCGCGCAGGGTGCGGCCGGGCACGTACTCCATCGCCAGGAACACGTGTCCCTGGTCCTCACCCTGGTCGAAGACCTGGACGACGTTGGGGTGGGAGAGCTTGGCGACGGAGTGCGCCTCGTTGATGAAGCGCTGGACGAAGGTGGGGTCCTGTGCCAGCGACGGGTGCATCACCTTCAACGCCAGGCGGCGGTCCAGCCTCAGGTCGTGGGCGACGTAGACGGTCGCCATCCCGCCTCCGGCGATCCTGGACTCGACGAAGTAGCGTCGGTCGAGGGTCGCGCCTACGAGCGGGTCGGAAGTCGTCATGTCCACGGCGGAGTAGTGTCCTTGCTGCGGGGAGCGCGGGCTGTCGCGGTTGGTGGCGCGTACCCGACACCGGGTGTCGAACCGACACGATAGCGGAAGCCCACGCCAGGTCTGCCCCGCGGTTCGCGGTCGCGTCGCGCCTCTCCACCCTCGGTGGCGGGCGTTCGCGCCTGGTTCATCGGCGAGCGTGCGGTGCCCTCCGTCGGGCCGCACACCCATCCCACGTTAGGGGACGGTTCCAAACGTTCCGGGAACGGCGCTCCGGACCTCGCGGGACCGGTGCGCGCCGGGCCCCCGGTCCGGGGACCGGGAGGCCCGGCCCCCGCGGCGTCGCGGCCCCGGGGCCGTCCCGGCGGGCCGGCCAGGGTGGGACCGGTCACGCCCGGACGGAACACGCGCCCCGTGCGCCCCGGCCCCGGGCGCGTCACGCCCCGGAGGGACGGGACACGCGGTCGGCGGCCCCCCGGGCGTGCGCGGCGGCAGGCCGCGCCGGGGCGCTACTCCACCGCGGGGGACGACGCGAGGGCGTGCCGGCGCACCGGGATGCGACCGGCCAGGCGGGCGCCCCGGCCGGCCCGGACGGCGTCGCGCATCGCGGCGGCCATGCGCACCGGGTCCTGTGCCCGGGTCACGGCCGTGGCCAGCAGGACCGCGTCGCAGCCCAGCTCCATCGCGAGGGCGGCGTCGCTGGCGGTGCCGATCCCGGCGTCCACGATCACGGGGACCCCCGCGCCCTCCACGATCAGTTCGAGGTTGTGCGGGTTGCGGATCCCCAGCCCGGAGCCGATCGGCGCGGCAAGCGGCATCACCGCCGCGCACCCCAGCTGCTCCAGGCGCCGGGCCAGCACCGGGTCGTCGTTGGTGTAGGGCAGGACGGTGAACCCCTCGTCCACCAGCTGCTCGGCGGCGTCCAGGAGCTCCACCGGGTCGGGCAGCAGGGTGTGCTCGTCCGCCACGACCTCCAGTTTCACCCAGTCCGTGCCCAGGGCCTCGCGTCCCAGCCGGGCGGTGCGCACCGCGTCCGCCGCGGTGAAGCACCCGGCGGTGTTGGGCAGCGCGCGGATCCTGTTGCGGGACAGCACGTCCCACACCGACCCCTGGGCGCCGGGGGAGACCCTGCGCATGGCCACGGTGGTCAGCTCGGTCCCGGAGGTCACCAGGGCCTCCTCCAGCACCTCCAGGGAGGGCGCCCCGCCGGTGCCGGTGATCAGCCGCGAGCCGAAGGAGGTCCCGGCGATCACCAGGGGGTCCTCGACGCGTCCGGTTCCGTGTGCGCTCATGCTCAGCCTCCCTGGACCGCGGTGAGGACGTCCACGCGGTCGCCCGCGCCCAGCGCGCCGTCCGCCCACGCGGCCCGGCGCACCACCTCGTCGTTGACGGCCACGGCGATCCCGCCGGGGATCGTGCCGCCGCCCGGCGCGGTCAGGTCGCGGACGACCGCCTCCACGGTCGTGCCGTCGGCGAACTCGCGGAGGTCGCCGTTGATGATGAGTTGCACTGCCTCTCCTACTCCCACGTCGTCGTGTGCGCGTCGCCGGACACCCGGTCCGCGGCGAACCTGCGCGCGTACTCCGGCAGGGCGCCCGTGGTGAGGGCGCGCGCCATGGCCTCCCCGGTGGCCGGGGTCAGCAGGACCCCGTGCCTGAAGTGCCCCGCGGCCAGGTGCAGGCCGGGGACCCGGGTCGGCCCCAGCAGGGGCTCGTTGTCCGGTGAGCCCGGGCGCAGGCCCACGCAGGTCTCGGTGACCTCCAGCTCGGTCACCCCCGGGACGAGCTCGCGCGCGTCCCTCAGGACCTGCCAGAGGCCCCCGGCGGTGAGCGAGGTGTCGTAGCCCAGCTCCTCCTGGGTGGCGCCGATGACCACCTCTCCGTCGGCGCGCGGCACCAGGTAGGTGGTGAAGCCCCTCACCAGGCCCCGGACCGTGCGGCCGACGAGGGGCGGCTCGCCGGCCGGCACCCGGGCGCGCAGGAGCTGGCCCTTGACCGGGCGCAGCGGCGGCACCACCGGTTCGGGCACCTTGACGCGGTCGCTCCAGCAGCCTGCGGCCAGGACGACCTGGTGGGCGGGCAGGACCCGGCCGTCGTCCAGGCGCACGCCCAGCCGGGCGCCCCCGGGGCCGGGGGCCGTGACCTCCTCCGCCCGACCGGCGGTCCCGGTGACTCCCGCGCGTCCGCCCGCCGCGGCCAGGGCGCGCAGCAGCAGCCGGGGGTCGACGGAGTGGTCGTCGGGGGCGAGCACGCCGCCGCGCACGGACGGGGCGAGCACCGGCTCCAGCCGGCGGCACTCGCGGCTCGTCAGGCGCTCGGTGGCGATGCCCAGGCGCTCCTGGAGCCGGTGCAGGTCGGTGAGGACGGCCATGTCGTCGCGGTCGAAGGCCACCAGGAGGGTCCCGGTGGTGCGGTAGCCCACGCGGATCCCGCCGGCGGCCTCCAGCTCGGCGACGAACCCGGGGTACATGCCCGCGGAGCGGACCCCGAACTCCATGAGGGGCTCCTCGCCGAACACGGCCTCGGTGGCCGGGGTGAGCATGCCCGCCGCGACGGTGGAGGCGGCACGGGCGCCGGCGGGGCCGGTCACGGGGTCGGGTTCGACCAGGGTGACGCGGAGGCCCTCCTGGGCGGCCCGCCAGGCGGTGACCCTCCCCACGAGGCCGCCGCCGACCACGACGACGGTCCGTTCCGGCGCGTCCCCTGTGCCGCCACCGGTAGGACGAATCGTTTCGCGGCGGGGATCGTTCTTCGTGCGCACGGCGCTGTTCCCACTCCCTTCGCCGGCATGACCCGGATCAGGTTCGTGCGGTCGGAGGCTCACAGCCTCCCTCTCAGCCGGGTCCCACCCGGCTCCCGCGGGATGTGCAGAGGTCTGTCCCCATCCTAGAACCTCCTCCCGGAATGCGTGGCAGTGGTGGGGATCTCCACGGCGCCCGGCCCCCGCGGCGCCGGAAGGTGTCCGGGCCCCGTGCGGATGTGGCAGATTGGGAGGGTGACACGAAGCGACATCGACATAGACACGCTGGTCGGCGAGTGGCTGACCCTGAAGGAGGCGGCCGCGCCGCTCGGCGTGAGCCCCAACCGGATCAAGACCCTGATCCGCGAGAACCGCATGATGGGTGTGGTCCGCGGAGGGCAGCTGTCCGTCCCCGCCGCCTTCATCGACGGCGACGACCTCGTCAAGGGGCTGCCCGGGACCCTGGTGCTGCTGACCGACGCGGGCTTCTCCACGGAGGAGGCCCTGCGCTGGCTCTTCACCCCCGACGACACCCTGCCGGGCACGCCCATCCAGGCGATGCGCGAGAACCGGGGCACCGAGGTGCGCCGCCGCGCCCAGAGCATGGCCTTCTAGCGCGTGGTCCGCGGACGCGGGCCCGGGACGACCCGCGGAACACGGCCCGGGACGCGGCGCGCCGTCGGGCGGCCTCCCCTCGGGGGCCGGCCGGCGAGGGCCTAGGGTGGGCGGGGTGAGGACCAGCCACGGAACCAGCCTGCGCAAGCGCCTGGACGCATCCCTTCTGTACCTGTGCACCGACGCCCGGACCGGGCGCGGTGATCTCGCCGAGTTCACCGACGCGGCCCTGGCCGGAGGGGTGGACATCATCCAGCTCCGGGACAAGGGGCTGGAGGCCCGCGAGGAGATCGCGGCCCTGGAGGTCATGCGGGAGGCCTGTGAGCGGCACGGGGCCCTGCTCGCGGTGAACGACCGCGCGGACATCGCCCGCGCGGTGCGCGCCGACGTCCTGCACCTGGGCCAGCGCGACCTGCCGGTGCCCATGGCCCGCGACATCATCGGGGCGGACCCCGTGATCGGCCGCTCCAACAACGACATCGCGGCCGCCTCCTCCTCCGCCGAGGAGGCCGGGAGCGACTACTTCTGCGTCGGGCCCACCTGGGCCACCCCCACCAAGCCGGGCCGTCCCGCGGCGGGCCTGTCCCTGGTCGAACGCGCCGCCGCGCTGGGCACGGACCGCCCGTGGTTCGCCATCGGCGGGATCGACGCGACCAACATCGACGCGGTGGTGGAGGCGGGCGCCCGCCGGGTCGTGGTCGTGCGCGCGATCACCGAGGCCGAGGACCCCCGGGCCGCCGCGGCCGGGCTGCGCGAGCGCCTGACCGCCCGCACCGGGGGCTGAGCGGCGCCTACCGGCCCCGCCGGACCCCGGGAGGGCGAGGACGCCGCCCCGCCCCCGGGGGAGGGAGCGGCCCCGCGGTCGGCCCCGCCCCCGGCGGCGCGACCGCCTGCGCCCGACCGGTGGTCCGCCCCACCGCCCTCACGGCACGAGGAGCACCTTGCCCAGGACCCGGCGCTCCTCCAGCGCCCGGTGGGCCTCCTCCGCCCGCTCCAGGGGCAGCGTCAGCCCCACATGCGGTCTCACGCGCCCGGAGCGGGCCATCTCCAGGATCCGGCGCACGGCGCCGCTCCGACCCTCCTTCCCGTCCTCCAGGTCGAAGAGGCCGAACACCTCGATCCCGCGGCGCTCCGCCTCCCCGGCGTCCACCTCGGAGAAGCGGCCCCCCGCGGAGCCGTAGGAGAGGAAGCGTCCGCCGTCGGCCACGGCGCCGAACGCCGCCTCGCCGAGGTCGCCGCCGCTCCCGTCCAGGACCACGTCGGCGCCCGCGCCGCCGGTGGCCTCGCGGACCCGCTCCACCCATCCGGGCTCGGAGTAGTCCACGACCGCCTCCGCCCCCATCTCACGGGCGAGGGCCAGTTTCTCCGGGCCCCGGGCGGCGCCCACGACGCGCGCCCCGGCCGCGGCGGCGAGCTGGACCGCCAGGCTGCCGGCCCCGCCCGTCGCCGCCAGCACGAGCACCCACGTGCCCGGGCCGAACCCGCCGCTGCGCTCCAGCGAGAGGGCGGTGGGCCCGTCGTGCAGGAGTGCCAGCGCCTGCTCCGGGGCCAGGCCCTCCGGGACGTCGACCAGTCCCGACGCCGGGACGGCGACCCGCTGGGCGTACCCGCCGAAGGGGGGCACGGGCTCGCCCCCCTCCGGGGCGGCACGGCCGGTGTCGGTGACGACCAGCGCGCCGACCCTCTCCGGGGCCACCCCCTCGCCGACCCGGACCACGGTCCCGGCCACCCCCGCGCCCGGCACGTACGGGGGCTCCACCGGGAAGTGGTCCAGTCCCCATCCGCTGCGGACCAGCGTGTCCAGGTACATCACGTTGGACGCCGCCACCTCCACCACGACCTGCCCGGGCCCCGGCTCCGGTTCGGGCACCTCCCGGGCCACCAGGACCTCGGGGCCGCCGAACCCGTCCACCCGTACCGCTCGCATACCGGATCTCCTCGCTGTCGCGCCGTGCTCTCCGCCGGCGGTGCCCAGCCTGGTGCCTCAACTAATATTGAGGTCAAGTCCCGGTGCGAGAGAAGTCCCCGGGACGACGAAACCGCCGCGCACGGGGCGCGGCGGTGGCGGGCGGGCGGTGGTCAGACCCCGACGTGCGACAGGGCGCTCGGATGGCGCCGGAGGAACCCCTCGATGGACTGGGCCGGGTGGCCGGTCAGCTTGGGCACCGTCGGGGCGACCTCGTCGAGCTCACCCGCGGCGATCGCGGCGTACGACGAGGCCCACCCCTCGACGGCCCACTCCGGGGCGCCGGTGGCGCGGCGCGACTCCAGCGCCTCCTCCCAGGTCTCCGGCACGTAGCGGACGGAGCGGCCGGTGAGCGTTCCCAGCTTGTCGACCGTGGCTCCGAGGGTCAGGGCCTCCGGGCCGGTGACGTCGTGGGTCGTGTCCTCCGAGGCGAGCGCGGTCGCCGGGTCGGTCAGCACCGCCGTCGCCACGTCCGCCACGTCGTCCCGGGACACCCACGCGACCCGGCCGTCGCCGGCCGGGCCGCGCACCACGCCGTCGTCCCCCACCCAGCCGGGCAGCAGGTCCAGGTACAGGCTGGGTCTCAGGAACGTGTACCGCACCCCCGTCGACCTGATGTGGGCCTCGGTGTAGAAGTGCGTGCGCGCGAACGTGAACGTGGCGGCCGGACCAGCCCCCAGGAAGGACAGGTAGACGATCCGGGACACCCCCGCGCGGACCGCCCCGTCCACCGCGCTCAGGTGGACGTCCATCCGGTCCTCGGACTCGGTCGCCGAGACCAGGAACAGTGTGTCCACACCCCGGCAGGCCCGCTCGAAGCCCGCCGTGTCCTCGTAGGCCGCCATCGCCGCGGTGCTGCCCGGGTACTCCGGCGCCCGGTTGATGTCGCGCACGACGAGGCGCTGCGCCAATCCGAGCCGTGCGATCCGGGCTGCCACCCGCCCGCCCAGCGCCCCGGTCGCCCCGGTCACACCTATGGTGTGGTTTGTCATGTGATCGTCGCCCATGACACCCCATCCTGAGGTACGAGGGCCTGCCGGGCACTCACCGGCACGCGGCTTTTTGCGCCTCCGGGTCAGGGGGTGGTGCGCTCTTGGCCCTTCCCCTCGCCGGGCCCCGCGGGAGGGCCTGCGCCGTCGCCTCCGGGGGCGCCCTCCGACGACCCCCGTCCGGTCCCCCGGTAGGCCAGCCGGCGCAGCAGCACCTCGGCCGGGCCCCGCCTGCCCGCGCGCTCCAGCGCGTACGCGCCGGCCACCGTCACCAGCCAGACCCCCACCGCGAACAGGAACATCGACCACGGCGACAGGTGGGCCGCGACCCCCAGCCCCCAGGCGGTCAGGACCGGCGCGCACAGGACCGACTGGGCGAGGTACGCCGACAGCGACCGCTTGCCGGTCGCGCTCAGGGCGGTCACCACCGGGCCGGGCCCGCGGTCCCCCGCCCGGATCCGGTGGGCGACCAGGGCGATCAGCGCCACGTAGCCGACGCCGCAGGCCAGGCCGGTCACCATGTGGGGCAGGGCCAGCATGCCGCCCTGGGAGACGGTCAGGTCCCACGCCCCGACCTGGACGAGCGCGGAGGGGAGGCCGCCCAGCCACCCGAGGGAGATGCCGGCGGCGGCCGTCAGCCGCAGCAGGGCCAGGTGGCGGCCCGGTTCCTCCAGGATCCGGCGGCGCGCCGCCCAGAAGCCGAGCAGGATCGCCGTGGGCACGGTCAGGCCGAGCAGGCCCTGGCCGAGCACGATGAGCGGCCACACCGACAGCCGCCCGACCGCGGCGCCCAGGATCGAGGGGTTGCCGATGTTGAAGGCCATGTCGTCCATGCCCGGACCCGCCATCGCGGGCTGGTCCGCGGGCATGAGCGCCAGGCCGACCAGGCTGGCGGCCGACAGCAGCAGCATGAGGCCGGTCAGGAGCCCGGCCCACACCAGCAGGGTGGTGTCCCTGCGGCGCAGGAACAGCCAGCCCAGGAGCAGGCCGGCCAGTCCGTAGGCGCCCAGGACGTCGCCCATCCACAGCAGCAGCGCGTGCACGAGGCCGAACGCGAGCAGCCACAGGTTGCGGCGGCGCAGCAGCGCGTCGACGGCCCCCGCGTCCGCTCCCGCGGCCTCCTGGCGCCGCGCGAGCTGCACCATGCCGTAGCCGAACAGGAACGCGAACATCGGGTAGCTGCGCCCGTCGACCGCGACGACGGTGAAGAACTGCGCCGCCGCGTCCGGCACGCCCCCGGGCTCCGGGTGGGCGCTCAGACCGCCCATGGGGACGGCCCACAGGTACCAGACGGTGTTGGCGATCGCGATGAACAGGAGCATGAACCCGCGTGCCAGGTCGGGGGCGAGCGCCCGTTCACCCGCGTCCGTCGGGCCTCGTGAGACGGTGTGCCCAGACATGGGGTGTCCTCCGGTCGCGCTAGGTCTTTCGACGATTCAACCGGAGGACGAAGTCGGGCACAACGTACTTTCGCGCTGGGAAACCCCTGAAGATCCCCTCAGGGCCGGGTTCAGTGGGTGCGCGCGGTCGCCGCCACCACCAGGGCGCGCAGCGGCTCGCGGGCGTCCGCGTCCAGCTCGGGGCTGTCCAGGGCGGCCACGGCCTGTCCGGCGTACTCCTCGACGAGGTCCTCGCAGGCGCGCAGCGCGCCCGAGCCCTCGATCAGCCCGCACATCCACTCGACCGCGTCCACCGACAGGTCGGGGTCGCCCAGCAGGGAGGCGAAGCGCTCGCCGTCGGCGGCCCCTGTGCGGGCCAGCGTCTCGGCGACGATGAGTGTCCGCTTGCCCTCGCGCAGGTCGTCGCCGGCGGGCTTGCCCGTGGTGGACGGGTCGCCGAACACGCCGAGGACGTCGTCGCGCAGCTGGAAGGCCACGCCCAGCGGGAGGCCGTAGTCCGTGTAGACCCCCGCCAGTTCCTCGTACCGGCCCGCCAGGGCCGCACCCAGGTGCAGGGGGCGCTCCACCGTGTACTTGGCCGACTTGTACCGCATCACGCGCAGGGCGGCCTCGCGGGTGCTCGTGCTGCGCACCTGCTCCAGGGTGTCCAGGTACTGCCCGGCCATCACCTCCGTGCGCATCGCGTCGAAGGGGCGCCGCCCGTCCCGCAGCACCTCCGGCGGGAACCCGCTGGCCTGGTACATCTCGTCCGACCAGACCAGGCACAGGTCGCCGATGAGGATCGCCGCCCCCCGGCCGAACCCGTCGCCGTCGCCGCCCCACCCCTGGTCGGCGTGCAGCCCGGCCAGCCGCTTGTGGGTGGCGGGCAGCCCGCGGCGGGTGTCGCTGTTGTCGATCACGTCGTCGTGGATGAGCGCGCACGCCTGGAGGTACTCCAGGGACGCGGCGGCACGGATCAGCCGCTCGTCGTCGGCGGCGCCCCCGGCGCCCCTCCACCCCCAGTAGCAGAAGGTCGGGCGCAGGCGCTTGCCGCCGGAGAGCATCGCCTCCAGGGCGTCCATGGCGGGTGCCAGCTCCTCGCCGATCCCCAGGACCAGCTCGCGGTGCGCGGCGCCGAACCCGGCCAGCTCGCGGTCCACCGCGGGGCGGGCCGCGAAGACGGACGGGGAGAGTGCGGAAGTGGAAGAAGAGGAAGGGGCCATGTCCTGCACGTTATCGGCTGTTCGGGGCGTCCTCACCCCGGTTCGGCCGACCCGCTCCGCCGGGGCGGGCGGGTCCGCGCCCCACCGGGCGCGCCCCGCGCCGGACGGCCCGGACACGGTCTCGCACTGTGGGACGCCGGTCCCTGTCCGTGAGTGCGCTTCGCCTAAGCTGGTGCACATGCTGGCAGCACCGACACGCCCCGTGGCGCCCCGAAGCCCGGCCCCCAGGCCGCGTCATATCCGCGAACTCCTCAACGCGGGCGAGCCGATGTTCTCCTTCGAGTTCTTCCCACCGCGCACGCCCCAGTCGCAGGAGCGGCTGTGGCGCGCGATCCGGGAGATCGAGGCACTCGGCCCGTCCTTCGTCTCGGTCACCTACGGCGCGGGCGGCAGCACGCGCGGGCTGACCGTGGAGACGACCGAGCGCATCGCCACCGACACCACCCTGCTGCCGGTGGCGCACATGACGCTCGTCGACCACTCCGTCGCCGAGCTGCGCCACCTCATCGGGCGCTTCGCGGACGCCGGCGTCTCCAACATGCTCGCCGTGCGGGGAGACCCTCCCGGCGACCCCGACGGCGAGTGGGTCAGCCACCCCGACGGGCTGACCTACACCGAGGAGCTCGTCCGCCTCCTCAAGGACAGCGGCGACTTCTGCGTGGGCGTGGCCGCGTTCCCGTACAAGCACCCGCGCTCGGCCGACGTGGAGACCGACACCGACCACTTCGTGCGCAAGTGCGAGGCGGGCGCCGACTACGCCATCACCCAGATGTTCTTCGACCCGGAGGACTACCTGCGGCTGCGCGACCGCGTGGCGGCCCGGGGGTGCGAGGTGCCGATCATCCCCGAGGTGTTCCCCGTGGTCCGCTCGTCCTTCATCCCGCGCTCGGAGAAGCTCTCCGGGGCCCCCTTCCCGCGCGCCCTGGCGGAGCGGTTCGAGTCCTTCGGCGACGACGCCGAGGCGGTGCGGGCCTTCGGCATCGAGCACGCCCAGCGCATGTGCGAGCGCCTGCTCGACGAGGGCGCGCCGGGCATCCACTTCATCACCTCGAACCAGTCCAAGGCCACCAGGCAGATCTTCCGTGAGGTCTCCGGTCGCCGGAGCCCGTCAGGGGCAGACGCGCGGCCATGATCGAGAAGGGCTGGTCGGGGCTGCCCGGGAAGGCGAAGTCCTCCAGCACCTCGGTGAACCCGCACGAGCGGTAGAGGTGGCGCGCCGCCGACGGCCCCGTCCGCGTGGACAGGACGGCGGTGCGCTCACCGCGCCCCTCGCACAGGGCGTGGAGCACGGCCCGTCCCACGCCCTGGTTCTGCGCCTCGGGGTGGACGTGCACCTCGGCGATCTCCAGGGGGTCGGCGAGGTAGCGGCGCGCCTGGCGCGCCCGCCCGCCGGCGTGCAGCCCCTCGGCGACCATGTCGTGCCACCACTGGCCGCGCACGCCGTGGAAGCCGTAGGCGAAGCCGACGGGGCGCCCGTCGCGGAGCGCGACCACGGCGCGGAAGCCCGGGTAGTAGGCGTGGCCGTTCATGACGGCCGCGCGGCCGGGCAGCTGCTCGGGCGGCGGGCGCATGGCGGCCTCGTACACCCGGAGCAGCGCGGGGACGGCGTGCGTGAAGGCGGGCGGCGCCAGTTCGCGCAACTCGGTATCGGCTACCACAGCCCGATTTTAGGGCACGGGCCGCCGACGCGCCCTCGGCGCGGGGGACCTTGACGGGTCGGACGGGCTGGGGTTAACTGGCTTCTATCGAACAGGAGTTCGATTTACTTCCGCCGGGTCCGCCCGGCGGAGTGCGGCGCGGCCGGGTTGGGGAGGGGAAGCCCCACGCCCGGCCGCGCCGTTGCGCCGGCCCCGGACACGACGAGAACCGGCGCCCCGCGGGGTGCCGGTTCTCGTCGAGCGGGTGCGACCTTCGTGTGTTCCCCGGGCCCTAGAAGGCGTCGACCGCGCGGCGCGCCTCGGGGTCGAGGACCCCCCAGTTGATCAGCTCCTCGGTCAGGTCGCCGGGCGACTTGTCGTAGATGACCGCGAGTGAACGCAGGTCCTCCTGGCGGATGGACAGCACGCGCCCGTTGTAGTCGCCGCGCTGGCTCTGGATGGTGGCGACGTAGCGGGAGAGCGGTCCCGCCTTCTCCTGCGGCAGCTGCTGCATGCGCTCCAGGTCGATCACCAGCTTGGGTGTCGGGCCCAGAGGCGTCGGCGCGGCGCCGCCCGGCAGCAGCTCCGACATGGGGACCCCGTAGAAGTCGGCCAGCTCGGCCAGCTTCTGGACGGTGACGGCGCGGTCGCCGCGCTCGTAGGAGCCGACCACGACGGCCTTCCAGCGTCCGTGGGACTTCTCTTCCACCCCGTGCAGGGACAGGCCCTGCTGGGTGCGGATGGCGCGCAGTCGCGCACCGAGGGACTTGGCGTATTCGGATGGCATGTTCTTGTCGCTCCCGGCCGTGACGGTGGCTGGCG
This sequence comes from Nocardiopsis sp. NPDC006198, assembly GCF_040613895.1. Taxonomy (NCBI): domain Bacteria; kingdom Bacillati; phylum Actinomycetota; class Actinomycetes; order Streptosporangiales; family Nocardiopsidaceae; genus Nocardiopsis; species Nocardiopsis sp. NPDC006198. The sequence continues at coordinate 56,722 of NZ_JBEXSY010000031.1, read as the reverse complement.
TGGTGGGGGGACGTCCGCTCGTACTCGGCGAACCGCCTGTGCGGCTCAGCGGATGGTCACGGGGTGCAACCCCACCCGGTAGTGGTTACAGACAGTGACGGTAGGGGGGTCTGCCCCCCAGGTCAAGCCGTTGGTGTGAAACGCGACTAATCGGTGGCCAAACCGTGCGTAAGTGAGACTCCTCTCATGTCCGGACGGTTCGGGACGAGAGGGGCGTCGCGCTGGTCCACAAAGCCCGTTTCTACAGGGAATTTCACCTTTCAACCATTCTGTGGTCGTATCCACTGCGTGGCGATATGGCTACTCCTGGGCGATGAGAGTCCCCCCAATAGTGTGACCAGAGTCACATTGGCTGTTTTCGACCTCGGACCGCCCCTCGGGTGGCCCGATCGCCGCTGGTAGCGTGGGGCCGATCGACATCCTTTAACGACCTGTTCTGTGAGGCAGGGAAGGGGTCACTGCTTTGCGTGTCCGAAAGCCGACGCAAGGTGATGCCGAAGGCGTCGCCGAACCGTCACCCGAGGTGCCCGACGGCACCCGCGCCGTCCTCGACGGCAACGAGATCAACCGGGCTCTGACCCGCATCGCCCACGAGGTGCTCGAACGCACCAAGGGCGGCGGGGACGTCACCCTCCTGGGCATCCCCTCCCGCGGTGTCCCGCTCGCCCGGCGCCTGGCGCAGCGCATCGGACGCGTCGAGGACCTCGCCGTCCCCGTCGGCTCCCTCGACATCACGATGTACCGCGACGACCTCAGATCGGCCCCCGTGCGCGCCCTCGGCAGGACCGAGATCCCCGGCGGCGGACTCGACGACCGCGTCGTCGTCCTCGTGGACGACGTGCTCTTCTCCGGCCGCACCGTGCGCGCCGCCCTCGACGCCCTCGGCGACCTGGGCCGGCCCCGCGCCGTCCAGCTCGCCGTGCTCGTGGACCGGGGCCACCGCGAACTGCCCATCCGCGCCGACTACGTGGGCAAGAACCTGCCCACCTCCCTGCGCGAGAACGTCACCGTGCGCCTGGAGGAGACCGACGGACACGACGCGGTCCTGCTCGGCCCCTCGCGGCCCCCGTCCGGCGCCTCCCGGGACGGAGGCCTCCGACCCGGGGCCCCCGGCCCCCGTCCCGGCTCCACCGAGGGGAACGCCTGATGCGCCACCTGCTCTCCACCGGAGACCTCAGCAGGGACGAGGCCACCCTCGTCCTGGACACCGCGGCCGAACTCGCCCAGGTCGGCGACCGCTCCGTCAAGAAGCTCCCGACCCTGCGCGGCCGCACCGTCGTCAACCTCTTCTACGAGGACTCCACGCGCACCCGCACCTCCTTCGAGCTCGCCGCCAAGCGCCTGTCCGCCGACGTCATCAACTTCTCGGCCAAGGGCTCCAGCGTCTCCAAGGGCGAGAGCCTCAAGGACACCGCGCTGACCCTCCAGGCCATGGGGGCCGACGCCGTCGTCATCCGGCACAGCGCCTCGGGGGCCGCCCACCGCCTCGCCACCTGGGTGGACGGCTCCGTCCTCAACGCGGGCGACGGCACCCACGAGCACCCCACCCAGGCACTGCTCGACGCGTACACGATGCGCGAGCGGCTGGGGCGCCTGGACGGCCTCAGGGTGGCCGTCGTCGGCGACATCCTGCACAGCCGCGTCGCGCGCTCCAACGTCCTGCTGCTCACCACCCTGGGGGCCCACGTCACCCTGGTCGCGCCGCCCACCCTGCTGCCGGTCTCGGTGGACACCTGGACGTGCGAGGTCTCCTACGACCTCGACGACGTGCTGCCCAAGTCCGACGTCGTGATGATGCTCCGCGTGCAGGCCGAGCGCATGCGCGACTCGTTCTTCCCGTCCGTGCGCGAGTACAGCCGCAACTACGGCCTCGACGGCGCGCGCCTGGCCCGGATGCCCGAGCACGCCATCGTCATGCACCCCGGACCGATGGTCCGCGGCATGGAGATCGCCGCCGAGGTCGCCGACTCGCCCCGGTGCACCGTCACCGCGCAGGTCGCCAACGGCGTCAGCCTGCGCATGGCCGTGCTCTACCTGCTGCTCGGCGGCTCCTAGCCCGCGCCCTCCCCGGGAGACGCCGCCCCGTCCCGCGACCGGCGCCCCGGGGGCCGGCGCCCGCCGGCGCCCGAGCCGGCCCCGCGCGGTGAGCGCCCTCCCGCCGGCGCCCGCGCGAACCACGCCTCCACCCGAGAACACGAGGAAGTCACCACCGCCATGCCCGACACCAACGGACCGCACCTGATCCGCGGCGCCCGCCCGCTCGGCGGGGACCCCGTCGACATCCTCATGGCCGACGGCCTGATCACCGCGATCGGCCCCGACCTGGAGGCCCCCGAGGGGGCCGAGACCGTCGACGCGACCGGACTGGTCGCCCTGCCCGGACTGGTGGACCTGCACACCCACCTGCGCGAGCCCGGGCGCGAGGACGCCGAGACCGTCGCGTCCGGCTCCCGCTCCGCCGCGGCCGGCGGCTACACCGCCGTCCACGCCATGGCCAACACCGACCCCGTCGCCGACACCGCGGGGGTCGTCGAGCAGGTCTGGCGCCTGGGCCGCGAGGCCGGCTACTGCGACGTGCGCCCGGTCGGCGCCGTCACCGTGGGCCTGGCGGGGGAGCGGCTCGCCGAGATCGGCGCGATGGCCGAGTCCGCCGCCCGGGTGCGCGTCTTCTCCGACGACGGCATCTGCGTCTCCGACGCCCTGCTCATGCGCAGGGCCCTGGAGTACGTCAAGGCCTTCGACGGCGTCGTCGCCCAGCACGCCCAGGAGCCCCGCCTCACCCAGGGCGCGCAGATGAACGAGGGCCGCGTCTCCGACCGGCTCGGCCTGCCCGGCTGGCCCGCCGTCGCGGAGGAGGCGATCATCGCCCGCGACTGCCTGCTCGCCCAGCACGTCGGCTCGCGCCTGCACGTGTGCCACGTCTCCACCAAGGGCTCGGTCGACATCATCCGCTGGGCCAAGGCCCGCGGCTGCGACGTGACCGCGGAGGTCACCCCCCACCACCTGCTCCTCACCGACGAGCTGGTGGAGAGCTACGATCCGATCTACAAGGTCAACCCGCCCCTGCGCACGGCCGAGGACGTGGAGGCACTGCGCGAGGGCCTGGCCGACGGGACCATCGACATCGTCGCCACCGACCACGCCCCGCACCCGAGGGAGGCGAAGGAGACCGAGTGGTCCACCGCCGCGATGGGCATGGTCGGTCTGGAGACCGCCCTGGCGGTCGTGCAGAGGACGATGGTCGACACCGGTCTGCTCACCTGGGCCGGGGTCGCCGACCGCATGTCCGCGGCGCCGGCCCGCATCGGCCGCGTCGGGGGGCACGGCCGCGAGCTCGCGGAGGGCGAGCCCGCCAACGTCGTCCTGTACGACCCGGCCGACCCGGTCGCGGTGGACGGTGCGGCCATGGCGACCAAGAGCAGCAACACCCCCTTCCGGGGCATGACCCTGCCGGGCCGGGTCCGCGCCACGTTCCTGCGCGGCACCCCCACCGTCCTGGAAGGCAAGATCAAGTGAACACGGCAGCGACAGCAGCGAACGCCCAGGCCGGTCCTGGTGCGGCAGAGGGGGGAAACGTGTCCGAGGAAACCGGCGGACCGGCGATTCTGGTGCTCGAGGACGGCCGGGTCTTCCGCGGCCGATCCTTCGGCGCCACCGGCGAGACCTTCGGCGAGATCGTCTTCAACACCGGCATGACCGGGTACCAGGAGACGCTCACCGACCCCTCGTACCACCGCCAGATCGTCACGATGACCGCGCCGCACATCGGCAACACCGGCGTCAACGACGACGACCCCGAGTCCGGCCGCATCTGGGTCGCCGGGTACGTCGTCCGCGAGCCCGCGCGCATCACCTCCAACTGGAGGGCCCGCCGGACCCTGGACGAGGAGCTGCGCCGCCAGGGCGTGGTCGGCATCGCCCTCACCGGCACCCGCGCCCTCACCCGCCACCTGCGCGACCGGGGCGCCATGCGCGCGGCCGTCAGCACCGTCGAGACCGACCCGGAGAAGCTCCTCGCCCGCGTCCTGGAGGCGCCCCGCATGGCCGGCGCCGACCTGGCCGCCGAGGTCAGCACGGACGCCGCCTACGAGGTCCTGCCCCCCGAGGGCGTCCCGACCCGGTTCCACGTCGCCGCCGTCGACCTCGGCATCAAGGCCATGACCCCCCAGCGCCTCGCCGAGCGCGGCTGCAGGGTCACCGTCCTGCCCTCCGCGGCCACCGCGGAGGACATCCTCGCCCTGGACCCGGACGGCGTGTTCTTCAGCAACGGCCCCGGCGACCCCGCCACCGCGGACGGCCCCGTCGACGCCATGCGCGGCGTCCTGGACGCGGGCAAGCCGCTCTTCGGCATCTGCTTCGGCAACCAGATCCTGGGGCGCTCCCTGGGCCTGGGCACCTACAAGCTGCCCTTCGGCCACCGCGGCGTCAACCAGCCGGTGATCGACACCCGCACCCGCAAGGTCGCCATCACCAGCCAGAACCACGGCTTCGCCGTGGACGCCCCGCTCGACACCCCCTTCGACACCCCCTACGGCCGGGCCGAGGTCAGCCACATCGGCCTCAACGACCAGGTCGTCGAGGGCCTGCGGCTGCTGGACCGGCCCGTGTTCAGCGTCCAGTTCCACCCGGAGGCCGCCGCGGGCCCCCACGACGCCGCCGAGCTCTTCGACGAGTTCGTCACCCTGATGTCCGACGCCCAGCCCGCTCCGGCTGCCAAGTAGTTAGAGGAACAAGAGCATGCCGCGCCGTAGTGATCTTTCATCCGTCCTCGTGGTCGGCTCCGGCCCGATCGTGATCGGGCAGGCGGCCGAGTTCGACTACTCGGGCACCCAGGCCTGCCGTGTCCTGCGGGCCGAGGGCCTGCGGGTCATCCTGGTCAACTCCAACCCGGCCACGATCATGACCGACCCCGAGATCGCCGACGCCACGTACGTCGAGCCGATCACCACCGAGATGATCGAGAAGATCATCGCCAAGGAGCGCCCCGACGCGCTCCTGCCCACCCTGGGCGGGCAGACCGCGCTCAACGCCGCCGTCTCCCTGCACGAGGCCGGGATCCTGGACAAGTACGGCGTCGAGCTCATCGGCGCCAACATCGACGCCATCCAGTCCGGCGAGGACCGCGAGAGCTTCAAGCGCATCGTCGAGCGGATCGGCGGCGAGTCCGCCCGCTCGCGCATCTGCCACACCCTCCAGGAGTGCCTGGACGCCGCCGAGGCGCTGAACTACCCGGTCGTCGTGCGCCCCTCCTTCACCATGGGCGGCGCGGGCTCCGGCTTCGCGCACAACGAGACCGAGCTGCGCCGCATCGCCGGACAGGGCCTTGCGCTCTCCCCGACCACCGAGGTGCTCCTGGAGGAGTCCATCCTCGGCTGGAAGGAGTACGAGCTGGAGCTCATGCGCGACACCAACGACAACGTCGTGGTGGTCTGCTCCATCGAGAACCTCGACCCCATGGGCGTGCACACCGGCGACTCGATCACCGTCGCCCCCGCCATGACCCTCACCGACCGCGAGTACCAGGAGCTCCGCGACCTCGGCATCGCGGTCATCCGCGAGGTCGGCGTGGACACCGGCGGCTGCAACATCCAGTTCGCCGTCCACCCCACCACCGGCCGGGTCATCGTCATCGAGATGAACCCCCGGGTCTCGCGGTCCTCCGCCCTGGCCTCCAAGGCCACGGGCTTCCCGATCGCCAAGATCGCCGCCAAGCTCGCCGTCGGCTACACCCTCGACGAGATCCCCAACGACATCACCAAGGAGACCCCGGCCAGCTTCGAGCCCACGCTCGACTACGTGGTCGTCAAGGTCCCGCGGTTCGCCTTCGAGAAGTTCCCCGGGGCCGACCCCACCCTCACCACCACGATGAAGTCGGTGGGCGAGGCCATGGCCATCGGCCGGTCCTTCCCCGAAGCCCTCCAGAAGGCCATGCGCTCGCTGGAGAAGGCCGGGGTGGGGCTGACCTGGGCGGGCAGCCCCGGTGACAAGGACGAGCTCCTCCGCAGGGCCGCCGTCCCCACCGAGCACCGGCTGCGCCAGGTCCAGCAGGCCTTCCGCGCCGGGGCCACCGTCGAGGAGCTCCACGAGTCCACGAGGATCGACCCGTGGTTCCTGGACCAGATGCTCCGGCTGGAGGAGGCGGCGCGCGTCCTCGCCGAGGCGCCCAAGCTCGACGCCGACCTGCTCCGCGAGGCCAAGGGCCTCGGCTTCTCCGACCTCCAGATCGGCGAGATCACCGGCCGGAGCGAGGACGTCGTCCGCGAACTCCGCCACGCCCTCGGCATCCACCCCGTCTACCTGACCGTGGACACCTGCGCCGCCGAGTTCGCCGCCCGGACGCCGTACCTGTACTCCAGCTACGACGAGGAGACCGAGGTCCCCGACGGCGACAAGCCCAAGATCATCATCCTGGGCTCGGGGCCCAACCGCATCGGCCAGGGCGTCGAGTTCGACTACTCCTGCGTCCACGCCTCCTTCGCCCTCTCCGAGGCCGGGTACGAGACCGTGATGGTCAACTGCAACCCCGAGACCGTCTCCACCGACTACGACACCAGCGACCGGCTCTACTTCGAGCCGCTCACCCTGGAGGACGTGCTGGAGGTCGTCCGCGCCGAGCAGCTCAGCGGCACGGTCGCCGGGGTCATCGTCCAGCTGGGCGGCCAGACCCCCCTCGGGCTGGCCCGCCGGCTCAAGGAGAACGGGGTGCCCATCATCGGCACCAGCCCCGAGGCCATCGACCTGGCCGAGGACCGCGGCGAGTTCGGCAAGGTCCTCGCCGAGGCGGGGCTGCCCGCACCCAAGTACGGCACCGCCTACTCCTTCGCCGAGGCCAAGGCCGCGGCGGACGAGATCGGCTACCCCGTCATGGTCCGCCCCTCCTACGTGCTGGGCGGCCGGGGCATGGAGATCGTCTACAGCGAGACGATGCTCGCCGACTACATCGAGCGCAACGCCCAGGTCAGCCCCGAGCACCCGGTGCTCATCGACCGCTTCCTGGACGACGCGATCGAGATCGACGTGGACGCGATCTACGACGGCACCGACCTGTACCTGGGCGGGGTCATGGAGCACATCGAGGAGGCCGGCATCCACTCCGGCGACTCGGCCTGCACCCTGCCCTCGATCACCCTGGGGCAGGAGGACATCGAGCGCATCCGCTACTCCACCGAGGCGATCGCCCGCGGCACCGGCGTGCGCGGCCTGATCAACGTCCAGTACGCGCTGGCCTCGGGCGTGCTCAACGTGCTGGAGGCCAACCCGCGCGCCTCCCGCACCGTGCCGTTCGTGTCCAAGGCGACCGCGGTGCCGCTCGCCAAGGCCGCCGCCCGCGTCATGGCGGGCACGTCCATCGCGGACCTGCGCGCCGAGGGCATGCTGCCCGCCACCGGCGACGGGGGCGACCTGCCCGCCGACGCCCCGGTGTCGGTCAAGGAGGCCGTGCTGCCGTTCAACCGGTTCATCGACAAGGAGGGCGAGGGGGTCGACACCATCCTCGGCCCCGAGATGCGCTCCACGGGCGAGGTCATGGGCCTGGACGTCGAGTTCGGCGCCGCCTACGCCAAGTCCCAGCTGGCCGTGAACGGCTCCCTGCCCACCCGGGGCAAGGTGTTCGTCTCCGTGGCCAACCGCGACAAGCGCTCGATGATCTTCCCGGTCAAGCGGCTCGCCGACCTGGGCTTCGACATCCTCGCGACCGAGGGCACCGCCGTGGTGCTGCGCCGCAACGGCGTGCGCGCCACCGTCGTGCGCAAGCACAGCGCGGGCCCCGGCCCCAACGGGGAGCGCACGATCGTGCAGCTCATCCACGAGGGCGGGGTGGACCTCATCGTCAACACCCCGTTCGGCAGCGCCGGCCAGGCCGGGCCGCGTCTGGACGGGTACGAGATCCGCACCGCCGCGGTGGTGCGCGGCGTGCCCAGCGTCACCACCGTGCAGGGGCTGGCCGCGGCCGTCCAGGCCATCGAGGCGCGCGTGCGCGGCGACGTCGGGGTGCGCTCCCTCCAGGAGCACGCCAGGACGCTCAACGCCGGCCGGGAGTAGCCGGGCCTCCCCGTCCGGGGCCCGGGCGGGCCCCGGACGGGACAGGGTGTGAGGAGCGCCACGGGGCGGTCCGGCCACCGGCGGCGCGTGCCCCCGATCCGCCGGGCACGGGCCGGGGGGAGGCGGCCGCGGCGCCGTCCCCCCGGGGCGGCGCCGGTGCGCTGAGCGGGGCACGCCCACCGAACGGCCTAGGCTGTAGGGACAGGGCTGCCCCGCCTCCGGGCGGGGCCCCGGCAGTAGAGTGCGGGCGCCGCGGGGACTCCGCGAGCCCGCGCGCCCGAGGCGAGAGAGGCTTCTCCGAGACCATGAGCGACAACGGACCGGTGCAGGTCAGGTGCCCCGTGCTGAACGTGCGCAGGGTGGACGCCTACTACGCCATCACCGTCGTCGCCCCGGGGATCGCCGAGCGGTTCCGTTCGGGCCAGTTCGTCTCGGTGGCGGTCGGCGGCGACCACTCCAGCACCCTGCTGCGCCGTCCCTTCGCCATCCACGACGTCAAGCCCGACTACGGCGGCACCGTCGAGTTCCTGTTCTCCGTGCGCGGCACCGGCACCGCCTGGCTGTCCGAGCGGAGGTCGCGCGACCTGCTGGACGTGGTCGGCCCCCTGGGCCGGCCGTTCCCGCTGCCGCGCGAACCCGTCAACTGCGTGCTCGTGGGCGGCGGTTCCGGCAGCGCGCCGCTGTTCCCGCTCGCCCAGTCGCTGCGCAGGCGCGGGTGCCGGGTCGACTTCGTGCTCGGCGGGGCCTCCGCCGACCGGGTGTTCAGCGCGATCACCGCCCGCCGCATCGCCGAGACCGCCGCCTTCACCACCGACGACGGCTCGTTCGGCACCAGGGGCCGGGTCACCGACGTCCTGGGCCGCGTGATCGAGGAGTGCCGGTCCGACGCGGTGTACGCCTGCGGCCCGATGCCCATGCTCCGCGCCGTCACCGCGGTGGCGGGCAGCCACGGGGTCCCCGTCCAGGTGGCGGTGGAGGAGACCATGGCCTGCGGCACGGGGATCTGCATGACCTGCGTGATCCCCGTGGTGGGGGAGGACGGCATCACCCGCATGGTGCGCTCCTGCGTGGACGGACCGGTGTTCCGCGGCGAACAGGTGCGCTTCGACGACGTGGGGACCATCCCCTTCGACGCCCTGGGCGCCCCGGGGTGGAAGGGCTCCAGCGCCGCCCGCGCCGCCGAGTCGGCGCGCGACATCGCCTGACCCGGGCGGCGACACACACACGACCGAGTGAAGGCACGTGAACGCAGACCTCAGGACCCGGGTGGGCGGCATGGACCTGCCCAACCCCGTGGTGACCGCCGCCGGATGCGCCGGCTCCGGCCGTGAACTGTCCCAGTTCTTCGACATCGCGTCGATCGGCGCCGTGACGACCAAGTCGGTGATGCTGGAGCCCCACGCGGGGCGTCCGGCGCCGCGCATGGCCGAGACGCCCAGCGGCATGCTGAGCACGACGGGCATGCAGGGCCCCGGGGTGGACGTGTTCCTCCAGCGGGACCTGCCCTGGCTGCTGGCCCGCGGCGGCCGGGCCATCGTCTCCATCGCCGGGGCGGGGGTGGGCGAGTTCGGCGAGCTGGCCAGGCGGATCTCGGCGGCCGACGGCGTCAGCGCCATCGAGGTGAACCTGTCCTGCCCCGACCCGGCCGCCCCGTCGGGGCGCCACTTCGCCGACGACGCCTCCCACGCGGCGGCGGTGGTGCAGACGGTGCGCTCCCACGCCCGCTCGGACCTGCCGGTGCTGGCCAAGCTGGCCGCCGACGTCCCCGACGTGGTGGAGCTGGCCTCGGCGTGCGTGGAGGCGCGCGCGGACGGCCTGTCCATGATCAACACCGTGCGCGGCATGGCGGTGGACACCCGCACCCTGCGGCCCGCGGTGGCCGGGGGGATGGGCGGGCTGTCCGGCCCGGCGATCCGGCCGCTCGCCGTGGGGTGCGTCTACCGCGTGCACGAGGCGCTTCCCGGGGTGCCCATCATCGGGATGGGCGGTGTCCGCACGGGCGCCGACGTCCTGGAGTTCATGGCGGCCGGGGCGAGCGCCGTGGCGGTCGGCACGACCAACTTCTCCGACCCGTCCGCGTGCAGCCGCGTGCTCCGGGAGTTCACCGAGGCCCTGGAGGCGCGGGGCTTCACCAGGGCCTCGGACGTGGTGGGAGCGGCCCACCGGCAGGGGGCCGGGGCGTGACAGGTCGGGCACACGGCGCACAAGGGCCCTGACCGGCCTGAACGGCGTTGAGATGGCTCTGTGCGACCAAACAGGCGCATCCTGGCGCAAGGGGGCGGTCTCGGGGGAGCGTCGGGCTGCGTCCGTCTGGGCGGCCGTTACGGGGAAGTGATACGGAATGGGCGCATGAAGCGACTCATCCGGGGAATCGCACACCTTGATGGTGTGCACAGGACAGTGGACGTGCATCGGCCGATGCTTCGGTAAGCACATCGGTAAGCACGTGCAGATGTTGCACGCACCGGCACGGAGCCGGTGGCACACGATTGGAGAGACCGACATGACCGCGCCTTCCGCGCCCATCGCCGTCGCGATCGACGCCGGGGACATCGAGACGGCGGCCACCTGGGCCTCGGCCGTCGCACCCCACGTGAGTACGGTCAAGGTGGGACTGGAGCTGTACCTGCGCTACGGCCCGGAGGTGGTCAGCGCGGTGCGCGGGGCCGGCCGGCTCGGAGTCTTCCTCGACCTCAAGCTCCACGACATCCCGGCCACGGTCGAGGGCGCCGCGCGCAGTGTCGCGTGGCTGCGCCCCTCCTTCCTCACGGTGCACGCCTCCGGAGGGGCGGACATGGTCCGCGCGGCCGCGGAGGCGGCCCCGGACACCAGGATCGCCGCCGTGACCGTGCTCACCTCCATGGACGAGGCGGACCTGGAGCAGGTGGGGCTGCTCGGCCCGGCCCGGGACGCGGTGCGGCGCCTGTCCGCGCTGGCGGTGGGCGCCGGGGCGCGCGCCCTGGTGTGCTCCCCCCGGGAGGTGGCGCTGGTGCGCTCGGAGGTGGGGCCGGACGTCACCCTCATCACACCGGGAGTACGCCCGGCGGGGGCGGACAGGGGGGACCAGTCGCGCGTCGCCACCCCGGAGGAGGCCATCGGGGCGGGGGCCGACCTGTTGGTCATCGGCCGCCCCATCACGCGGGCGCCGGACCCCGGCGCGGCGGCGGCCTCCCTCGCGGCCGCCGTGCGGCGCGCCGGGGCCAGGGTCTAGGGGAGGCGGACGGACGGGAGAACGGCGCCGGGAGCACCCTTCGACGGTGTCCCGGGGGAAGGGGCGAGGGGATCGAAGGATCCCGGGGACGAACCAACGAAGCGAGCTCATCACGCGCGGTTATGGATCACTGACGGTCACCAATTAGGTGTGTCCGAAACTCGGAACAGGCTGCCCGGAGTGACCCGGGTCACCCCTCTGTGACCTGCGCTGGTGACGCGCTTTATGCTCGGCCCAATCGGGACCAAGGTCCTGTATTTCGTCTCCGACCGCAATTGAATGGTAACTCTACGTAGTTAGTTCGATGAAATAGCCGCTGAAAGGGCACTTTACGTTGCCTAACAGGGGTCAGACCTACTAACTTGCGCAGGCGTCCGCCCTCTACAAACGAGTAGAAATCCGAGGTGACCCGGCGTGGCCCTTCCTCCCCTCACACCTGAACAGCGCACCGCGGCTCTGGAGAAGGCCGCTAAGGCCAGAAAAGAGCGCGCGGAGGTCAAGAACAAGCTGAAGAACGGCGGCATCTCGTTGTCCGAGGTGCTCGCCAACGGCCTCAAGGACGACGTCATCGGCAAGATGAAGGTTTCGGCTCTGCTGGAATCCCTCCCCGGTGTCGGCAAGGTCCGTGCGAAGCAGATCATGGAGCGTCTCAACATCGCCGAGTCGCGCCGTGTCCGCGGTCTGGGGACCAACCAGCGCGCGGCCCTGGAAGCCGAGTTCGGTGACCTCACCAAGTAACACCCGGTAGGAGCAGTACGCAGTACGCCGGCCCGTCCGCGTCCCCCACAGTCGCGGCGGAGAGCGCGCCGCGACAGCGGCGGGCTCACGGTGAAGCCACAGCGCGAGCCGCGGTCGGCGGACGGATGGCCCCAGGTCACAACCGTCCGCCGCACCGCGGCTCGGTGGTATAAATGGAGCTTCCCGCGACCGTTCGCGGACACCCCCGCACAGCAGCCGCCCGCACGGCGACGCGCCCGGTCCCGCCAGGTCCCCGGAGCGCGGCCGATGGCCTCCGGCCCCGCGGCGGACAGGCCCCGAAGGGAAGCCCCGAACACACATGCCTGAGCTCGCATCCGAGTCCCGTCCGGCCGAGAAGCGGTTGATCGTCCTGTCCGGCCCCTCGGGTGTGGGGAAGAGCACCGTGGTCGCCAACCTGCGGCGCGAGCACCCCGACGTGTGGCTCTCGGTCTCGGCCACCACCCGCGCGCCCCGGCCCGGCGAACAGGACGGCGTCCAGTACCACTTCGTCACCGACGAGGAGTTCGACCGCCTCGTCGCCGAGGACGAGCTCCTGGAGTGGGCCAGGTTCGCGGGCAACCGCTACGGCACCCCGCGCGGCCCCGTCCAGGCCCGCCTGACCGCCGGCGCCCCCGTGCTGCTGGAGATCGAGCTCCAGGGCGCGCGCCAGATCCGCGAGACCATGCCCGAGGCCTACCACGTCTTCCTCGCGCCGCCCTCCTGGGAGGAGCTGGTCCGCCGCCTCACCGGGCGCGGCACCGAGTCCGACGAGGTCATCCGCCGCCGGCTGGAGGTCGCCAAGGTCGAGCTCGCCGCCGAGAAGGAGTTCGACACCACGCTCGTCAACACGTCCGTGCAGGAAGTGTGCGCCGAGCTGCTAGCGTTGATCGACGCGCCCAAGGTGTGATAGCGGCGGGGCCCACGGCCACCGCCGCCCGCGTCCGCCCGCGCCGGGTTCGCCCCCGGAGGCGCCGCGTATCCTCGAACACGTCCCGAACGATCACGTCACGGCTTCCGACGAGCCGGAGACCTTCCCTGGGGGTAAACGAAGTGGCTGGTACCGAGCCCGTCGCCGAAGGCATCACCAATCCGCCCATCGACGACCTGCTGCAGCTCGTCGACAGCAAGTACAGCCTGGTCACCATGGCCTCCAAGCGGGCCCGCCAGATCAACGCCTACTACGCCCAGCTCGGCGAGGGCCTCCTGGAGTACGTCGGCCCGCTGGTCGAGACCCAGGTGCAGGAGAAGTCCCTGTCCATCGCCCTGCGCGAGGTCAAGTCCGGCCTGCTCACCGCCGAGCCCTACGAGGGCACCTGATCCGCCCCTCCGCCGCGGCCGTCCCGTGCCACGGGCCGGCAGGCGCGGCGGGGTCCGGCGCTGCCGCGGCGTGCCGCCGGAGCCCGCACACCGCCCTCCACCGCCCCGTCGGGCGCGCGGGGGGCGCGGCCGTCCGCGGGGTCGGCGCGTGCCCGCCCGGCCGGGCCTGGTAGAACTCCTTCCTGTGAGTGAGACACAGAGCGTTCCCCGGGTGGTCCTCGGCGTCGGCGGCGGCATCGCCGCCTACAAGGCGTGCGAGCTGCTCCGCCGTCTGACCGAGTCCGGCCACCGCGTCCGGGTCGTGCCCACCGCCGAGGCCCTCCGCTTCGTCGGCGAGCCCACCTGGGCGGCCCTGTCCGGACAGCCCGTCACCACCGGGGTGTGGGACGGGGTCGACGAGGTCCCGCACGTGCGCATCGGGCAGGAGGCCGACCTCGTGTTCGTGGCCCCGGCCACCGCCAACCTCATGGCGAGGGCCGCCGCCGGCCTGGCGGACGACCTCCTCACCAACACCCTGCTCACCGCGCGGTGCCCCGTGGTGTTCGCACCCGCGATGCACACGGAGATGTGGGAGCACCCCGCCACCCGGGCGAACGTGGCCACCCTGCGCGCGCGGGGCGCCGTCGTCCTCGACCCGGCCGTGGGACGCCTCACCGGCGCCGACAGCGGACGCGGCCGCCTCCCCGAGCCCTCCGAGCTGTTCGAGGCCGCACGGCTGGTCCTGCGCCGCGGAACCGCCGCCCCCGACCTGGCCGGCCGCCGCGTCGTCGTCTCCGCCGGGGGCACCAGGGAGGCCATCGACCCGGTCCGGTTCCTCGGCAACCACTCCTCCGGCAAGCAGGGGTACGCCCTGGCCCGCACCGCCGCGGCGCGCGGGGCCGACGTCACCCTCGTCGCCGCCAACGTCTCCCTGCCGGACCCGGCCGGGGCCCGTGTCGTGCGGGTGGGCTCGGCCGCCGAGCTCGCCGAGGCGATGGAGGCCGAGAGGCGCGGCGCCGACGCGGTCGTGATGAGCGCGGCCGTCGCCGACTTCCGGCCGGTCAGGAGCGTCGCCTCCAAGATCAAGAAGTCCGGTGCGGCCCCCGGGCCCATCGAGCTGGTCGAGAACCCGGACGTCCTGGCGGGCCTGGTGGCCTCCCGGGCGTCGGAGGCGCCCGGGCAGACCATCGTCGGGTTCGCCGCCGAGACCGACGACGTCGTCGCCAACGGCCGCGCGAAGCTGGAGAGGAAGGGCTGCGACCTCCTCGTGGTCAACCAGGTCGGGGGAGGGCGCGCGTTCGGCACGGAGGACAACCAGGCGGTCGTCCTGGGCGCCGACGGTTCCGTCACGGACATCCCGACCGGGCCCAAGGACGACCTCGCCGACCGTGTGTGGGACCTGGTCGTCGAACGCCTCCCCTGACGGCTTCCGCGGCCCCGGGTCCGCCTGTGTGGGCGTTCGCACAGGCAGACGGGGTGCCCGCGGACGAACAGCCTGGACACCAGGACTGGATTCCTACCGCCGAGTACGCCACACTGCGAACGGGTGTCCTTGCCGACATGCGACGCGGTCGGCAGCCGGACGCCCGTCCCCACCAGTCCGGTTACAGTGGACCGATAACCAACCGCGTCGGTCGGCATTGGCCGCCCCCGGCAGGCCGCCGGAGCGCTGTGCCGCACCGACACATGTCAGCCAGCAGCCGCTGCAAGGAGTCACGCAACGTGTCCCGCCGCCTTTTCACCTCCGAGTCGGTCACCGAAGGCCATCCCGACAAGATGGCCGACCAGATCAGTGACGCGATCCTCGACGCGATGCTCACCCACGACCCGCGCAGCCGGGTCGCCGTCGAGACGCTGATCACCACCGGTCAGGTCCACATCGCGGGTGAGGTCACCACCCAGACCTACGTCGACATCCCCGCCATCGTGCGCGAGAAGATCCTCCGGATCGGATACGACTCCTCCGCCAAGGGGTTCGACGGTGACTCCTGCGGGGTCAACGTCTCCATCGACGCCCAGTCCCCGGACATCGCCCAGGGCGTCGACACCGCCTACGAGGCGCGCGTCGAGAACGAGGACGACGCACTCAACCGGCAGGGCGCCGGCGACCAGGGCCTGATGTTCGGCTACGCCAACCGGGAGACCCCCGAGCTGATGCCGCTGCCGATCAAGCTGGCGCACTCGCTCTCCGAGCGGCTGGCGGCGGTCCGCCGCAACGGCACGGTGCCCTACCTGCGCCCGGACGGCAAGACCCAGGTCACGGTCGAGTACGAGGGCCAGGTCCCCGTGCGCCTCGACACCGTCGTCGTCTCCAGCCAGCACTCCGCGGACATCAACCTGGAGGAGATGCTCGCCCCGGACATCCGCGAGCACGTCATCGAGCCGGTCGTGGCCGCCTTCGGCCTGGAGTCCGACAACTACCGGCTGCTCGTCAACCCGACCGGCCGCTTCGAGATCGGCGGCCCGATGGGCGACGCCGGACTGACCGGGCGCAAGATCATCGTGGACACCTACGGGGGCTACGCCCGCCACGGCGGCGGCGCCTTCTCCGGCAAGGACCCGTCGAAGGTGGACCGCTCGGCGGCCTACGCCACCCGCTGGGTCGCCAAGAACATCGTCGCCGCCGAGCTCGCCGAGCGCGCCGAGGTCCAGGTGGCCTACGCCATCGGCAAGGCCCACCCGGTCGGTGTGTTCATCGAGACCTTCGGCACCGAGACGGTCGCCCCGGAGCTGATCGAGAAGGCCGTCAAGGAGGTCTTCGACCTCCGTCCGGCCGCGATCGTGCGCGATCTGGACCTGCTGCGCCCGATCTACTCCGCGACGGCCGCCTACGGCCACTTCGGCCGGGAGCTGCCCGAGTTCACGTGGGAGAGCACCGAGCGGGCCGCCGCGCTGCGGTCGTTCGTGGGCGTCTGAGCCCGACCTCTCCCGCTCCGTCCCCGGACGGAGCCCGCCCCGGGGGCGGGCGGCCCGAGCGGCCGCCCGCCCCCGGTGTGTCCGCGCCCGCCTCCCGCATGGCGCACGGCCAAAACAACTACTCCGTGTTATGACATATGCACGAAAGGTAATTTTCTGTGCTCGCACGCGGAGGAAGCACCATGGCCGTGACCACGGCGATGTCGGCACTGGGCCTGGCGGCCATGATCGCCCTGCCCGGCGCCCACCACGCACCCGGTCCGGGCCCGTCGGCGGACGACGCGGCCGTACCGGGGGCGGACACCCTGCACGTGTCCCTGGGGACGCGCTCCGACGAGGAGCGGCTGAGCCCCGGGGACCACGTCGAGTACACCATCCGGGTGCGCAACTCCGGCGCCGGGGACCTCCCGGACGCCGAGATCGTCCAGTTCCTGCCGTCCACGATGCGCTACGTCTCGGGCTCGGCCGGGACCAGGGCCGGGGTCGAGGAGGGGCAGGTGACGTGGACCCACGACCTGGCGTCGGGCGAACGGGCGGACTTCCGGGTCACCGGGGAGATCACCGGGGTCCGGGAGGGCGGCGAGCACCCCGTCACCACCGTGTGCCTGCGGCCCGAGCCGGGGGCCGCGCTGGCCGCGTGCTCCTTCGCCGTGCACAGGGTCTACGGCTCGGTGCCCCTCGTCTGGGTGGTCGCGGGGCTGCTCCTCCTGGTCGCCTCCGCGGTCTGCGTCGGCGGCTACGCGCGCCACCGGGGCGACCGGCGGTCCGACCCGCTCCCGCACCTGCCCGGCGGCCCCGCACCGGAGCCCGCCGCGAACGTCAGGACGCTCACGGACGGCGCCGACGTCTACGAGCTGGACGCGCACCGCTAGCGGTCCGGACGGGACCGCGCCGTACCGGGCGCACACGCGCAAGGGCCGCGCCCCGCGGGGCGCGGCCCTTGCGCACGCTGTGGCCCGGCCTGCTCAGCTCAGCTCGTCGAGGGCCTTCTCCGCCTCGGCCAGCCACGAGCGGCGCGCCTCCAGGGCGTCCTCGTGCTCCTTGACGCGGCGGTCGTCACCCCGCTCCCTGGCCTTCTCCAGCTTGGCCTCCAGGTCGGTGATCGCCGCCGCCAGCTGGGACACCGTGTCCCTGGCGCGGGCGATCGCCTCCGGGTTGCTCCGCTCCCACTCGGCGTCCTCGGCCCGGCGCACACCGTCCTCGATCCGGCGGAAGGCGCCCTCGAGCTGGTCGCGCACGTCGCGGGGCAGCTCACCGGCCTCCTCCCACGCCTCCTGGAAGTCGCGCAGGCGGGCACGGGCCCGGCGCGGGTCGGAGATCCCCGGGATCTCCGCCTCGGCCTCGGCCAGGATCCGCTCCTTGGCCTCGGCGTTGACCCGCAGCTCCGCGTCGCGCTCGGCGAAGGTCGCGTTGCGCGCGTCGAAGAAGCGGTCCTGGGCCGCCTTGAAGCGCGTCCACAGCTTGTCCTCGCTCGCTCTGTCCGCGCGCCCGGTCCTCTTCCACTGCTGCATGAGGTCGCGGTAGGCGCGGGCCGTGGGCCCCCAGTCGTCGGAGCCCGACAGCGCCTCGGCCTCGGCGACG
This sequence comes from Nocardiopsis sp. NPDC006198, assembly GCF_040613895.1. Classification (NCBI taxonomy): domain Bacteria; kingdom Bacillati; phylum Actinomycetota; class Actinomycetes; order Streptosporangiales; family Nocardiopsidaceae; genus Nocardiopsis; species Nocardiopsis sp. NPDC006198. The sequence continues at coordinate 38,940 of NZ_JBEXSY010000031.1, read as the reverse complement.
ATGCGCTCCTTCTCCACGCGCACGGAGTCGCGCTCCTGGTCCAGGTTCGCGAAGTACGTCTTGCGGCGCTTGGAGAAGGAGTTGCGCGCGGCGGACATCCGCTTCCACAGCGCCTGCTCGGTGGGACGGTCGGCCCGGGGGGCCTTCTTCCACTCCTCGATGAGCTGCAGCATCCGCTCGCCGCCGGACTTCCAGTGCGTCGTCTCGGCCGCGACCCGCTCGGCCTCGGCGACGATGCGCTCCTTGGTCTCCCGGGCCTGCCCGCGGGCCTGCTCCTGCGCCTGCTTCTGCTCGACCTTGCGCTCCTCGGCGCGGCCGGAGAGGGCGTCCAGCCGCCTGCCCAGCGACTCCAGGTCGCCGACGGCGTTCGCATCGGTGACGGCGGAGCGCAGCTTGTCGATGTTCGACATCGCGGCGGCGGCGGACAGGTCCGTGCTGCGGAGCCGCTTCTCCAACAGCTCCACCTCGGTGACCAGGGCGTCGTACTTGCGTCGGAAGAACGCCAGAGCCTCCTCCGGCGCCCCCGCCTGCCACGATCCGACGACCCGCTCACCTTCGCTCGTGCGGACGTAGACCGTGCCGTCGTCGTCTACGCGGCCCCAAGGGTCCGTGGTCACCGTGTCCTCCTGCTGTCATGAGCCCCGCCGTGGGGCGGGCTCGGGTCGTCGCGCCGCTCGCGCGCCGCGTCGTGATGGGAACCACCGTGCTCAGCACGATATCCATACGATTCGACGGGCGGCGACGCGCCGTGATTCACATCGGCGCAGATCATGCGTGTCCGCGCGTCCCCGTGTGTCCCTCCGGGCCGCGCACCCGCCCGGAAGAGGCGCAGGTCGGGGCCTCGGCGCACACGACGACGGTGACCAATATGGCATTACCACGCGGTTTGGCAAAGAGGCGAGCCGCGCGCGGTGATCGAATGGTGATCAAACGCTTTCGCCGAGGTGCCCGACGGGTCGCCCCTCCTCCCGTGCCTCGGTAGGCTCTGCACCTGAGGGTTCGCGCGTTCCGAACCGCGGGCCCGCCCCTCCGACCGCGCACCCGACCGAGGACAGGACGACATCCGCCGTGCTCATCGCCGCACTTCCCACCGGGCCCCTCGCCGCGAACTGCTACGTGCTGGCACCGGCCCCCGGCGGCGACTGCATCGTCGTCGACCCCGGGCAGGAGGCGGCCGAACAGGTCGAGAAGGTGCTGTCGGAGCACGGTCTGACGCCCGTCGCGGTCCTGCTCACGCACGGGCACTTCGACCACGTGTGGTCGGCCGCCGAACTCGGCGGGCGCCACGGCGTGCCGGTCCACGTGCACGCCCGGGACCGCCACCTGCTCACCGACCCCGCCGCCGGGGTCGACCCCGGCTTCGCCGCCCGGCTGTCCTCCCTGCTGGGGGAGGGCCCCCACGCCGAGCCCTCGGACCTGGTCGAGGTGGCCGGGGGCGACACCCTGTCCCTCGCCGGCCTGGAGGTCGGGGTGGAGCACACCCCCGGGCACACCCCCGGGTCGGTCGTCTACACGGTCACCACGGAGGACGGGGTCCCCGTCATGTTCGCCGGCGACCTCGTCTTCGCCGGGTCCATCGGACGCACCGACTTCCCCGGCGGGGACCACGAGGCCATGCTGCGCAGCCTCGCCGACGCGGTCCTGGCCCGGCCCGACGGCACCCAGGTCCTGCCCGGTCACGGCCCCGCCACCACGGTCGAGCGGGAGCGCGCCACCAATCCGTACCTGCGCGACATCGCCGGCTGAGCCCGCCCGGACGACCCACCCCGCAGGAACGACGTGATGACCACCGAACACCGCAGAGGCGTCGACGCCCCGAGCGCGACCCCCCGGCCCCGCGACGGACGAGATACCCGCACCGGCCCCGCCTGAGGCGGGTTCCGGTGGTTTCCACACCGCCGTCCCCGGCCCCGGGGCCCGGGTGCGCGCGGGCGGTGTGCACAGGATCGGCCCGTACCGAAGCGCAGGTCGGGCACACTGGACACGAACCAAGACGCTGAAGGAGAAGTTCGTTGATACGCACGCATGAGGCAGGTGCGTTGCGCGCCGAGCACGCCGGCGCGACCGTTGTCCTCGCCGGCTGGGTGGCACGCCGCCGCGACCACGGCGGAGTGGTCTTCCTCGACCTGCGCGAAGCCTCCGGAGTGGCGCAGGTCGTCGTCCGCGAGGACGACCTGGCCCACGACCTCCGCGCGGAGTACTGCATCAAGGTCACCGGCACGGTCCGGGTCCGGCCCGAGGGCAACGAGAACCCCGAGATCCCCACCGGCGCGATCGAGGTCGCCGCCGACGAGATCGAGGTGCTCAGCGAGTCCGCCCCGCTGCCCTTCCAGCTGGACAGCGCCGCGGACGTGGCGGAGGAGACCCGCCTGCGCTACCGGTACCTGGACATCCGGCGCCAGGAGATGGCGGAGAACCTGCGCCTGCGCTCCAAGGCCACCTATGTCGCCCACGACGTCATGCGCGACCTCGGCTTCGTGTACGTCGAGACGCCGTACATGACCCGCTCCACCCCCGAGGGCGCCCGCGACTTCCTGGTCCCCGTCCGCCTCCAGCCGGGCCACTGGTACGCCCTGCCGCAGTCCCCGCAGCTGTTCAAGCAGCTGCTCATGGTCGGCGGCATGGAGCGCTACTACCAGCTCACCCGCTGCTTCCGCGACGAGGACCTGCGCGCCGACCGCCAGCCGGAGTTCACCCAGATCGACCTGGAGATGAGCTTCGTCGACGAGGAGGACATCTTCGCCGTCGGCGAGAAGCTGTTCACCCGCCTCCTGCGCGAGGTGCGCGGCGTCGAGCTGCCCGAGCGGTTCCCCCGGATGCGCTTCGCCGAGGCCATGGACCGGTTCGGCTCCGACAAGCCGGACCTGCGGTTCGGCCAGGAGCTGGTCGAGGTCACCGAGTACTTCGCGGACACCCCGTTCCGGGTCTTCAAGGCCCCCTACGTGGGCGCCGTGGTCATGCCGGGCGGCGGGTCCCAGACCCGCAAGGAGCTGGACGCCTGGCAGGAGTGGGCCCGCTCGCGCGGCGCCAAGGGCCTGGCCTACGTGCTCGTCCAGGAGGACGGCACCCTGGGGGGCCCGGTCGCCAAGAACCTGTCCGACACCGAGCGCGAGAGCCTGGCCGCCGAGGTCGGCGCGGCGCCCGGCGACGCCGTCTTCTTCGCGGCGGGCAAGCGCTCCGAGAGCCAGGAGCTGCTCGGCGCCGCGCGCCTGGAGATCGGCAAGCGGTGCGACCTGATCGACACCTCCCTCTGGGAGATCCTGTGGATCACCGACATGCCGCTGTTCGAGGAGGCCGACGAGGAGGGCTCCTGGAAGCCGGTGCACCACCCCTTCACGGCTCCGGCCGTCGAGGACGAGGACGACTTCCAGGAGCACCCGGGCACCACCAACTCCCGGGCCTTCGACCTGGTGCTCAACGGCTACGAGCTCGTCTCGGGGTCCATCCGTATCCACCGTGCCGAGATGCAGCAGCGCGTCTTCGACACGATCGGCCTGAGCAAGGCCGAGGCGGAGTCCAAGTTCGGGTTCCTGCTCGAGGCGTTCAAGTTCGGCCCGCCCCCGCACGGCGGCCTGGCCGTGGGCTGGGACCGGATCATCATGCTCCTGGCCGGACAGCCGACCATCCGCGAGGTCATCGCGTTCCCGAAGACCGCTTCGGGCGGCGACCCGCTGACCGGGGCGCCCACCCCGATCACCGGGGCCCAGCGGGCCGAGGCCGGGGTGGACGCGGACCCGGAGGCCGAGGCGCAGGCCAGGGCCGGCCGGAAGTAGGTCCGGAAGGGCCCTGAGGACCCTGTGGCGGGGGCGGTGCGCGGTGGACGCGCACCGCCCCCGACGCGGTTCCGGGAGTGTGCCGGCCCCGGGGACGGAGCGGCTACGGCTTCCTGCCCCCGCAGCTCCAGCAGGAGTGGTCGCCGTCGGAGTTGCTGCTGCCGCACAGTCGGCAGTCCCAGTCCCAGACGGTGCCGCTGATCCTGAACGTCGCCACGGCACGCTTGAGCACCAGGTACATGGGCATGTCCTCAGGGGGTCGGAGAATTTCACACTTCATGTTCGGTGCCCGGATTAGGCCTACTTTGAACCTTCCTAAACGGTCACACGGAGATATTCGTCGACTATCGGGCGTAGCCGCTCGGTCCGAAGGCGGCCGAACCCGGCCCCTCCGCCCGGGCGCGGATGCGCCGGGGGCCGCCATCCCCTACCGTTGGGGGCGAATCACCCTTCCCGTACCGCGATCCACACGTGTCCTGGAGTGAACACGATGTGTCAGTGGGGATGTCCCCTTTCGCGTACGGAGTGGTGGCGGAGTGCATTCTGCGCCATTGAGTCACACGAGCGTAACGATTCACGCCCCGTGTCCGGACGAATGCGGCCACGGGCGTGGAACCCTGCGCCCTCCCCCCTCCGCTGGTGGACCATGGTGGTCCGTGCCCGACCGGGTCCCGTCGGTGCCCTGCGGTGCGGGCCGTGCCGCCCGCCCAGCTCCACCACCGGAACAGACCCCGGCGCGGCCACTAGAATGAGCCGATCGGAACGTTCCCGGGGTGACCGCGCCTGAACGCGGGTGTGACGTCCGAGACGACATGAGGATGAGTCATACGTGAACGGAAAACGCGCTTCAGGCGACGGCTCCGAGAGCGCGCTCGCGGGGGCGTTCTCCCACGCCCCGGAGCCCATGGTGCTGGCCACGGCCGACGGCGCGATCCTGCACGCCAACCACGCCTTCACCGAGCTCTTCGGACGCGGGGAGTCCGACCTCGCCGGACTGGTGTGGCACGACCTCCTCGACGGTGACGACGTCCGGCGCGGCGCCCGTGCCCACGCCGAGGCGGCCGCCGGGAACCGGGGCCGCCGCTCCCGCCTGCACCTGGGCGTCACGGACAAGGGGTCCCGCCTGGTCGAGGTCGAACTGCGCCCCCTCCCCGGGCCGGACGGGGAGGGTTCCGCGGGGGAGGACCGCCGCGTCGTCGTCCTGATGCACGTGCTCTCCACCGAGGAGGCCGACCTGCGGGTCGTGGGCGAACTCCGCACCGACAACTCCGACTCCGTGCTGTGGAGCCTGGAACTGGGCAGCGGACGCCTGCGCGAGCTCTTCGGCCCCACCCCGCTCGGCGCCCTCCTGGCCGGGAACGACCGGGAGCTCGAGCGCATCCTCGAACGGGTCCACCCCGACGACATCGCCCGCGTCCGCGACGCCATGTCCGCCTCCTTCACCGGACGCGACTACGAGCAGCGCTTCCGCGTCTTCGACCGGCTCGGGGACGAGCGCTCGCTGCACGTGCGCGCCCGCTACGTCCCCGGAGACCCCGACCGGCTCGTCGGCATCGTCGACGACGTCACCGAGCACGTCCAGCTGGTCCGCCGCCTCGCCGACCGCCGCCGCACCGAGGCCGAGCACGGCCGCCTCGTCACCGAGCTGTCCTCCAAGCTCGTCTCGGCCACCACGGTCGACAAGGTCATGGACCTGCTCAGCGAGGAGTTCCTGCCGATCTTCGGCGGGGTCCAGGCCATCGCCCTGTACGTCGAGGGCGGCGTGCTGCGCGGGTCGCCCGGCGCGCGCACCCGGGGCGGCAACATCGACCAGATAGACGGCCGCCGCGCCGACGACACCGACTTCCCCATGGGAGCGGTCATCCAGGACCGCCAGCCCCGCTTCTTCGAGAGCCGCGCGGAGATCATCAGCCGCTTCCCCGCGGCCGTCGAGCTCATGCGCCAGGTGCGCGGCCAGGCCTGGGCGACCGTGCCCATCTTCGGGGACGGCAAGGTCGCCCTCGGCGTCTGGCAGATGGTCTGGGACCGCCCCCACCACGCCAGCCGCGACGAGCGCGCGCTCATGCTCACCTTCGCCGGGCTCGCCGGCCAGGCACTCCAGCGCATCAAGGCCCAGCAGGCCGAACTGGAACTGGCCGACGCCGTCCAGCGCCGCATGCTGCCCCGCCAGGTGGCGAGCTTCCCCGACATGGACATCGCCACCAAGTACCTGCCCTCCCGGGCGGACTGGCGGATCTGCGGCGACTTCTACGACGTCATCGAACTCCCCGACAACAAGGTCGGGCTGCTCGTGGGCGACGTGCAGGGACACGGGGTCGAGGCCGCCGCGGCCATGGGCCAGATCCGCGTGGCCTTCCGCGCCTACGCCACCAACCAGTCCGACCCCGGCGTCGTCCTCGGGGAGACCAACCGGCTCCTCACCGAGACCGGCGAGATCGTCTTCGCCACCTGCGGCTACCTGGTGGTCGACCGCGAGAGCGGCGTCATGCAGGCGGCCTGGGCCGGGCAGCCGCCCGTCGTCCTGGCCTCCGGGAGCGGCTACGAGCTGTGGGAGCCCGAGACCGGCCCGCCCCTGGGGGTGCTCGCCGACACCGAGTACGCCGTCACCACCCGCATGCTCCCGCCCGGCAGCACGCTGCTGCTGTGCTCCGACGGCCTGGTGGAGAGCTCGGAACTCCCCATGGGCGACGGCCTCGCCCAGGTCGGCGAAGCCCTCGCCGCGCACTACGAGGACCCCGGGGAGGCCGCGCACGTCATCGCCGAGATGGCCCCGGCCGGACGCGGCGACGACATCGCCCTGCTCATCACCCGGATGACCCCCGTCCCCGCGGAGCCCGCGCCGGACGCCCCCGCCACGACCACCTCCGCGACACCCGCGCCCTGAGCGCCCGGGCACGGCCGCCGGGCGCACGCCCCGCCCGCCGGACCGAACGGTCCCCGGCCAGCCCTACCCTGGGCAGGTGTCCGAAACACTGTTCGACGATGCCGGGGCGGAAGCCGCCAAGGGGCAGGAACCGCTCGCCGTGCGCATGCGGCCGCGCACCCTCGACGAGGTCGTGGGCCAGCGCCACCTCCTGGGCGGGGGCAGTCCGCTGCGCCGCCTGGTCGAGGACGACGCGCCCATGTCCGTCTTCCTGTGGGGCCCGCCCGGAACCGGCAAGACCACCCTGGCCACGGTCGTCAGCAGGGTCACCAAGCGGCGGTTCGTGGAGCTGTCGGCGGTCAACGCCGGGGTGAAGGACGTCCGCGCGGTCGTGGACGAGGCCAAGCGCCGGATGGGCATGCACGGCACGCGCACCCTCCTGTTCGTCGACGAGGTCCACCGGTTCAACAAGACGCAGCAGGACGCGCTCCTGCCCGCCGTGGAGAACCGGTGGGTGAGCTTCATCGGGGCGACCACCGAGAACCCCTTCTTCTCCGTGGTCAGCCCGCTGCTGTCCCGCTCCCTCCTGCTCTCCCTGGAGTCGCTGGACGACGACGACATCCGCGCCCTGGTGGACCGGGCGCTGACGGACGAGCGCGGTCTGGGCGGCCGGTACGCCATGTCCGACGAGGCCACCGACCACCTCGTCCGCCTGGCCGGCGGGGACGGGCGCCGCTCCCTGACCTACCTGGAGGCGGCCGCCCTGGTGGCCGGGCCCTCCCCCTCCGGCGGGCCCCCGGCCGGGGAGGGGGCGCCCTCCCCGGAGGACGGCTCCGACGCGGCGGGGTCCGGCGCCGGACCGGTGACCATCACCGCCGAGGACGTCGAGCGGGCCGTCGACCGGCACGCCGTGCGCTACGACCGCTCCGGCGACCAGCACTACGACGTCATCAGCGCGTTCATCAAGAGCATGCGCGGCTCGGACCCCGACGCCGCCCTGCACTACCTCGCCCGGATGATCGAGGCGGGGGAGGACCCGCGGTTCCTCGCGCGCAGGATCGTCGTGCACGCGAGCGAGGACGTCGGCATGGCCGATCCCACCGCCCTCCAGACGGCCGTGGCGGCGGCCCAGGCGGTGGAGCTCATCGGGATGCCCGAGGCGCGCATCAACCTCGCCCAGGCCGTCATCCACATCAGCCTGGCGCCCAAGTCCAACGCCGTCGTCAGCGCGATCGACGCGGCCATGGCCGACGTGCGGGCGGGCCGCGCCGGACCGGTGCCCCCGCACCTGCGGGACGGACACTACAAGGGCGCGGCCGAACTCGGCCACGGCAAGGGCTACCGCTACGCCCACGACTTCCCCGGCGGGGTGGCCCCCCAGCAGCACGCCCCCGAGGGGCTCACCGAGCGCGAGTACTACAGGCCCACCCGGCACGGGGCGGAGCGCAGGTTCTCCGAGGTGCTCGAGCGCATCAGGGGAGTGCTCAAGAGCGGGGGGTAGAGGGGGTGGGCCCGCCCCCGCGTCCGGCCCCGTGCGGCAGGGCCGGGGGCAAGGGATCCGCCCCCGCCCGGCCGACGGCGGGGACGAGCGCTTCCACCGCCCCCGCGTCCGGCCGGAGGGCCGGCGCCCGCGACCCGGTGAAACGGGCGGCAGGAGGCGCACACGGGGCGGTCGCACCGCGACGGCCCCACCGGTCCCACGGCGCGCGCCGCGGCCCTCCCGCGTCCCCGACCGCTCAGGCCGGTCCGTCTAGTCGGTGTACAACTCCGTGATCTGCACGATCTCCCGTGGCCCCCCGTCCGGCTCCCCCTCGGCGAAGGTCACCTCCACGATCACGACCGGGCCCCACGACAGGTAGTCGACGAAGTCGCTCCCGGTCAGCTCCCAGGTGCCGCGCCCCTCCTCGTCGAGGAACACGTGGTCGGGGGCGGCGCAGAACTTCGCGCACAGCACCTCGGCCTCGGGCGCGATCGTCGCCTGCCCGGGGTCGCCGGCCTCGGCCCACTGCTCCGCCCACGCCGAGTGGCTGGGTATGCCCTGGCCGCGGACCGGCTCGTCGTCCCGGTCCACCGGGGTGTAGACCCACGGCCCCTCCGCCAGGTCCTCCTGCTCGGCCGGGTCGAACCGCACCACCAGGGTCCGCGGCTCCTCGTCGGCCGCCGGGCTCTCCGCCGCCGGGTCCTCCTCCGACGCGTCCGCGACGAGGGCCTCCCCGTCCGAGGGGCCCAACAGGCGGGACACCCCCCACACGCCGGCGCCGACCAGCGCGAGCGCGATCACCGCGCTCCCGGCGACCAGCAGAGCCTTCGTGGGGCGCCGGTTGGACATCCGCCCCTCCAGGCGGATCACCTCCGGCACCCGCGCGGGCGGTTCCACGGCGTGCCACTCGCGCTCCAGGATGCGCGCCAGGTCGTCACGGCCCGCCGGGGCGCCCCCGGAGGGGGAGGCCTCGCCGCCGTGCTCGGAGTGCCACACCGCGATGACCGCCCCGATGACCTCGCGCAGAACGGGGCGCCCGCCGGGGTCGGGGGCCAGGGCCCTGCCCACCACGGGCTGGAGGCCCCGGGCGAGCCCGCTCAGGTCGAAGTCCCCGTTCGCGGCGCGCTCGGCGATCTCCTCGGGCTCCCCGGGGCCGAAGGGCAGCCGCCCCGTCCCGGCGAACGCCACGACCGCCCCCCAGGCGAACACGTCGGACGCGGGCGTGGCCTCACCGCCCCGGAACCGCTCGGGGCTCAGCCAGGTCGCGCCCAGCCCGCGCATCCGGTCGGGGGAGGCGGCGACGGCGCACTCCATGATGTGCGGACCGTGCGACTCCAGCAGGACCTCGCTGGGGCGCAGCGACCCGTGCGCCACCCCCCGCGCGTGCAGGACGGACAGGCCCTCGGCCAGACCGGTGGCCAGCGCGATGAGCTTGCCCGTGCCGAGCCCGCCGCGCTTCGTGACGTAGTGCGACAGCCGCTCGCCCGCCAGGTAGGGCATGGCCAGCCACGGCGGGTTGGCGTCGGTGTCGAAGGCCGAGGGCACGACGACGCGCTTGGAATTCACGTTGGACAGGGCGCGCAGGCGGCGCTCCAGGGCCGGGTAGGCGTCCGGTGAGTCCAACTCGGGGGACCTGAGCACCTTCACGGCGACCAGCCGGTCGCCGGCGGTGGACGACGCCACGTCGACGGCCGCGTAGACGGTTCCGGTGGCCCCCTGGCCGAGCCGCCCGAGGACGAGGTAGGGGCCGATCCGCGAGGGGTCGTCCGGATAGAGGGGGGCGAGGTCCGGCGGTACCAGTACGGAGATCTCTCGGGGAGAACGAGGGCTCATGGGTGTCCTGTCGACGCTTCAGGGGCAGGCGGGAAGCCGAGTGTCCGGACATCGTAGTGAAGTTCCCGCCCCCCGGTGATTCTCCGGCAGGGCCGCCCCCGCATCGATCCCCGCGTCCTGCACCGGCCACCGCGGGAGGGGTGAGGAGCGATACGTGACCCCTGACACCCCGCACGACACGGGGGCGCGCCCGCGCGCCCGCCTCCGTGACGCGATAGGGTCGGCCGAAACCGGCCCGGCCCGTACGCGGAGGCCCGGTTCACCACTCGGGAGGCCCGACCCGGCGCAGTCACCGGCTCCCCCGCACACCGGCCCCCCAGCCCCGACGCGCGAGCGAGGGGGCCGCCGCACACTTGAAGTACACCTCTATCTGCTCACGGAGCCCGCATGCTTACCGGAGGAGAGGTCGCCGCGCTCGTCGCCGCGGTGGTCTGGGCGGTGCTGGCCACGTTCATGTGCGTGGCGCTCGTCAAACTGATCAAGCTCATCAACGAGGCGACCAAGGTCGTTGCGGACCTGGGGGACCGCACCCCGCCGCTCCTGGACGACGTCGCGTCCACCGTGGAGCGCACCAACACCTCGCTCGAACGGGTCGAGGAGATCACCGCCAACGTGCAGGCGTCCTCGGAGGACGTCTCCACCATGACGGCACTGACCCGCTCGGTGGTCACCGGTCCCCTGGTGCGGGTCGCCTCGCTCTCCTACGGGGTGCGCCGCGTGCTCGGCCGGCGCCGGGCGCTGGCCGTGGTCCGGGGCCGCAGAAGGAAGGCGAACCGGTGATCGGCAAGCTGTTCTACCTCGCCGCGGGCGCCGCCATCGGCGGCTACGCGGTCCACCGCCTCAACCGCGCCAGGCGCTCGCTCACCCCCGGCGGGATCGCCGAGCGGATGGAGGGCCGCGTCACCGAGTACCGGGGCGCCCTCCGCGAGTTCAACGACGACCTCGCGGACGCCGTCCGCGAACAGGAGGAGGAACTCCTCCGCCGGTACGCCCCCGCTCGTGAGCGCGACCTGCCCGCGTCCCGCCGCCGACCGGCGCGGGAGCTCCCCGGGGAGCCCGGGGAATAGGTCCGGTGCCGCGCTCCGCCCCGCGTTCGCACAGCGGCCCGGCCCCGTGACCGCCGTCCGCGGGACCGGACCCGTGTCGCGGCCCTCCTGCCACGCGGTCCGCCCCGGGCGCGGGGAAGCACGGGGCCCGGCGGTGGTCAGCGGCGATAGCCTTGGAACAACCAGGCCGCCGCCGTTGTCGTCACCAGGACGGGTCCCCGGCGGCCACCCGTAAACCACGCGCGCCGGCCGGCGGGTCCCCCTAGCATGGGCCACCACCGACCACGCGTCAGACGGTCCCGCGCAGGGACGACCCGTCGCCCACGGCGGCGGAGCCGAGCACAGGAGGGCATCAATGGAGACGGCAGAGATCGCGCGCCGCTTCCTCAGTTTCTTCGAGAAGAACGGACACACCGTGGTGCCCTCGGCAAGCCTCATCGCCGAAGACCCCACGCTGCTGCTGGTCCCCGCAGGCATGGTCCCGTTCAAGCCCTTCTTCCTGGGTCAGCGCACGCCCCCCTACGCCACGGCCACCAGCGTCCAGAAGTGCATCCGCACCAAGGACATCGAGGAGGTCGGCAAGACCTCCCGGCACGCGACCTTCTTCCAGATGCTCGGGAACTTCTCCTTCGGGGCCTACTTCAAGGAGCAGGCGATCCCGCTGGCGTGGGAGCTCGTCACCACCCCGGTGGAGGACGGCGGCTTCGGCATCGACCCGGAGAAGCTGTGGGTGACCGTCTACCTCGACGACGACGAGGCCGAGCAGATCTGGCGCGAGAAGGTCGGGGTGCGCCCCGAGCGCATCCAGCGCATGGGGATGGAGGAGAACTACTGGTCGATGGGGGTCCCCGGACCCTGCGGCCCGTGCTCCGAGATCTTCTACGACCGGGGGCCCGAGTTCGGCTCCGAGGGCGGTCCCGAGGCGGACGAGAACCGCTACATCGAGATCTGGAACCTCGTCTTCATGCAGTACGAGCGGGGTGAGGGCGGCGACAAGACCGGTTTCCCGATCCTCGGCGACCTGCCCAAGAAGAACATCGACACCGGCCTGGGCCTCGAGCGCCTCGCGGCGGTCCTCCAGGGCGTCGACAACATCTACGAGACCGACATCATGGGCCGCGTCCTGCACCGGGCGGCGGAGCTGACCGGCACGCGCTACGGCGACAATCACGAGCAGGACGTCATGCTCCGCGTGGTCGCCGACCACGTGCGCAGCGCCGTCATGCTCGTCGCCGACGGCGTCAAGCCCGGCAACGAGAAGGCCGGGTACGTCCTGCGCCGCATCCTGCGTCGCTCCATCCGCAACCTGCGCCTGCTGTCGGGCGACGACGCCTTCCTCCTGCACGAGCTGACCGAGGTCAGCATCGACGCGATGAAGGACATCTACCCCGACCTCCTCGACAAGGCCGACGTCGTCCACGGTGTGATCGACACCGAGGAGAGGAACTTCGCCGACACCCTGCGCGCGGGCACCGCGCTGTTCGGCCGGGCGGCCGAGCGCACCCGCCAGGCGGGCGGCACCACCTTCTCCGGGTCGGACGCCTTCCAGCTCCACGACACCTACGGCTTCCCGATCGACCTCACGCTGGAGATGGCCGACGAGCAGGGCCTGACGGTGGACGAGGCCTCCTTCCGCGAGCTGATGCAGAAGCAGAAGGACACCGCCAAGGCGGACGCGAAGGCGAAGAAGCTCGGCAACGCCGACATCTCGCTGTACGCGCAGCTCCTGGAGGGGGCCGGGTCCACGGACTTCCTCGGCTACTCCGACGCCGAGAGCGAGTCGCACGTCAAGGGCATCGTCGTCGGCGGTGTCTCGGCGCCCGCGGCCCGCGCGGGGGAGAAGGTCGAGATCGTCCTGGACCGCACCCCGTTCTACGCCGAGAGCGGCGGCCAGCTCGCCGACACGGGCACGCTGACGGTGGACGGACGCGGCGTCGTGGACGTCGAGGACGTGCAGAAGCCGATCCCGGGCCTGTTCGTGCACCGCGGCACGGTCCGCTCCGGCGAGGTCGTCCTGGACGACGTGGTGCACGCGACCATCGACACGGGCCGCCGCCACGCGATCGAGCGCTCCCACTCGGCGACCCACCTCATCCACTCCGCGCTGCGCAACGCCCTCGGCCCGTCGGCGGGCCAGGCCGGTTCGGAGAACCGGCCCGGCCAGCTGCGGTTCGACTTCACCTCCGACACCGCGCTGGGCGGCGACCGCCTGGCCGAGGTCGAGGAGGAGGTCAACACGGTCCTGGCCGGCGACATCGCGGTGCGGACCGAGGAGAAGAGCCTGGAGGAGGCGCTGAAGATGGGCGCGCTCGCCATGTTCGGCGAGAAGTACGGCGACCGCGTGCGGGTCGTGGAGATGAGCGACTACTCCGTCGAGCTGTGCGGCGGCACCCACGTCCCCTCCACGGCCCGGCTCGGCATCGTGAAGCTCCTCGGCGAGTCCTCGATCGGCTCCGGTGTGCGCCGCGTCGAGGCGGCGGTGGGAGTGGACGCGTTCAAGCGCCTGTCCAAGGAGTCGGCGCTGGTCGGCCAGCTGTCCGAGCAGCTCAAGACGCCGCGCGAGCAGCTGCCCGAGCGCATCGACTCGATGGTCTCCCGCCTGCGCGCCGCGGAGAAGGAGATCGAGAAGCTCCGGGCAGCCCAGGTGCTCCAGGCGGCCGGGTCCATCGCCGAGGGCGCCCGCCGCCACGGGGCGGCGCTGGTCGTCGCGGCCACCGCCCCCGAGGGCGCGAGCGGCGACGACCTGCGCACGCTGGTCCTGGACGTGCGCGGCCGCCTGGGCGAGGAGGAGCCGGTGGTCGTGGCCATGACCGCCGTGCCCAAGGACCGCCCGGTCGTGGTGATCGCGACCAACAAGGCCGCGCAGAAGGCGGGCATCAAGGCGGGCGACCTGGTGGGCGTCGCGGCACGCGCGCTCGGCGGCGGTGGCGGCGGCAAGCCGGACATCGCGCAGGGCGGCGGCAGCGACCCGTCCAAGGTCGACGAGGCGCTGCGCGCCGTGGAGGCGCGCGTCGCCGGCGCCTAGGAGACGCGGGCCGAGCGGCCGGAGGGCATGACCGTGCCGCCCCGCGCGGAGGTCCCCCTGATTCCAGGGGACCACGCGCGGGGCGGCCGGGAAACCCCCCGGCCGCGCCTGTGGACGACCCCCGCCGCGCACCGGCTCCCCGCGCCGGCCGCAGTGCCCGCGCCGCCATCCGCACCGCACGGGCGCCAGTACCGCCCCCGGTCGTCCACGCGTGGCCCCGGGCGGCTCCGCCGTCCTCGCGCCGCCCGCGGTTCCCTCGCCCGCGGCGCCCGCCGCCGGGGCCCGTCCCCGTGCCCCGCGCACCGGCTCGGGCCCGCCGCCGTACCGCGCACCGCGTCCCGGGCCCGCGGCAACCGCCGCCGTACCGCGCACCGTCCCGGCTCCCGGCTCCGTTCCGCCGCCCCGTGACGGGGGCGCAGACGGGACACGACGGCGAAATCACGCATAGTCACACAGGCCTCTGTAATGTAACTCTTTGTGACTATGAGGATGGTCCCGCAAAAACAGGTTCCGATCGGCCCGGCCGTGGCGCTGCTCACGGCCCCGGACCCGGCCGCTCCGGCCGGAGCGGGGGCCCGGCTCCCCGCCACCGCCGCCGAGGGCCGTGCCGCCGGCGCCGCCGACCGGCCCCGGCCCCTCTCCCGAACCCGTTCCGGGACCGGCTCCGGAACCCGGGTCCGCCCCAGCTCACCGGCCGCGTCCGGCACGTCGGAGACCGCTCCGCCGACCGTCGGGGGACCCCTCGTGGCGGTCCCGGACCCGGACCGTCCGGCCCCGCCGGCCTCCGGCGCCGCCACCGCCGGAAGCGGGACGTGCGAGGGGTCCACCCGTGGGTGAGCGCACGGGAGGGGGAGGGCCCCGGCGACCCGCAGCGCCCCGCGGCGGGACGAGTGTGATTTACACTCGAAGCGAACGCGCCCGACCCGAACCCCGTCGTGACCCCCTCGCACGGGACCGCCGGCACGGGCAGCGGCCCCGGACGCCCACGAGCGCCGCCGAGGCTGCGCACTGTCATCGAATCGGGCATACTGTGGCGCGTCACAGCCGATCACACGGCTGTCTGTGCGGAGCTTCCCGCAATCCAGCTGACGAACAGGACCACCGTGTTGAGGATTCCCCAGCAGCGGTGCCGTGCCGCCGACGGCACGGCCCGCCCGCGCATCAACCCCGGTCCGGGGAAGAGGTCCTCTTGAGGCACGGTGTGCGACTGGCCATCGACCCGGGCAACGCCCGCATCGGAGTGGCCGCCAGCGACCCCAGTGGTACTCTCGCGAGCCCGGTGGAGACCATCCCGCGCGGCCGGGGCGACAAGCAGCGCATCGCCCTGCTGGTCCTCGAGCGCGAGGCGCGGGAGGTCGTCGTGGGCTACCCGGCCTCGCTCTCGGGCGAGGAGGGCCCCGCGGCCCGCTCCGCCAGGGAGTTCGCCAACGCACTCGCCGTACACCTGTACCCCGTCCCCGTCCGCCTGGTCGACGAGCGCCTCACCACGGTGACCGCGCAGAGCCAGTTGCTCTCCGGCGCCTCCTTCGCGAAGAAGGGGGCCAGAGGCGGTCGGGCCCGCAGGTCGGTCATCGACCAGGCGGCGGCCACCGTCCTGCTCCAGAGCGCCTTGGACCAGGAACGGTCAACAGGCCAGCCCCCGGGCGAGATCGTCCGCTCCAGCCAGGGAGAATGATGAACGACAGGGATGACTACCCCGATAATCCCTATCGTGGACGTAACGAACGCGAGCGCGGTTACGACTACGACCCGCTCAGCGACCCGCTGCCCGCCCAGCCGCCCTCACGCGGACGGCGGGCGCGTCCTGAGCCCCCGGCCCGGGGCGACGCCCCCACCGCTCCCGACGCCGCCGACCCCGGTGCGGGCACCGGCGGGTTCCGCCGTACCGGGAACTCCACGGGCGAGTTCCGCACGCACGGGTACGCGTCCCGGGCCGACGGGGAGTACGACCCGCTGAGCCCCGACGCCCCGCCCCCCGGGCGCCGGCGCCGGGCCGAGCCGCCGGCCGAGCCCCCGCCGGGACAGCCCCGCCGCACGGGAGCCGCCGACGCCCTGCGCGGAGGGCGGGCCGCGCGCTCCGGAGCCAACCGGTCGCGGGGCGCCGACGAGCCGGGGACCGGGGACCGCGCACAGCCGCAGGACCCCTCCCGCGCGCACCGCGGTCCGGCCGCCGACCCGACCCAGGACGCGCTCGCGGCGCTCGCCAACCTGGGCGCGCCCTCGGCGCCCGCCCGTCCCGCCGACGAGCCCGCGCGGCCCCGGGACCGCGCCGCCGACGAACCCCCGCCCCGGCGCGGGCGCCGGAGCCAGGCCGGGTCCGAACCCGAGCCCCGGCGCCGTCGTGGCGCTCCCGTGGACGAGGGTTCCGCCGACACCGGTGCGATGCCGGTGGAGGAGGAGCCGGCCGGTCGCAGGGGTCGGCGCAAGCGCGGTCGCCGGGACGACGAGCCGACCGGCGGGTTCCTGGACGACGCGCCCGAGGACAGCGGGGCCTTCGCCCCGGAGGGCCGGTCGCGTACCGAGGGCCCCGCGGACACCGGCGCGCTCCCGGCCTCCGAGCCGCCCGCGGGCCGCCGGGGCGGTCGGCGCCGTCGTGGCGCTCCCGTGGACGAGGGTTCCGCCGACACCGGTGCGATGCCGGTGGAGGAGGAGCCGGCCGGTCGCAGGGGCCGGCGCAAGCGCGGTCGTCGCGACGACGAGCCGACCGGCGGGTTCCTGGACGACGCGCCCGAGGACAGCGGGGCCTTCGACTCGGGGAGCTTCCCCGGTCTGACCGGTTCCGCCGACACGGGCGCGTTCGCCGCGGTGCCCGGGCCGACCCGCCGCCGCGGCGCCCGCCGTGCGCGCGCCGAGCGCGACGAGGAGGAGACCCGCGGCGCCGCCCGCGACCCCGAGCCGGAGGAGGCGGCGTCCTCCGGCGCCTTCGACGAGGTGGAGGAGGCCCCCCGGAGCCGCCGCGGCGGGCGCCGCCGCAGGCGGGGCGCCCCGGTGGAGGAGGCGCCCCCCGAGGCGGACGCCGCCCCCGACGGGGAGGAGGCCGCCGACCCGGGGACGGACGCACCCGGGGAGGAGTCCGAGTCCGAACCGGCCGGCCGCCGAAGCCGCCGCAGGCGCGGCGGGGACGACGGGGACGGGGAGCCCACGGGCCGCCGGAGCCGCCGCAGGCGCGGCGGCCGCCGCGCCGAGGAGCCCGAGGAGGAGGTCGAGGAGTACGAGGAGCCCGCGCTCGCCGACATCGCCGAGGCCTACGGCGGCGGCCGCAGCAGCCGCAGGAAGGCCAAGGAGCTCAAGCGGGCCCGCGCCAACGCGAACCGCAGGGGCAGGGGCCGCCGCGGCATGAGCAAGGGCCTGATGATCGTCCTGGTCCTCGTCCTGATCCTGGTGGTCGGGGGCGGTGGCTACGTCGTCATGCGCACCTACGTCTTCCCGGAGGACTTCTCCGGCGAGGGCAGCGGCGAGGTCGTGTTCGTGATCGAGAACGGGGAGAGCGGTTCCGCCATCGCGGGCAACCTCGCCGACCAGGGCGTCGTCGCCAGTTCCCGGGCCTTCGTCAACGCCCTGGACGCCGTCCCCGAGGACGAGATCGGCGACGGCCTGGTCCCCGGCACGTACTCCCTGGCCGAGGGGATGAGCGGCGAGGCGGCCGTGGCCGCGCTGCTCGACCCCGAGAGCCGCCTGGGCGGACAGGTCACCATCCGGGAGGGCCTGCGCAACGAGCAGGTGCTCCAGGAACTCTCCGACCGGACCGGCGTCCCCCTGGAGGAGCTCCAGGCGGCGCACGAGCAGACCGACGAGCTCGGACTCCCCGACTACGCGACGGAGGGGTCCGCCGGCTACCTCTTCCCGGCGACCTACCGGTTCGACCCGGGCACCGAGGCCATGTCCATGCTGAAGACCATGGTCACCCACCACCGCAACGTCACCGAGGAGATGGAGCTGGAGGAGCGGGCCGAGGACGCCGGCTACGACCCCAACGAGATCATGGCGATGGCGTCCATCATCCAGGCCGAGAGCGGCAAGGCCGAGGACATGCCGATGATCTCCCGGGTGATCTACAACCGCCTGGACATCGGCATGAACCTGGGCATGGACAGCACCTGCTTCTACGCCATCGGCGAGTACGGCATCGCGCTGAACAACGACCAGCTCGCCCAGTGCGAGGCGGACACCAGCGGGTTCGACACCTACCACAAGAGCGGTCTGCCCCCCGGCCCGTTCGTCGCCCCGGGGGAGGACGCCATCGAGGCCGCCCTCGAGCCGGCGGAGGGCGACTGGCTGTACTTCGTCGCCACCGACCCGGAGAACGGGGTCACCGAGTTCGCCTCCACGGAGGCGGAGTTCAACGAGCTCAAGGCCAGGTTCGAGGAGACCTGGGGAGGCGGCGAGTAGTGCGCGCCGCAGTCCTCGGATCCCCGGTCGCGCACTCCCTCTCCCCGGTCCTGCACACCGCCGCCTACGCGGAGATGGGGCTGGAGAGGTGGTCCTACGGCCTGTACGAGTGCGGGGAGGAGGGGCTCGCCCCCTTCCTCTCCGGGCTCGGCGGCGAGTGGGCGGGGCTGTCACTGACCATGCCCCTCAAGCGCCGTGCGCTGGACCTGGCCGACACGGTCACCGACCTGGCACGCCAGGTCGGCGGCGCCAACACCCTGGTCCGCCGGGGCGCGGGCTGGGAGGCTCACAACACCGACGTCGCCGGGATCGCCGCCGCCCTCACCGAGGCCGGCGTCGCGCCGCGGAACGCGGTCGTGCTGGGCGCGGGGGCCACGGCGGCGTCCGCCGTCGCCGCGCTCCGCCTGCTGGGGGTGGCCTCGGCGGTCGCCGTCCTGGCCCGCGACACCGCCCGGACGGGCGAGGTGACCGCGGCGGCCCGGCGGCTCGGCCACCCGGTGGAGGTCGCCCCGCTGTCCGCGATCGACGAGTACCTGGACGCGGACCTGGTGGTCTCCTCCCTGCCCTCCGGGGCCGCGGACCGGTACGCCGAGCGCCTCGCCCGGTCGCGGGCCGACCTGTTCGACGTCGTGTACGCTCCCTGGCCCACCGGCGCCGCCGAGGCGGTCGCCTCGCGCGGCGGGCGGACCGTGGGCGGCTTCCCGATGCTGCTGCACCAGGCCGTCGCCCAGGTCCGGCTGATGACCGGGACCGCGGACGTCCCGGTGGAGGCCATGCGCGCAGCGGGCGAGGCCGAACTGGCCCGCAGGAAGGCGTCCTGAGGGCGTCCGGCCGGGAGATCGCGCACAAGGGACGACAGGCTTCCGTCTGCTGCTATATTGGGAACGTAATCGACTTGGTCCGGTGTGTCTCACACCGGAGCCGCAAGCGGAGATGATCCTCCCACCTGCCGGGTACGGCTCGCGCAGGTTCCGGTTCTGGCGATGGAGAGCTCGCGCTCTTTTCGTCGGACGCCCTTGTCCGGGGCGTTCGGCGCGCGCGGTGCCCCTCGCCGGGAATATCCGATCGGATCACCCCGCTTGCACACGCTGGCGGGGTTTTCGCTTTACGGGGACCCCGACGCTATCGGGTGGCCCGACGGACTCGGGCGGCCCGGTCGAACAGATCGTCCGCCGCCTGGCGGACGGTCGGTCCCAGGTAATCCGAGAAAGCTAGGGAGGGGTCTCATCAGCGCCGAGCCCCGTATCAATGACCGCATCCGGGTGCCCGAGGTCCGTCTCGTCGGACCCAACGGTGAGCAGGTCGGAATCGTCTCCGTGCAGGACGCCCTGCGTCTGGCCCAGGAGTCCGACCTCGACCTGGTCGAGGTCGCGCCGACCGCGCGCCCGCCGGTCGCCAAGCTGATGGACTACGGCAAGTTCAAGTACGAGTCCGCGGTCAAGGCCCGCGAATCGCGCAAGAACCAGTCGAACACGATCATCAAGGAGATCAAGCTCCGCCCGAAGATCGATCCGCACGACTACGAGACCAAGAAGGGTCACGTCGTCCGGTTCCTCAAGAGCGGGGACAAGGTCAAGGTGACGATCATGTTCCGCGGCCGCGAGCAGTCCCGCCCCGAGCTGGGCCGCCGACTGCTGGCGAGGCTGGCCGAGGACGTTCAGGACCTCGGCACCGTGGAGTCGCAGCCCAAGCAGGACGGCCGCAACATGGTCATGGTGATCGGTCCGCACAAGCGGCGGTCCGAGCACAAGGCCGAGGCCCGTGCGGCGGCGGGGGACAAGACCCGCCGCGAGCAGGACGAAGCCGTCTAGCGGCGGACGTAGTCCCCCACCGCCCGGACGCCGGGAAGGCACCGGGTGGTGGGGTGGGCTGTGCGGACACGGCCAGGATGCGTCGGAGTACCGGCGCGCAGGGGTCCCCGCTGTAGCAGCGGAAGAACCGTGCCGTCCGCCTCGCGCGGGTGGCACGCCGACGGAGTAGGAGACACGGCGAACATGCCGAAGAACAAGACCCACAGTGGGGCCAAGGACCGCTTCAAGGTCACCGGCTCCGGCAAGATCATGCGCCGCCGTGCCAACAAGAACCACATCCTTGAGCACAAGACCTCCAAGCGCAAGCGCAAGCTGGGCAACGAGGCCGTGCTTTCTCCCGCGGACACCAAGAGCATCAAGAAGCTTCTCGGCAAGTAGGACCGAGGACCTTCCCCTCCCTCCCGGAAGCGCCCACGTGCGGGGTCCAGCCGGCACGGTGACGGCCCCCGGGAGGGGACAACCCGAAGCGAACACGGCCGCCGGGCTTCTCAGAGCCGGGCCGTTCGGCGCGCCGCGCGCGCCGGAAGACACAACGAGGGAGTCACAGTGGCACGCGTGAAGCGGGCTCTCAACGCCAAGAAGAAGCGCAAGGTCGTTCTCGACCGGGCGAGCGGCTACCGCGGGCAGCGTTCGCGCCTGTACCGCAAGGCCAAGGAGCAGATGCTCCACTCGATGACCTACTCCTACCGGGACCGCAAGGACCGGAAGGGGCAGTTCCGTCGCCTGTGGATCCAGCGCATCAACGCTGCCTCCCGCGCCAACGGCCTCACCTACAACCGCTTCATGCAGGGCCTGAAGCTGGCCGGCATCGAGGTCGACCGTCGCATGCTGGCCGAGCTGGCCGTCAACGACGAGGCCGCGTTCGCGACCCTGGTGGAGTCGGCCAAGAAGGCCCTCCCCACCGAGGCCGCCGCGTAACCTGTCCAGGACTGAGCAGCGAGTAGCGATGGCGAGCCACGAGTTCACGAGTATCCGGTCACCCAGGATCAAGGGGGTTCGGCGGCTCGCCAAACGCACCTTCCGCCAACGTGAGCGGCGCTTCCTCGCGGAGGGGCCGCAGGCCGTGCGGGAGGCGCTCGCCGCAGCGGACGGCGGGCGGTCCCCCCGGGGCGGGACCGCCCCCGGTGTGGTGGAGGTCTACGCCACGGCGGAGGCCATGCAGCGCCACATCGATCTGGTGGACGCCGCCCGGGAGGCGGGCGTCCCCACCCACAGGGTCAGCCTGGACGTGATGTCGGAGCTGGCCCAGACGGTGACCCCGCAGGGGATCATCGCGATCTGCGAGTTCGTCGACGTCCCCCTGAGCGAGATCGGCGACGTCCGGCTCGCGGTCGTCCTCTCCCACGTCAGGGACCCCGGGAACGCGGGCACGGTGCTGCGCACCGCCGACGCGGCCGGGGCCGACGTCGTCATCTTCACCGACGCCTCCGTCGACCCCTACAACGGCAAGTGCGTGAGGGCCTCCGCCGGGAGCCTGTTCCACCTGCCCGTGGTCGTGGGCGTGCCGGTGGCGAGCGCCGTGGACTTCCTCCACGGCAGGGGCGCCAGGGTGTGGGCCGCCGACGGCGGCGGAACGAGGGACCTCCACGGTGTCGCCGACGGCGGTGACCTGGACGGTCCGGTCGGATGGGTGTTCGGCAACGAGGCCTGGGGCCTGCCGGAGGACATCGTCGCCCTGACGGACGGAGCGGTGAGCGTTCCGATCTACGGCGGGGCCGAAAGCCTGAATCTGGCCACGGCCGCCGCGGTGTGCCTCTACACCACCGCACGGCAGCAGAGACGTTCCTGACCCCGGCCCGGGGCCATCGGATCATGCCAGCTCATACACCGGTTCATCACTCCGGGTAATCGACCCCGGGGGTGCCGAAGGCGGGTGTTCCACCCCATCCGCTCCCTGTGAGCGAGCGGTCACGGTCTGCCCCTTCCACCCGAAATGCACGTGCACGGGGCCCGAGTGCAGATAGGGTCTGACCAGGATCACGGAGGTTCGTGCGCGTCGTGCGCGGACCCGGGCCGCCCTGTCCGCGCCGCGGGCGGGGCGCCGTGCGGCACGCCGTCACCGGGCAGGGTTGACGACACCGCGTGAGCAGACCTCGCACGGGAGGGCCGACGATGCCTGTTCCCGGGCGGCGGTGCTCGCGGAGGGTGCTTGTACGCTCGTCCCCCGTCGTACGCCCCGACCCGGGCCGCAAGGCGTACCGGGTGGAAGTGCAGGGTAGACAACCTGCGGTGGTGTCCGCGGTGTTTCGCGGACACGGCCGGTCAGCGGTCCTCGGCCCAGGAGCCTGTGGTCGTGGACCTTCAAGGGGAGCGGGGAGAGGCGTGGGCAGCGGCCGGAAGGCGGATCACCCGGCGGAGGACTCGGGCGGCGGAGCCGCCCACCCGTCGGACGACCCCGGGCAGGGAGCCGACCCCGCCTCCGCCGAGGCGGCCGCGGCACGCGGAGCCTCCCCCCGGACCGGCCCCGCACCGTGGAACGAACCCCCCTCCGTCGCCCTCATGGACGTCGCCGGGGCCTCCGCGGGCCTCGCCGGAGCCCCCCTGCACGCCGACGACCTGCCCGACGGGGTCGTCGTCGCCGACGCCGCCGGCCGCGTCGTCCTCTTCAACACCCAGGCCGCGCAGCTCACCGGCGTCCCCACCGACGCGGCGCTGGGCCGCGACTACCGCGCGGTCCTGCCCCTGGTCGGCCACGACGGCCAGGACTGGTGGGAGGCCAGCGACCCCTACGGCGGCGCCCGCGACCGCGTCCGCCAGCCCGAACGGGCCCTCTTCCTGCCGGACGAGCGCGAGATACTGGTCGCCGCGCGCTACGTCCGGGCGCGGCCCGGCGGAGAGCTCGTCCGCCTGGTCCTGACCCTCCGCGACGCCTCCACCCGGGCCGAGCGCAGCCGCGCGGACCTGGTGTCGGAGGTCGCCCACGAACTGCGCTCCCCCCTGACCAGCGTCAAGGGCTTCACCTCCACCCTGCTCACCAAGTGGGAGAGGCTCACCGACAAACAGAAGCTGTTCATGCTGGAGACGGTCAACGCCGACGCCGACCGCGTCACCCGCCTCATCCACGACCTCCTCGACGTGTCCCGCATCGAGTCGGGGCGCCTGGAGATCCGCCGCCAGGTCGTCGACCTCCCCGGCGCCGTGCGCCGGGTCGTCGCCGGATACGTCGCGGCGGGCGAGTCGGAGGAGCGCTTCCGGGTCGAGGCCCGCGGAGAGCTCCCGCAGATGTGGATCGACTCCGACAAACTCCACCAGATACTGTCCAACCTCGTCGAAAACGGGGTGCGGCACGGCGCTGGTACTGTCAGTATCGTGATCGAGCCGTGCGAGGGAGGAACAGCGGTGTCGGTGCGCGACGAAGGCCAGGGCATAGCGCCCGAGACCATTCCGCGCGTCTTCCGCCAGTTCTGGCGCAGCAAGCGCCGGAGCGGGACCGGCCTCGGCCTGTTCATCGTCAAGGGCCTCGTCGAGGCCCACGGCGGCACGATCACCGTCGGACGCGCCCCCAGCGGCGGCGCGGAGTTCCGATTTACCATGCCCGCCGGGACGCCCGAGTTCGTCTGAGCCCTCAGACCTCCAGCGCCCCCGGTGGGCTCCACGGCGTGTCCCGGACCCGGCAACAGGTCCTTACCCGGGCATGCTCGACATCCGCCTGTGCTCTTCTGTCGGCTTCGTCCGCCCCGTCGCGGACCGTGACTGCCGCCCGACCCCTTGGCGGGGAACGGCGGCGAGGCAACCAACCATGTCTGCACCGAACAATTCCTTCGACCCGGTCGAGGTGACCCCCCTGCACCCCGACGAGGTCGCCCGCATGCGCGAGGAGGCGCTGGCCGCCATCGAGGCGGCCGGCGACCTCGCCGAACTCAAGGAGGTCCGGCTCGCACACGCCTCGGACCGCTCCCCGCTGGCCCTGGCCAACAGGGAGATCGGCGCCCTGCCGCCGGCCGCGAAGGCCGACGCGGGCAAGCGCGTGGGCGGTGCCCGCCGCGACGTCGGCCAGGCGCTCAAAGCCCGCCAGGCCGTCCTGGAGACCGAGCGCGACGAGCGGGTCCTCATCGAGGAGCGCGTCGACGTCACCCTGCCGTGGGACCGCGCACCGCGCGGCGCCCGCCACCCGCTGACCACCGTCGCCGAGCGCATGGCCGACATCTTCGTCGGCCTGGGGTTCGAGGTCGCCGAGGGCCCCGAGGTCGAGGCCGAGTGGTTCAACTTCGACGCGCTCAACTTCCAGCCCGACCACCCCGCCCGCACCATGCAGGACACCTTCTTCGTCGAGGGGCCCGACGGCGGCGGGTCCGGCCTGGTCATGCGTACCCACACCTCGCCGGTGCAGGTCCGCGCGCTGCTGTCGCGCGAGCTGCCGGTGTACGTGGTCGCCCCCGGGAAGACCTTCCGCACCGACGAGCTGGACGCCACCCACAGTCCGGTCTTCCACCAGCTGGAGGGCCTGGTCGTCGACCGGGGCATCACGCTCGCGCACCTGCGCGGCGCCATCGACGCCTTCGTCGAGAACATGTTCGGGGCGGGCCTGCGGACCCGCTTCCGCGCCTCCTACTTCCCGTTCACCGAGCCCTCCGCCGAGGTGGACATGGAGTGCTTCGTCTGCCGCGGCGCGTCCGTGGGCGACCCGGACGCACCGTGCCGTACCTGCTCCAGCGAGGGCTGGATCGAGATCGGCGGCTGCGGAGTGGTCAACCCGCGCGTGCTCACCGCCGCCGGAGTGGACCCGGAGGTCTACAGCGGCTGGGCCTTCGGCCTGGGAATCGAACGGACACTGATGTTCGCGCACGGCGTGCGCGACATGCACGACATGGTCGAGGGCGACATCCGCTTCACCTCGGCGTTCGGGAGTGAGAACTGATGCGCGTCCCCCTTTCCTGGCTGCGTGAGTACGTCGACCTCCCGGCCGACGTCACCGCGCGCGCCCTCGCCGACCGGCTGACCCTGGCCGGCCTGGAGGTCGAGACCGTCGACGAGCTCGGCTCCGACGTCAAGGGCCCCGTCGTCTACGGCCGTGTGCTGGAGATCGAGGAGCTCACCGGCTTCAAGAAGCCCATCCGCCACTGCCGCGTGGACGTCGGCGACGCCAACGGCACCGGCGAGCCGCAGGAGATCATCTGCGGCGCCCGCAACTTCGCGGAGGGCGACCTCGTCGTCACGAGCCTGCCCGGGGCGGAGCTGGCCGGCGGGTTCCGGATCGGAGCGCGCAAGACCTACGGCAGGATGTCCGCGGGCATGATCTGCTCGGCCTCCGAGCTGGGCCTGTGGGACGACCACAGCGGCATCATCGTGCTCCCCGAGGGCTTCGGCGCCCCGGGCGAGGACGCCATCGGCCCCCTGGGCCTGCGCGAGGACGTTCTCGACATCGCCGTCACCCCCGACCGGGGCTACGCGCTGTCCCTGCGCGGCGTCGCCCGCGACACCGCCGCCCTCTACGGGGTGGACTTCCGCGACCCCGCCGACGTCGCCGTCGCCGCACCCACCGGCGAGGGCCCGGCGGCCGAGGTCGACCCGGCGCTGTGCGACCGCTACGTCCTGCGCGGCGCCACGGGGTTCGACCCCGGCGCGCCCACCCCGCTGTGGATGAAGCGCCGCCTCCACCAGAGCGGCGTACGGCCGATCTCCCTGGCCGTCGACGTCACCAACTACGTGATGCTCGAGCTCGGGCAGCCCCTGCACGCCTGGGACCGGGCCGCCCTGCGCGGTCCGCTGCGGGTCCGGGCCGCCGGGGCGGGGGAGAAGCTGGAGACCCTGGACCACGTCCAGCGCTCCCTCGACCCCGACGACATCGTCATCGCCGACGACAGCGGGCCGGTCAACATCGCCGGCGTCATGGGCGGCCTGACCACGGAGATCTCCTCCACCAGCACGGAGGTGCTGGTCGAGGCGGGCCACTTCGACGCCATGCACATCGCCCGCGCCTCGCGGCGCCACCAGCTGTCCTCGGAGTCCTCCCGCCGCTTCGAGCGCGGCGTCGACTCCGCCGTACAGCTGGTCGCGGCCACGCGCGCGGCCGAACTCCTCGCCGAGCTGGGCGGCGCCGCGGTCGAGACGGCCTACACCCACATCGACCGGACCGCCGAGCGCGAGCCCGTCACCGTGCGGGCCTCGCACGCGGGCTCCGTCGCCGGCGTGGACTACCCCGAGGGCACCGCCCGGACGTGGCTGCGGCGCATCGGCTGCCGTGTCGAGGAGGAGGGCGACCTCCTCCGGGTCACCCCGCCCTCCTGGCGGCCCGACCTCACCGACCCCAACGACCTCGCCGAGGAGGTCATCCGCTTCGAGGGCTACGAGAACATCCCCTCGATCCCGCCGCGCGCCAGGAGCGGGCGCGGACTCACCGCCGGGCAGCGCCTGCGCCGTGCGGTCGGCCGCACCCTCGCCGACGCCGGGTACCACGAGGTGCTCAACTACCCGTTCGTGGGCGAGCGCGACCTCGACGGCCTCCAGCTCCCCGCCGACGACGGGCGCCGCGCCGCCCTGCGCCTGGCCAACCCCCTCAACGAGGAGGAGCCGCTGCTGCGCACCACGCTGCTGCCGGGCCTGTTCAAGGCGTTGGCCCGCAACGTGGGACGGGGCTTCGCCGACGTGGCGCTGTTCGAGACGGGCCTGGTCTACCGGCCCCGCCAGGGGGCCGGCCGGGCCCCGCTGCTGCCGGTGGACCGCGGTCCGGGGGCCGACGAGCTCGCCGAGATCGACGCGGCCGTGCCCGAGCAGCCGCGCCGTGTGGGGGCGGTGCTGGCCGGCGACTTCGAGCGGGCCGGATGGTGGGGGCCCGGCCGCGCGGCGACGTGGGCCGACGCGGTCCAGGCCGCCCGGGACGTCGCACGGACCGCCGGGGTCGAGCTGGAGGTCGAGGCCGACCAGCACGCCCCCTGGCACCCGGGCCGCTGCGCCGCGCTCTACGTGCGGGTCGGGGGCGAGCGCCTGCTCGTCGGACACGCGGGCGAGCTCCACCCGCGCACGGTGAAGGCGTTCGGGCTGCCCGAGCGGGCCGCTGCGGTCGAGGTCGACCTGGACCGGATCGAGCGCGCCCGCCCGCCGGTCGTCGCCCCCGAGGTGTCCACCTACCCGGTCGCCACCCAGGACGTGGCGCTGGCCGTGGACGCGTCGGTCCCGGTCGGCCTCGTCAGCGCGGCCCTGGCGGAGGGCGCGGGCGAGCTGCTGGAGAGCGTGCGGCTGTTCGACGTCTACACGGGGGAGCAGGTCGGGGAGGGGCGCAAGTCCGTCGCCTTCACCCTGCGGTTCCGTGCGGGGGACCGGACGCTGACGGCGGAGGAGGCGGGCGCGGCCCGCGACGCCGCCGTGGCCCTGGCGGCCGAGCGCACCGGCGCCGTCCTGCGCGGCTGACGACCGCGGCGCCCGGGTCGGCGGACCCGTTCCCGGGCGCCGGGAGGCGGGGCCGGCCACTTCCGTGAAGGGAGTGACCGGCCCCGCTCCTCTGTGTTAAGACAGTGCTGCGGGACGTCGTCACCGCGGCTCGCCTGTTGCGAAACGCCTCGTGGGGGAGCCCGGATTCCAGACTATTTTCAGCCCTGTTTTTCCAGCCCAGTAAGGGTTTTGGTGCCAACCCCCCCGGGTAACCGGAATGAAGTTTGGGTTTCGGGGCATGAATCTTCGTTTTGGCTCTTGCTGTGAGGTGGGTCGCAAGCTTAGCCTGCAAGCACCTGCCGCACCCGGGCGCCCGGTGCAGGTCGGATCAACCTGAGTTTTCCGCTGCGCGCTTGCGCATGACACGGCTCGGAGGTCGCCATATGACCGAAACGGTTGTCTCGTCCGCGCTCACTCCCAAGGAACACGGGGAGCCCAGCCGTCTCTGGCACACGTTCTGCGACATGAACACCGTGGCCAGGGGCCCCGAATTCATGGTGGCCCGCGCCGAGGGCGTGTGGCTGTGGGACGCGTCCGGGGACCGGTACCTCGACGGCACGGCCAGCCTCTGGTACTGCAACGTCGGGCACGGACGCACCGAGATCGCGGACGCCGTCCACCGCCAGATCAGCACCCTGGACGCCTACACCGTCTACGGGGACTTCTCCAACGGCCCCGCCGTGGAGCTCAGCGAGCGACTGGCCGCCCACGCGCCGGTCGCCGACCCCCGGGTGATCCTCACCTCCGGGGGCGGGGAGGCCATCGAGACCGCCGCCAAGCTCGCCCGCCGCTACTGGGCGGTCACGGGACAGCCCGGGCGCACGCATCTCATCAGCCGGACCGGCGGCTACCACGGGCTGCACGGCTTCGGGACGAGCATCTCCGGCATGGACCGCTTCCGCCACGGCTACGGCAGGGTGGTCGAGGACACCTCGGTGGTGCCGCACGACTCGGCGGCGGCGCTGGAGGCCGAGATCCTGCGTGTGGGGCCGGAGCGGGTCGCGGCCTACTTCGCGGAGCCGGTGATCGGCTCGGGCGGCGTCTACCCGCCCCGGGAGGACTACTTCACCGAGGTCGCCCGGATCTGCCGCAAGTACGGTGTGCTGTTCGTCGTCGACAGCGTCATCTGCGGCTTCGCCCGCCTGGGCAACTGGTTCGGTATCGAGCGGTTCGGGGTGAGCCCGGACATGGTGGTGTTCGCCAAGGGCGTCTCCAGCGGCTACCTGCCCCTGGGCGGCATCGTCGTCGGCGGACGCGTGGCCGACCCGTTCTACAACGGCGAGGGCAACGCGTTCATGCACGGGACCACCTACGCCGGGCACCCGACGGCATGTGCCGCGGCCATGGCCAACCTGGACATCCTGGAGCGCGAGGACCTCTTCACGGTGTCGCTGGAGGTGGAGCGGCACCTGGACGTCGCCCTGCAGGGGCTCGCCTCCCACCCGCTGGTGGCCGAGGTGCGCTCCGGGGTCGGCGTGATGGGTGCGGTCGAACTCACGGAGGAGGCGCTGAGCGGCCGGGGGATCACCACGGCCGAGGTGTTCGCCGAGGCACGGGCCCGGGGTGTCATCGTGCGCGCGATCCCCACGTCGCTCCTGGTCTCGCCGCCACTGGTCATCACCTGGGAGCAGATCGACCACCTGGTCTCCACGCTCTCCGCCGCGCTGGACGCGGTGGCCGCCCGCCACTGAGGACCGGGTCCCGCCCCATCCGGGGGGTGCGGCGGGACCCGGTCGAAGACGAGGGGGACGCACCCGAGGGGGTCCGTTCCCGACCACCACGCCTGGTACGTCGCGCCGACGTACCGGGCGTGACGCGTATCCGCGGAAAAAAACCTGTGCCACATCTCAGACTTCGAGTAATGTTTACTGGGAAGATATTTCTTGAGGGTGAGATGCGCATCGGCGTCCGCCCCGGGACGGACAGGGAGTGGGCCATGACGACACAGCCGATCGACGCCGCGGCGGGCGCGGGCGACGACACGCCGGGCGACGACGACCTCATCACCGCCTGGGGCCTGGTCCACGAGGCGATGAACGTCGTCGAGCCCAAGCTCCTGGGCGGTATAACCCCGGACGGCAAGGACATGGCGGGGCCGTGGTTCGAGGTCCTGATCCGGCTCCAGCGCACCCCCGGGCACCGCCTGCCGATGAGCCGCCTGGCCCGCGAGGTCAGCCTGAGCACGGGCGGCTTCACCAAGCTCGCCGACCGGCTGGAGCGCGAGGGCTACCTCATGAGGGAGAACTGCTCCTCCGACCGCCGGGTCGTCTACGCCGCGCTCACCGAGCAGGGGCTGGACTTCATCGGCAGGGCGCGGACCAGGCACGTCGAGAGGCTCCGCAAGCACGTGCTCGCACCTCTGGGAGCCGAGGGGGTCCGGCAGCTCGCCGTCATCGCGCGCACTCTCCGTGACAGCTCGTGTGGAGAATGAGTACCGCGTGTCGGAACGCTGCGTAACCGAAGCTTCGCTCTCGGGGCGGGCGCGTCCGCGGGGCGGAGGGGAAACATCCCATGGATCGACGTTCCCGTGTAGGTTGGCGGGAGTTCGTGGGTCCCGCGCGGGGATGGGCCGTGGGCACGCAAGGTTCCGGGGGGAATGATGAGACCGTTCACCACTGCGGCGCAGATGAGGCCGATTCCCCGGTCCTCACGATTCGCGAACGGGGGCGTTTCCTTCTGGTTCCGGGACATCGGGCTCCCCGAGCGCAGACCGGCCCTCCCCGGGGCCGCCGACTACGACGTCTGCGTGGTCGGAGCCGGTTACACGGGCCTGTGGACCGCCTACTACCTCAAGAAGGCGCAGCCGGATCTGCGGGTGGCCGTCGTCGAACGTGAGTTCGCAGGGTTCGGCGCCTCGGGTCGTAACGGAGGGTGGCTCTCGGCGGAGTTCTCCGGTTCCCGCGAACGCTACGCGCAGTCACACGGCAAGTCCTCGATGATCGCCCTCCAGCGGGTCATGATGGAGACCGTGAACGAGGTGGTCTCCGTCACGGAGGCCGAGGGGGTCGACGCCGACCTCGTGCGCGGCGGCATGCGCCTGGTCGCCACGAACGCGGCGCAGCAGGAGCGCCTGACGGCCGAGATCGAGTACCTGCAGGAGTGGGGCTACTGGCCCGACGACATCCACCTCCTCGCGCACGACCACGAGCCGCGGCTGTCCGTGGCCGGGGCCGTCGCCTCGGCCCACTCCCCGCACGCCGCGCGCGTGCACCCCGCCAAGCTGGTCACGGGTCTGGCCCGGGTGGTGGCCGGCCTGGGCGTCGACATCTTCGAGGACACGGCGGTCGAGGAGATCCGGCCCCGCCGGGGCGCGGCCCGCCCCGCGGTCGTCACCGACCACGGCACGGTCACCGCCGACCACGTCGTCCGCGCGACCGAGGGCTTCACCTCCGCCCTGCGCGGTCAGCGCCGCGAGTGGATCCCCATGCGCTCCTCGATGATCGTCACGGAGCCGGTGCCCGCCGAACTGTGGGAGAAGATCGGCTGGGAGGGGCGCGAGGTCCTGGGCGACGCGGCCCACGCCTACGTCTACGCCCAGCGCACGGCGGACGACCGCATCGCCATCGGCGGACGCGGGGTGCCGCACCGCCCCGGAGCCGGCCAGGACGGCTCCACCCCGCCGCAGGAGATCGCCGACCTGTGGCGCGCACTCACCCGGATGTTCCCCGACGTGGCCGACGTGCCCGTCGAGCACGCCTGGTCCGGGCTGCTCGGGGTCCCGCGCGACTGGTGCCCGAGCGTGCACATGGACACCGGCTCCGGCCTGGGCTGGGCCGGCGGATACGCGGGCAGCGGGGTGGCCGCGGCCAACCTCGCCGGCCGCACGCTGCGCGACCTGGTCCTGGGCCGCCGGACGGAGCTGACCCGCCTGCCGTGGGTCGGCCACCAGGTGCGGGGCTGGGAGCCCGAGCCCCTGCGCTGGGCGGGCACGAGGGTCGTCCACGGCCTCTACCGCACCGCGGACCGCCGCGAGTCCCGGACCGAGGACAAGGGGCACACCTCCCGCCTCGCGGGCATCGCCACCCGCATCGCACGCCGCTGAGACCGCACGGAGCCGCCCGGCGGCCCCGTGCCGCGTCCCGTTCCTTCCCCCCGGTCCCGCTCCTCCTCCCGGGGGGGCGCTCCGAACTGGGTTGCATAAATTTGCAGTGGGATGCATGATAGTCCAGTCAGACGAGACGAGGGGGAGCGGCATGGGATACAGCGCGGCGATCGCCGGGGCCAGCGGCTACGCGGGGGGCGAGCTGCTCCGACTGCTCCTCGGCCACCCCGAGATCGAGATCGGCGCGGTCACCGCCGCCAAGAACGCCGGGACCCCGCTCATCCGACACCAGCCGCACCTGCTGCCCCTGGCCGACCGCGTCCTGGCCCCCACCGACATCGACGCGCTGAGCGGACACGACATCGTGTATCTCGCGCTGCCGCACGGCCAGTCCGCCGACATCGCGCAGCAGCTCGGCGACGACGTCCTCGTCGTCGACTGCGGAGCCGACTTCCGCCTCGAGGACGCCGCCGCGTGGGAACGCTTCTACGGAACCCCCCACGCCGGCACCTGGCCCTACGGCCTCCCGGAGCTCCCCGGGCAGCGCGACCGGCTCGCCGGGGCCCGCCGCGTCGCCGTTCCCGGCTGCCACGTCACCGTCGCCACCCTGGGCCTGTTCCCCGGACTGGCCGAGCAGCTCGTCGAGCCGGACCTGACCGTCGTCGCGGTCACCGGAACCTCCGGCGCCGGCAAGGCGCCCAAGCCCAACCTCGTGGGCAGCGAGGTCATGGGCGCGCTCAGCCCCTACGGGGTCGGCGGCGCCCACCGGCACAACCCCGAGATCGTCCAGAACCTCACCGCCGTCACCGGCGAGCCGGTCCGGCTCTCCTTCACCCCGGTCCTCGCGCCGCTGCCCCGCGGGATCCTCGCCACCTGCACCGCGCCCCTGCGCCCCGGCACCACCGCCGACCAGGTCCGAGCCGCCTACGAGACCGCCTACGCGGACGAGCCCTTCGTCCACCTGCTCCCCGAGGGGACCTGGCCCAGCACCGCCATGACGCTGGCCGCCAACACCACCCTCGTGCAGGTCACCGTCGACCCCGCGGCGGGCCGCATGGTGGCGGTCGCCGCCCTGGACAACCTCACCAAGGGCACCGCGGGCGGCGCCGTCCAGAGCACCAACATCGCCCTCGGACTGCCCGAGACCGCCGGCCTGCCGCTCGCAGCGGTCGCCCCCTAGGACGAGGACCACACCACCGTGAGCGTCACCGCACCCCTCGGGTTCCGCGCCGCCGGAGTCGTCTCCGGAGTGAGGGCGGACGGAGCCCGGGACGTCGCCGTCGTCATCAACGACGGTCCCTCCCGAGCCGCGGGAGCCGTCCTCACCGGCTCGGCCGACCCGGCGGCTCCGGTCCTGTGGACCCGCCAGGTCGTCTCCGGCGGACGCGTGCGCGCCGCCGCCCTCAACTCGGGCGGGGCCAACGCGGGCACGGGCCCCCTCGGATTCCAGGACGCCCACGCCCTGGCCGAGCACACCGCGAACCTGCTCGGCGACTCCGCCGCCGAGATCGTCCTGTGCTCGGCCGGGCCCGTCGGCGCCCGCCTCCCCCTGGACGCCGTGCGGACGGGCCTCACCGCTGCCGTGGCCGAGGCCGGCCGGAGCGGAGGGCTGCACGCCGCCGACGCCGTGCGCACCACGGACACCGTCGTCAAGATCGCCTTCAGGCGTGCCGACGGCCACACCGTCGGCGCCATGGCCAAGGGCCCCGACGCCTCCCTCTCCACCGGGCTGTACGTCCTGACGACCGACGCCGACATCACCGGTGAGCAGTGCGGACGCCTGCTCGCCGACGCCGCGGGCAAGACCCTCGGCCCGCTGACCGCCACCAACGACACGGTGCTGCTCATGGCCAGCGGCGCCAGCGGCACCACTCCCGACGAGGACACCCTCGCCGCACTGCTCACCGAGGTGCTCGCAGAGCTGGCCGCCCAGGTCGGCGCCGACACCCCCGACACCGACGAGAACCCGACATGATCGCGCGCTCAGCACATCCGACAGCGGACCAGGCCCAGGCCATCGACAAGGCGTCCCACCTCATCGAGGCCCTGCCCTGGCTCTCCCGCTTCCACGGCCGCACGGTCGTGGTCAAGTACGGCGGCAACGCCATGATCAGCGAGGAGCTGCGGGTCCGCTTCGCAGAGTCCATCGTCTTCCTGTACTACGCGGGCCTGCGCCCCGTCGTGGTCCACGGCGGCGGCCCCCAGATCAGCGCACAGCTGGCCCTGGCCGGGGTCGAGTCCACCTTCACCGCCGGACTGCGCGTCACCACCGACGAGGCCATGGACATCGTCCGCATGGTCCTCACCGGCCAGGTCAACCGCGAGATCGTGGGACTCGTCAACCAGCACGGACCCTTCGCCGTGGGCATGTCGGGGGAGGACGCCAACCTCCTCGTCGCCGAGCGCAAGAGCGTCGAGGTGGACGGGGAGGCGGTCGACATCGGCCGCGTCGGCGAGATCACCGAGGTCCACCCCGGTGCCGTCGCGGCGCTCATCGCCGACGGCCGCATCCCCGTGGTCTCCAGCGTCGCCCGCGCGGACGACGGCGGCGTCTACAACGTCAACGCCGACACCGCCGCGTCCGCCCTCGCGGTCGCGCTCGGCGCCAGCAAGCTCATCGTGCTCACCGACGTCGAGGGCTTGTTCGCCGACTTCCCGGCCAACACCGAGCTGATCAGCAGACTCGCCGTCGAGGAGCTCAGGGAGCTGCTGCCCTCCCTCTCGTCGGGGATGCTCCCCAAGATGGAGGCCTGCCTGCACGCCGTCGAGGGCGGCGTCCCCCAGGCCCACATCATCGACGGCCGCGTGCCCCACTCCCTTCTCCTGGAGGTCTTCACCGACCAGGGCGTCGGCACCATGGTCGCCGACGAGAGGCTGGAGGCCGGGCTCACCGGGAACGGACACGTCCCGCGTCCGGGGCACACCGCCGACACCGCAACCACCACCGCCGTCACGAACGCAGGAGGCGCACAGTGACCAGCAGTTCCACCCTGCGCGAGCGCTTCGCCGCCTCGCTCATGCCCAACTACGGCGTCCCGCCCGTGGTCCTCACCCTCGGCCGCGGCTGCGAGGTCTACGACGCCGACGGGCGCCAGTACCTCGACCTCATCGCCGGGATCGCCGTGTCCAGCCTCGGACACGGCCACCCCGCCATGGTCAAGGCGGTCGCGCACCAGGCCGCGACCCTCGCCCACACCAGCAACCTGTTCGTCCACGAGCGGGAGGTCGAACTCGCCGAGCGCCTCGTGGGGCTGCTCGGCGGGGACGCCAAGGTCTTCTTCGCCAACTCCGGCACCGAGGCCAACGAGGCCGCCCTCAAGCTGGTCAAGCGCGCGGCCGGCCCCGGACGCCACTACTTCGTCGCCGCGTCCCACGGGTTCCACGGACGCACCTCCGGCTCCCTCGCCCTCACCGGCAAGGACTCCATCCGCGAGCCCTTCGGGCCGTTCGGCATGGACGTGCGCTTCGTCCCCCACGGGGACCTGGACGCGCTCCGCGACGCCGTCGACGAGTCCTGCGTCGCCGTGTTCACCGAGCCCACCCAGGGCGAGGCCGGGGTCGTCCCCGCGCCCGAGGGCTACCTCGCCGGCGTCCGCGAGATCTGCGACGCCACGGGCGCCGCCTTCGTCCTGGACGAGATCCAGAGCGGCATCGGCCGCACCGGCGCGTGGTTCGCCCACCAGGCCGAGGACGTGCGGCCCGACGTGCTCACCCTCGCCAAGGGCCTGGGCGGCGGACTGCCCATCGGCGCGTGCGTCGGCTTCGGCGACCACGCCGACGCGTTCCACAAGGGCGACCACGGCTCCACCTTCGGCGGGAACCCCGTCGCCTGCGCCGCCGCCCTCGCCGTCATCGACACCATCGAGAACGAGGGGCTGCTGGCCCACACCGCCGTCATGGGCGACCTGCTCGCCGAGCAGCTCGACGGCATCGACCACCCCCTGCTCGCCGGACAGCGCGGCAGCGGGCTGTGGCGGGCGCTGGAGCTGTCCGGCCCGCACGCCGCGCACGTGCAGGAGCAGGCCGCCGTCCGCGGGTTCCTCGTGAACGCGGTGGCCCCCGACGCGGTGCGGATCGCCCCGCCCCTGGTCATCACCCCCGAACAGATCGGCGTGTTCATCGAGGCACTGCCGACCATCCTGGACGCGGCGGAGGCCGCGGCGACGAAGGAGCAGCAGTGACCCGCCACTTCCTGCGCGACGACGACCTGACCCCGGACGAGCAGGCCAGGGTCCTCGACCTCGCCGACGACATGAAGAAGGACCGCTTCGGCCACCGGCCGCTCGCCGGCCCGCGCACCGTCGCCCTGATCTTCGACAAGCCGTCCACACGGACCCGCCTGTCCTTCAGCGTCGGCGTCGCCGACCTCGGCGGCAGCCCGCTCGTCCTGGACTCCGGCAGCACCCAGATGGGCCGCGGCGAACCCCTGGAGGACACCGCCCGGGTCCTGGAGCGCCAGGTCGCCGCCGTCGTCTGGCGCACCTTCGCCCAGAAGGACCTGGAGACCCTGGCGGCCCACATCTCCGTCCCGGTGGTCAACTCGCTCACCGACGAGTTCCACCCCTGCCAGATCCTCGCCGACCTCCAGACGATCCGCGAGCACAAGGGGAGCCTGGCCGGGCTCACCCTCGCCTACCTCGGCGACGGCGCCAACAACATGGCCCACTCCTACCTGCTGGGCGGCGCGACCGCCGGACTCCACGTCCGCGTCGGCGCCCCCGACGGCTACCGTCCCGATCCCGGGGTGCTCGCCCGTGCCGCCCGGATCGCGGAGCGGACCGGCGGGTCGGTCGCGGTCATGACCGACCCCCGGGAGGCCGCGGACGGCGCCGACGTCCTGGCCACCGACACCTGGGTCTCCATGGGACAGGAGGACGAGGCGGGCGACCGCGAGGCGCCCTTCCGCCCCTACATCGTCGACACCGCTCTGCTGTCCGCCGCCGCACCCGAGGCGATCGTCCTGCACTGCCTGCCCGCCTACCGGGGCAAGGAGATCTCGGCCGAGGTCATCGACGGCCCCCGCAGCGTCGTGTGGGACGAGGCCGAGAACCGCCGCCACGCCCAGAAGGCGCTCCTCGCCTTCCTGCTCGAATCCAGTGACGCGCCCGGCCCCGAACAGCGATGACGGGGGAGATCGGCGGCAGCGCGCCGATGACCAAGGCGGCCAGGCACGCGCGGATCACCGACGTCCTCACCCGGGAGGACGTCCGGTCCCAGGGCGAGCTGGCCCGGCGCCTCGCCGAGGCCGGGGTCCAGGTCACCCAGGCCACGCTGTCCAGGGACCTGGACGAGCTGGGCGCGGTCAAGCTCCGCACGGCCGCGGGCCACCTCGCGTACGTGCTCCCCGGCGAGGGGGGCGAACGCCTCCAGCGCACCCGCCCCGACAGCCTCGACCTCGAACAGGTCTCCGGCGCGCGGCTCACCCGTCTGGCCGAGGACCTGCTGGTCTCGGCGGAGGCCTCCGCCAACATGGTGATCGTCCGCACCCCGCCCGGTGCGGCGCAGTACCTGGCGTCGGCCATCGACCACACCGACTTCCACGCCATCCTGGGCACCATCGCGGGGGACGACACCATCATGGTGATCTCCCGCGACCCCCAGGGGGGCGAGGAGCTGGCCGCCGCCCTCCTGCGGCTGGCGGACCGCAGACCGTAGCCGCGACCGCGCGGACGGGACCGCGCGTCCCGGCAGGAGACACCCCGGCGGTGCGGGGCCCCGGCCCCGCACCCCGCCCACACACGTCAAGGAGACCACCATGGCCGACCAGCCCGAGGCGCTGCGCCTGTGGGGAGGCCGCTTCGAGGGCGGCCCCGACCAGGCCCTGGCACGGCTGTCGCTGAGCACCCACTTCGACTGGCGGCTCGCACGCCACGACATCGCCGGCTCGCGTGCCCACGCCCGGGCCCTGCACCGCGCGGGCCTGCTCGACGAGGACGAGCTGGACCGCATGATCGCCGGCCTGGACAGGTTGGAGGCCGACGTGGCCTCCGGGGAGTTCACGCCCGTCCTGGAGGACGAGGACGTGCACACCGCCCTGGAGCGCGGCTTCATCGAGCGGGTCGGCGCCGAGCTCGGGGGCCGCCTGCGCGCCGGGCGCTCCCGCAACGACCAGATCGCCACCCTCGTGCGCATGTACCTGCGCGAGGAGGCCCGCGAGATCGCCGACCAGCTGCTGGACCTGGTCCAGGCCCTGGCCGACCAGGCCGGCGCCCACCCCGGCGCGGCCATGCCCGGCCGCACCCACCTCCAGCACGCCCAGCCGGTCCTGCTCGCCCACCACCTGATGGCCCACGCCTGGCCGCTGCTGCGCGACATCGAGCGGCTGCGCGACTGGGACCGCCGCGCCGCGGTGTCCCCCTACGGCTCCGGCGCGCTCGCGGGCTCGTCCCTGGGCCTGGACCCGCGCGCCGTCGCCGAGGAGCTGGGGTTCCCCGACTCGGTGGAGAACTCGATCGACGGCACCGCCGCCCGCGACGTCGTCGCCGAGTTCGCCTTCGTCACCGCGATGATCGGCGTCGACCTGTCCCGCCTCTCGGAGGAGGTCATCCTGTGGGCGACGAAGGAGTTCTCCTTCGTCACGCTGGACGACGCCTTCTCCACCGGCTCGTCGATCATGCCGCAGAAGAAGAACCCCGACGTCGCCGAGCTCGCGCGCGGCAAGGCGGGCCGGCTCGTCGGCGACCTCACCGGCCTGCTGACCACCCTCAAGGGCCTGCCGCTCGCCTACAACCGGGACCTCCAGGAGGACAAGGAGCCGGTGTTCGACGCGGTCGACACCCTCCACCTGCTGCTGCCCGCGATGACGGGCATGGTCGCCACCCTGACCTTCCACACCGACCGGATGGCCGAGCTGGCGCCGCAGGGCTTCTCCCTGGCCACCGACATCGCGGAGTGGCTGGTGCGCGAGCGGGTGCCGTTCCGCGAGGCGCACGAGATCGCGGGCACCTGCGTGCGGGTGTGCGAGGAGCGCGGCATCGACCTGCCCGACCTGGCGGACGAGGACTTCGCCGCGATCTCCGCGCACCTGACGCCGGCGGTGCGCGAGGTCCTCACCGTCAGCGGATCGCTGGCCTCCCGCTCGGGGCGCGGCGGAACCGCCCCGGTCCGGGTCGCCGAGCAGCTGGAGAAGCTGCGCGCCGGCGTCGAGGAGCACCGCAAGGCCTTCCGGCCCTAGGCCGCGGCGCGGTCCGCGGGTCGTTCCGGGCTCGCGGTGGTCGTCGGGGACGTGCGGCGCGGGGCCGTCCACGGGTTCGTCGGTGAGCCCTGCGAACACGCGCCCGTCCGTCTGGGGCAGGGCAAAGACGAAGCGG
>NZ_JBEXSY010000030.1:0-74374 GCF_040613895.1 Nocardiopsis sp. NPDC006198 | reverse complement strand
GCGCGGGCGCCCGCCCCCGGGGCCCGGGGGGGGGGGGGCCCCCCCCGCCCCCCCCCCCCCCCGCGTCTCAGTCGACCTTCATCTGCTCGTCCCCGGCCCCTTCCCGTCGCCCTCCACGGAGGTGGTCTCTCCTCTCCGGGTCCCGCTGCCGGTCTGTCAGGGCGAGGGCGGCACGACCGGGCGCCCGGCCGCTTCGGCCGCTTCGGCCAAGCGCTTGTCATAGGTGACGAACCCGGTCAGTGCTGGCCCGAGCTCCAGCGCGCAGGACACGCGCAGGGCATCGAGCGACCGCAGGCGCGCGCCCGGCGCGAGGTCACCGGCCGTGTCGAAGACCTCGGCGGGCATACGCAGGTGCGCGGCCCGGGACAGCCACGCCGTCGCCCGTTCGAGGGTCTCCCTCCTCGCACCGACGGCGTGCAGCGCACGTCGCAGTTCGGTCCGTGTCAGGTAGCTGGTGATCTGGCGTGCCTCCGCGTTCTCGTTCAGCCAGCCTTCCAGGGCCTCCGACTCGACTTCCTCCTTGAAGAGCTTGAGTGCCGCGCAGGTGTCCAGGTAGACGAACCTCACCGTTCTCCGTCCTCCTCACGCAGCTCGGCCAGGGCGTCCGTGGCAAGGCGGGTACCGGGCGGAGACTCCTCGCGGGGAAGGTCCGCGGCTTCGGCTGCCCGCGGCAGCGACTCCAGGTCGCGGAGGTCGATCACGCCCCGGTCCACCGCGCGTGTCAGCGCCTCCTCCGCCGGGTCGGGGGGGAGGACCCTTCCCACGACCTCGCCGTGTCTGGTCACCGTGAAGGACTCCCCTCTGCGTGCGCGGTCGAACACGTCCGCCGCGCGGCGCTGGAGTTCGCGGATCGTGATCTGGTGGTCCTTCACCTCAGTGTCCATACCACTCAGCGCATGCCACCTCGACCTCCTTGTCCGGCACTGATCAGCATTGCCTGCCATTCTTTCGGAGCGGCAGTCATGACGGGCGCGGTCGGCGGCGCGACCGGAGGGGCCGGGGCGGGTGAGGGGCCGGGCGGTCCTGGGGTAGGACTGGTGGAGGGAGGTGGTGCGGTATGCGACGAGGCAGGTTGAGGGGACCGCTCGGCAGTCCCGAGCGCCCCGCGAGCGC
Organism: Nocardiopsis sp. NPDC006198; assembly: GCF_040613895.1. Classification (NCBI taxonomy): domain Bacteria; kingdom Bacillati; phylum Actinomycetota; class Actinomycetes; order Streptosporangiales; family Nocardiopsidaceae; genus Nocardiopsis; species Nocardiopsis sp. NPDC006198. The sequence continues at coordinate 73,261 of NZ_JBEXSY010000030.1, read as the reverse complement.
ACTGGGGTTCCGACTGGTCCTGGCCGTGTTCGGCGCCCTGGTGATGCTGGTCGGCCTGGTCCTGGCCCTGGCCTGGGACGCCGACGCGTGGCTGGTCGTCCTGCTGGTCGCGGGGTTCGTCGGCACCTGCGTGAACGTGTACTGGGTGGACCGGCGCCTGAGGTACGAGCGGCCGCGCTCCTGACGGCCGGCCCGGGGCGCGCGGCGCCGCCGTGCGGGGCTGCGGGCCGGGAACCGTCTCGGTGACGGCGGACCGCCGGGGCGGGGCCTCCCCCGTCCCGGCGGCGGATCGTGCGGCCGGCAGCCCGCGGTCAGCGGTCCGCGCGACCCTCCGGGAGCCAGGGCTCCCACACGTCGCGGTTCCCGTCCACCCAGATCTCGGCGGCGTCGGTGGGGTCGAGCCCCTCCTCGGCGATCATCCGGGCGACCTCGTTCTGCTGCTCGTTGGTCCATGTCCAGTTGTCGAGGAACTGGTACGAGGGCTCGTCCGCCTCCACGAACCCGGTCCGGAAGATCTTGTTCATGTCGTAGACCGGGTAGTCGCAGGGCACCCACTCCAGGTCCTCGTCGCACCCGGGCTCCCACGCGGGGAAGTCGACGCGGACCAGTTCCAGCTCCTCCTGGAGCCACTGCGGATCGTAGAAGTAGAAGAGCACGGGCTCCTCCTCGGCGTAGCGCCGCCGGACCTCGGTGATCTGCGAGGCCTCCGACCCCGCGAAGACGATCTCCAGGTCCAGGTCGAAGGCGTTGATCATCCCCTGGTCCTGGGTGACGAACCCGGGGGCCCCGCCCAGGAACTCCCCCCGGTCCCCGGTCTCGGCGGTCCGGAAGAGGTCCGTGTGCTCCTTCAGCCCGTCGACGGTGGCGATCTCCGGGTACTCGTCCACCACGTAGCCGGGGACGTACCAGCCGATGCCGCCGACGTTGCCGTTGGGGCCGCCGTCGACCACGGTGCCGTTGCCCTCGGGCCCGTAGAGGTCCATGAGGTCCTCGTGGCCCCAGTTCTCGACGATCACGTCCAGCACGCCCTGGTCCAGGGCCTGCCACGACGGCTGCTCGTCCGTCCGGACCAGCTGGACGTCGTAGCCCATCTCCTCCCGGAGGATGTACGCCAGCACCTCGGCGCTGGCCTCGTAGCCCACCCAGCCGTTGAGGGCCATGCGGACGACGCCCGGGTCCCGGGCGATCTGGTCGGTGCGCACCGCGCACGCACCCACCGCGGCCAGGGCCAGGCCGACCGCGATCCCCCTCACCAGGAGGGAGGCGCGGCGGGGCGCGGGCGTGCCCGGCCCCCGCCGCGCGGACCGGGGCGCGGTGCGGGCCCCCGTCCCGAACAGCGCGCGGACACGGTCGGGGAACGGGCCCCGGGGGTCCTGTCTAGGCACGGGGTGCCCTCCTTCCCTGCGTCAGGCGGTCCAGGAACAGGCCCAGGCAGACGATCGCCAGCCCGGACGCCAGGCCGAGGCCGAGCTGGTTCTGCGCCAGGCCGAACACCACGTCGAAGCCGAGCGAGCCGGCCCCGACGAGGGCGCCCATGACCACCATGGACAGCACCAGGATGATCCCCTGGTTGACGGCGAGCAGCATCGAGCCGCGCGCCATGGGCAGCTCCACCTTCGTGAGGAGCTGCCACTTGGTGGACCCCTGGGAGCGGGCCGCCTCCAGGGTCGGGGCGGGTACTCCCCGGATGCCGTCGTCGACCAGGCGGATCACCGGCGGCAGGGCGAAGACGACCGCCGCCACCAGGGCCGGGACGCGGCCGATCGAGAACAGCGCCACCGCCGGGATCAGGTAGACGAACGGCGGCAGGGTCTGCATGGCGTCGAGGACCGGCTTGAGGATCGCGGCGAGCACGTCGTTGCGGGACATCAGCACGCCGATCACCACGCCGAGCGCGATGGTCAGGGCGGACGCCACCAGCACCTGCGAGAGCGTGTCCATGGCGTTGTCCCACACGCCCAGCAGGCCCGCCACCACGAACGCCAGTCCGGACACGACGCCCGCCCCGACGCCGGAGAAGATCCACGCCAGGGCCGCCGCGGCGAACGTCACCAGCCACCAGGGCGACCCCGTCAGGAGCGCGCCCAGCGGGCCCAGGACCCAGTCGAGGGTCCATGTCCCCAGCGCGGCCGTGGTCGGACCGATCGCCGCCTGGACGGCCTCGTAGGCTGCGTTGACCGGGGCCGCGATGTCGACCGCGGCCTCGCGCGGCCACCCGCGCACGCCCATGAGCCGCGCGACGGCGACCACGGCGACCGTCAGCGCGAGCCCGCCGCCGAGGAGCGGCAGCCGGAGCCGCTCGGGGACGTCCGGGGTGCGCGCGCCGTGGCCGACCGCGCCCGTCACACGGTCCAGGGCGATGGCGAGCATGACGATCGCCAGGCCCGCCTGGAACGCCTGGCCGACGTTCACCTTGGAGAGCGCCTGGTAGATCGCGTCGCCCAGCCCGCCGGCGCCGATGACCGACGCGATGACGACCATGGACACGGCGAGCATGATGGTCTGGTTGACGCCGAGCAGGATGGTGCGCCTGGCCAGGGGCAGCTGCACCTTGGTGAGGACCTGCCACGGCGTGGACCCCAGCGACGTGGCCGCCTCGACCGCGCCCCCGGGCACCTCGCGGATCGCCAGCGCCGTGATCCGGACCACGGGCGGGAACGCGTACACGGCGGTCACCACGGCCGCGGCCGGGTTGCCGATGCCGAACAGCAGCACGAACGGCAGCAGGTACGCGAACGCGGGCATGATCTGCATGAAGTCCAGCACCGGGCGCACGCCCCGGTGGAACCGGTCGCTGCGGCCCGCGAGGATGCCGAACGGGATGCCGAACAGCAGGGCGATGAACACCGACGCGATGATCAGCGCCAGGGTGGTCATCGACTCGTTCCACAGCCCGGTCAGCGCGAACACCCCGAAGGCGGCGAGCACCAGGAGCGCCACGCGCCACCCGGCGACCCGCCAGGCGGTGAGCACCCCGAGGACGGTCACGCCCGGCCAGGTGAGGAAGTCGAGGAACTGGTCGATCAGCACGACGGCCGACCCCAGTCCCACGGACACGTAGTTGAAGAAGTACAGGAACAGCGGGCTGTCGTTGCGGTTGACGACGATCCACCCGTACACGCCGTCGAGCCACGCCATGAAGGCGTCCCCGACGGCGGTCGGGAAGGGGCCCGCCCACGCGGGGCCGCCCAGCGCGCGGGTCGCCCAGTACCCGGCCACGAGGACGGCGACGACCGCGGCGGCCTGCGCCCACGTGTTCCGCAGGAGGGAGGGGCCTCCTCCCCCGGCGCCGCCCGGGGCGGCCTTCCCGGCGCCGGCGGCGGGGCGGGTCACAGCGGCCATGTCACCCACCGCTCCCGGCCGTGGCGGACCCGCCGGGCCCACCGTCGTCGCCGAGGTCCGCGACGTGGCTCGCCGACGCCGGGTCGGTGGCCCCGTCGGACAGCTCCTCCGACGTCTCCCCCTCGATGGCGGCGGCCGCCGCGGCGTTCTCCAGCTGGTCCTCCGCGATGGCGCGCAGCACGTCGTCCCGGCCCACGTAGCCCAGGAGGGCGCCGCCCTCCACGACCCGGACCGGCGCGGTGCTCGCGGCGAGCATCGGCAGGACCTCCGCCAGGACCGTGCCGGGTTCGGTGGTCGGTCCGTCCGTGCGCTCCCCCGGGAAGGGCTCGCGCACCAGCCACCGGGCGGTCAGCACGGTGGTGCGGGCGACGTCGGAGGTGAAGTCGGCGACGTAGGCGTTGGCGGGGCGCCCCACCACCTCCTCCGGGGTGCCGACCTGGACGAGCTCGCCGTCGCGCATGATGGCGATGCGGTCGCCCAGCTTGAGCGCCTCCTGGAGGTCGTGGGTGATGAACACGGAGGTCTTGTGCAGCTCCCGCTGGAGCCGCACGACCTCGTTCTGCATGTCCCGGCGGATCAGCGGGTCCAGCGCGCTGAAGGGCTCGTCGAACAGCAGGACCTGCGGGTCGACCGCGAGCGCGCGGGCCAGGCCGACCCGCTGCTGCATACCGCCGGAGAGTTCGCCGGGCCGGGAGTTCTCGTAGCCTCCCAGGCCGACCATGTCGATCATCTCGCGGGCCCGCGCGTAGCGGTCGGGGCGCGGCATGCCCCGCACCTCCAGGCCGTAGGCCACGTTGTCGATGATCCTGCGGTTGGGCAGCAGCCCGAAGTGCTGGAAGACCATCGCCATCCTGTGGCGGCGCAGCTCGCGCAGCCTCTGCGGCCCCGCCTCCCCGATGTCCTCGCCGTCGAGGAGCACCTGCCCGGAGGTGGGCTCGATCAGCCGGGTCAGGCACCGGATCAGCGTGGACTTGCCGGAGCCGGACAGGCCCATGACCACGAAGGTCTCCCCGGTCCGCACGTCGAAGGAGACGTCGCGCACCGCCACGGTGCAGCCGGTCTCGTCCTTGATGCGGTCGCGGTCCGCGTGCTCCAGGTCCGTGCCGATGACGCTGTCGGCGTTCCTGCCGAAGATCTTCCACAGGTGGCGCACCGAGAAGGTGGTGTCGGAGGTGCCCTCCTGCGGGACGGCCTCCCCCTCCGCGCGCGTGCTCATCGGCCCTCCCCTCCCCCGGCCCGCCCGTCCTGCCGGATCAGGTCGGCGGCCCGCTCCCCGAGCGCCAGGACCATGACCATGGGGTTGGGGGTGGGGAGGGTCGGGAACACCGAGGCGTCGGCGACGCGCAGTCCGCGCAGCCCCCGGACGCGCAGGCGCGGGTCGACCACGGCGGTGTCGTCGGAGACCGCTCCCATGCGGCACGTTCCCGCGGGGTGGTAGACGGTGTGGGCCGCGCGGCGGCCGTACTCGGACAGCTCCTCGTCGGTCGTGACCGCGGGGCCGGGGGCGACCTCGCGTCTGATCCAGGAGCGGAACGGCTCCGCTGCGGCCACCTCGCGGGCGATCCTCAGGCCGTCCACGATGGTCTTCTCGTCGTACCCCTCGGGGTCGGTGAAGTACCGGAAGTCCAGGGCGGGCGGGACCGAGGGATCGGCGCTGGTGAGGGAGAGCTTGCCGCGCGAGCGGGAGCGGGGGATGTTCGGCGTCATGCACACCGCCCAGCCGTCGGGCGGCGACTCGTAGCCCAGCCGCTTCGTGTTGTCGTCGAAGGGGATCTGGTAGATGTGGAACATCAGGTCCGGACGCGGGTCGCTGTCGTCGCGCCGCACGAACAGGGCCGCGTCCGAGTGCATCACCGTGTTCTGCGGGACCGGCCGGTCGGTCTCCCACATGATGATCGACTCGGGGTGGTCGAGGAGGTTCTCGCCCACGCCCGGCAGGTCGTGGACGGGTTCGACCCCCACGGCGCGCAGCTCCTCGGCGTTGCCGATCCCGGAGAGCATGAGCAGGCGGGGGGTGTCGACCGCCCCGGCGCACAGGACGACCTCGCGGCGGGCGTTCACGGTGAGGCGCGTGCCGTCCGCGGCGGTGGCGCGGACCCCGGTGGCGCGGTCGCCGTCGAGGAGCAGCCGGTCGACCCAGGTCTCCAGCATGACGGTGAGGTTCTCCCGCACGTCCATAATCGGGTGCAGGTAGGCCACCGACGCCGACGAGCGGTGGCCGGTATAGGGGTCGTAGGCGATGGACAGGAACCCCGCGCCCTCGGCGAAGCCGCCGCCGTGGGAGGTGAGCGCGTTGAAGTCCTCGACGACCGGGACGTCCGCGGCCTCGGCGGCCGAGGCGACCCAGTCCCGGACCATGGCGTTGCGGTCCTTCTCGGCGATCGGGACGATGTTGCACCTGATGCGGTCGGCGTAGGACTGCACGGTGGCGTTGTCCCAGCCCTCGGCGCCCGCCGCGACCCAGTCGTCCAGGTCCTCGGCGAAGGGCCGGAAGCTGATGAGCGTGTTGTGCGAGGAGCACCCGCCGAGCACGCGGGCCCGGGAGTGCAGGATGTCGGAGTTGCCGCGCGGCTGCTCGACGGTCGTGTACCGCATGTCGAGGTCGCCGCCGAGGACGCTCAGCCAGTCGCGGAGCCGGAGCACGTGCTCCAGGTCGCGGTCGTCGGGACCGCCCTCGATGAGGCACACGGTGGTGCCGGGATCCTCGGTGAGGCGGTTGGCGATCACCGAGCCCGCTGTGCCTCCGCCGACGATCACGTAGTCGTAGGTGGTCTCTGTGGCCACGGTCCGATTCCTCTCGTTGTCTCTGGCCCGGGGGATGCCGGGGAAACCGACCTGTGCGGGTTCTGCTGTCGTACGGATGCGGGGCGGGGACGCTCCGCGGTCGTGGGGGCGGGGCCCGCCGGCGCGGAGGACGGAACGGCGCCGGCGGGCGTCGGACGCCCGGAGGGGCGGGGCAGGGGCCTCAGCCGAACCAGCGCTGCGGTTCGGGCGCCAGGTTGCGGTAGATGTGCTTGGCCTCGCGGTACTCGTCCAGGCCGGCCGGCCCCAGCTCCCGGCCGACGCCGCTGCGGCCGAAACCGCCCCACTCCGCCCCGGGGAAGTAGGGGCCGTAGTCGTTGATCCAGACGGTGCCGTGGCGCAGGGCCGCGGCGACGCGCTCGCCGCGGGCGGTGTCACCGGTCCACACGCCCCCGGAGAGCCCGTAGTCGGTGTCGTTGCCGAGCTCGACCGCCTGGGCCTCCGTCTCGAACCGCTCCACGGTGACGACCGGGCCGAACACCTCGTTCTGGACGATGTCCATGGACCGGTCGCAGTCCACGAACACGGTGGGCCGGTAGAAGTAGCCGTCGGCGAGCCCGGGGTCCTCGGGCCGCCTGCCCCCGGCGATGATGCGGGCGCCCTCCTCGACACCGCGCGCGACGGCGGCCTCGACCTTGGCGCGGTGCTCGGCCGACACCAGCGGTCCGCAGCGCACCCCCTCGTCCTGCCCCCGGCCGATGCGGATGGCCTCGGCCCGGCGGGCGAGCTCGGTGGTGAAGGCGTCGTGGATCGCGTTGTGCACGATGAGCCGCGCGCCGGCGGAGCACACCTGCCCGGAGTGGAAGAACGCGGCGCTGAGCGCGTAGTCCACGGCGGTGTCGAGGTCGACGTCCGGGAAGACGATGTTGGGGTTCTTGCCGCCCAGTTCCAGGGCGATCTTCTTGACGGTCCGGGAGGCCGCCGCCATGATGCGCCTGCCGGTGGCCAGACCGCCGGTGAAGGAGACCAGGTCCACGTCGGGGTGCTCGGAGAGCGGTGCGCCCGCGTCGGGGCCGCTCCCCGTGACCAGGTTGACCACACCCGCGGGGATGCCCGCCTCGGTCGTGAGCTCGACCAGCTTGGCGGTGGTGACGGGGGTGATCTCGCTGGGCTTGACCACCATGGTGTTGCCCGCGGCGATGGCGGGGGCCATCTTCCAGGCGAGCTGGAGCAGCGGGTAGTTCCAGGGGGTGATCATGCCGCAGACGCCGACGGGCTCGTGGACGACCTTGCTGTGCACCCCCTCGGGCGCGGAGACGATGCGGCCCGCGTCCTTGTCCGCGAGTCCGGCGTAGTAGCGGAAGACGTCGGTGACGTCGTCGACGTCGATCCCGCCCTCCTCGATGGTCTTGCCGGTGTCGAGCGACTCCATGACCGCGATCTCCGCGCGGTCGCGCTGGAGGAGGTCGGCGATGCGGTCGAGGACGCGCCCCCGCTCCCCGGCCGTGGTGCGGCGCCACTCCCCCGTGTCGAAGGCGCGCCGCGCGGCGGCGATGGCGTCCTCGGCGTCGGCGCGGCCCGCCTCGCTGACGATGGTCAGGACGGAGGCGTCCGCCGGGTCCAGGATCTCCCGGACACGGCCGTTCCGCGCCGCGCGCCACTCGCCGTCGATGTACAGGCTGGTGGCCGTCGCGGAGCCCGGTTCGGACAGGTACGGCACGGACGGCAAGGTTACGTAGGGTTCGTTCACGGGTCCGGTTTGCCCAAGATGCGTACTCACAAACTGCCTCGTCTCTAAGACGCACACGTCACAGCGCCCTCACAACCCCGACTGGGCTGGAGGAACTCCCCGGCCTTCGGGGACAGCCGTCGGCACGCCTCGCGCCGCACACAGGCAAGTAACTACGCCGCGTGACGACAGCCCCCGCGACGAACACCCGCACCTGGGGAATACCGGCCACAGTCTTTGACGTACATTGAGGTGTACCTAAGTGGGTTCGTCCGCACTTCGGCGCTCTCACGACACGGCCCGCACCGGAGCCGCGCCCGACCGCGCAACCCGTGAGGAAGCATGCTGCTCGAACAGGAACGCCGCGACGTCTGCCTGACCGCCCGCGCCCTCGCGGACGGTCCCGGCACCGCCCCCGGGGAGGCGGGAACCGTCAGCGTCCGCAGCGGCGACCTCGTCGTGGTCACCCCCCACGGAGTCCCCCTCGACCGGATCCAGCCCGCCGACTGCCCGGTGATGTCGCTCGACGACCGGGTCCTGGAGGGGCGCCGCGACCCCGCGGCCGAGGCCACCCTGCACATCGCCGTCCACCGCCGCGCCGCCGAGGGCGGGCGCGACGTGACGGCCGTCGTGAACGCGTTCACCGCCGACACCGTCGCCGTGTCCTCCGTGCTCGCCGAACTGCCGCCGATCCACCACCGCGCCGCCGCCCTGGGCGGGGCGATCACCGTGACCCCCTACACGACCTACGGCAGCGGCGAGATCGGCGACCTCGCGGCCAAGGCCCTCAAGGGCCGCGACGCCGCCCTCCTGGCCGACCACGGCGGGCTCGCCCTGGGCCGCGACCTGGCGCACGCCCTGGAGAACCTCCGCCTCCTCGACTGGCTGTGCGCCTCCTACGTCAGGGCCCGCCGGATCGGTGAGCCCCGCGTGCTCTCCGAGGACGAGCTGGCCCAGGTGCGCCGGCGCGACGCCTACGGGTGGGCCGGCCCCGACGTCTGGTAGCCGCCGCGCCCCTCGGAGTTCCGTGTCGCCGCCGCCCCGGGGCCGGGGTCCCGCGGGCGACGGACCGGATGCGCGCACCGGCCGTCGGAACGGAGCCGTTCGCCGCCCCGGCGGGGCCGCGCCGTGACCGGGCCCACGCGAACCCGGCGCGGATACCCGGTGACATGCCGCCCGGAAACGCCACAATGGTGGGGACGACCAACCCCGGCCGGTGGGAGGCTCCATGCGCTGCAGCTACATCAGGCTCCTCGTCAACGACTACGAGGCCTGTTTCCACTTCTACTCCGAGGTCCTCAGGCTCCCCGTCCTCCGAGGGGACGAGACGAGCCGCTACGCCGAGTTCGACGTGGAGTCGGGGACCCGGCTCGCCATCAACCAGCGTGAGGTGATGGCCGAGGCCCTGGAGACCGACACCGCCGACCCCGCACTCCCCCACCAGGACCGGATCGCGGTGATCTTCGAGGTGGACGACGTCGACGTGACCGCCGCCAAGCTGGTCGCGGACGGCGCCCGCCAGGCGATGGAGCCTCGGGACTGGACGGCCTGGGGCGTCCGCGCGGCGCACTTCCGCGACCCCGACGGCTACCTGCTGGAGATCAACCAGCCGCTCCTGCCCGACCTGGCGCTCTGACCCCGGGCGCCCTGAGCCGGGCGCCGGTCCTCCGGGGACGACGGCCGCCGGAACCGGCGTGCGGCGCCGGACCGGGAGCCCCGGGGCTCCCGGTCCGCCCCTCAGCGGACGATGTGCTCCAGCAGCAGCTCGTTGACCCGGTCCGCGCGCTCCACCCCCAGGAGGTGCGCGGCTCCGGGGACCACCTCGAACCGGGCGTCGGGGAGCCCGTCGGCGAGCCTGCGCCCGTGGCCGGGGGGCAGCAGCGGGTCGTGGGCGGCCGACACGACCAGGGTGGGCACCCGCACGTCGGCGGCCAGGTGGCGCTGGTCCAGCTTCGCGACCGCGTCGCACACCGAGGCGTACCCGCCCGGGTCGAGCCGGGCGAAGTCCTCGGTGAACCTGGCCACGACCTCGGGACGGTCCTCGGCCATGTCGGGGGTGAACCACGGCCGCACGACGTCGGCGGCCACCGACTCCAGGCCGACCTCCCGTACCCGTGAGGCGATCCGGTCCCACCTGTGCACGGCGGGCGTGCGCGGGGCCGCGGCGAGGAGCGCCAGGCGGTCCAGGCTCCGGGGCGAGTTCGCCGCGATCCACACCAGCAGTGCGGACCCCAGCCCCGCGCCGACGGCCGACACCCGTGAGAAGCCCCGGTCCTCGAGGACGCCGAGCAGGTCCAGGGCGAGGTCCGCCACCGTGCAGGGCCCCGCGGGGGCCGGTGAGGAGCCGTGGCCCCGGTGGTTGACCCGCAGGACCTGGAGGTCGCGGGTGAGCTCCGGCATCTGCGGCTCCCAGACCGACATCGTCGTGCCGAAGGGCGGCACGAGCAGGACGACGGGCGCGTGCCTGGGGCCGTCGATTCGGTACTGGAGCGGGATCAGGGCCATGGAACCTCCGGGTCGCCAGAACGCCAGGTTATCCGTTGTCCTCTCGGGGGTTCCAGGAAAGCCCCCTGCCTACCGCGCCAAGTGGAGGACAGTACTTGACCTCCACGGTTCCTAGGGTGGTGACCACGAGCTTCGGTGCGACGGAAAGCGGTGGTCATGATGGCGACGACGACGGAGAAGGTCCTGGACGCAGAGCGCGCGTCCCTCCTGCGCGCCCTGGGGGAGCAGCGCGACTTCCTGCGCTTCACCCTCCGGGGGCTGGACGACGAGCAGGCGGCGCGGCGCACCACGGTGAGCGAGCTGACCCTCGGGGGCCTGCTCAAGCACGTGGTGTCGACGGAGCGCAGCTGGGCCGACTTCATCCGGAACGGCCCCGCGCCGACGGAGGTGGACTACGACGACCCGTCCACCTGGCAGGAGCACGCGGACAGCTTCCGGCTGCTGGACGGTGAGACCCTCGCCGGCGTCCTGGAGGACTACGAGCTGGCGGCCGGGGAGACGGAGCGGCTGGTGGCCGAACTGCCCGACCTGGAGGTCTCGCACCCGCTCCCGAGCGCGCCGTGGTTCCCCGAAGGGGGGTCCTGGACGGCCCGCGACGTGCTGCTGCACATCCTCCGCGAGACCGCGCAGCACTGCGGCCACGCCGACATCGTCCGCGAGGGCCTGGACGGCCAGAAGACCATGGGCTGACCCCGGTCCCGGACCGGCCGCGGACACGCGACGGGGCGGGCCCACCGACCGGTGGGCCCGCCCCAGAAGAAAGGTGGCGAGGGTCGCTCCCGCATCCCGTGCAACCAGCGGAACGGGAAGTATCCAGGCACCACCAGGCGCAGGTAGGGACGGATAGGCCGTCTCTCTGGGGACATCCAGAAGCATCCGGGAACACCCTGATACTCGGCTGGCAGTATCACGGCGAGTATCAGCGGCGGGGCGTCCGAAGCACTCCCGACACAGGCGCACCCGTCGCCAATCTGTACAGTTTTCTATACAGTTGAGGTATGGCAATTCTTGAGCACACCCAGGAGATCAGCGTCACCGATGCGGCCAGACGTGGCGTCGCGGGCATCGTCCACGACGCGGAACAGGGCACCGAGGTCATCGTGACCCGCCGACGCGAGCCGGTCGCGGCCGTGGTCGCGTTCGCCCGGCTCGCGGAACTGGAGCAGGCGGAAGCGGATCTGAGGGATCTCGCCCTGGTCATGGCCCGGCAACTCACGGACAGTGGACGACGTACCTCCATGGACGAAGTACTGGCCGCCTTCGGGCACAGTCGTGCCTCACTCGAAGAACTCCCCGAGGACTGATGGCCGAGATCACCTTTACCGACGCCGCCCTCGACGATCTGCGGCGACTCGGTCCGGACGCCGTGCCCCAGGTCCTCAAGAAGGTCCTTCTCCTGGAGGGGAACCCGGAGGCCGGATACCCCCTGGGCGGAGAACTCACGGGGTTTCGCAAACTGGTCGTCGGACGCAACACCTGGCGTGTCGTGCACCGCGTCACCGACGAGAAACGAGTGGAGATCTGCGAGGTCTGGGCCGTCGGAGCAAGGGCGGACGCCCAGGTCTACGCCGAAGCCTCCCGAAGAGTCCGGGCAGCCTCGAAGGACACCCCCGCCGCCCAGAAGCTCGCGGCCGTCATCGAGCACCTCGGCAAACCAGCGGAGAGGCTGGCACAGGGATCGCCCCCCACGAGAGAACCCGTCCCGGACTGGCTGGCCGAACGTCTGATCCACACCGTCGGCATGCCCCCTGAGGATGTGGCCGCCCTCGACCTGGAACAGGCCGTGGACCTCTGGGCCGACTTCCGATCACGACCGCTCTGACCCCGCACTCCGCCCCCGGTGCCCCAAGCGCGTATCAGCGACGCGGAACTCCCCTGCGACGAAACCGGGGGCGCCCTCACTGATCTGTGAGAACACCCCCGGAAGAAGGTGGCGAGGGTCGCTCCCGCATCCCCCCTCAAAGTACGGAAGCAACCCTCGCCTGGGAAGCGGCCGGCGACTCCTCCCCCCGGGAGTCGCGGCCTGTAAGGTCTGCCGCGGATCGACCCTGTCGTTCCGCGTTGATGACGACACTACCCACCCCAACCTCGAAGAACAACCCTCAGTCACGAGAAACTACTTAAAGTGATCGTCATTGCTGGGCAGGCCGCAGCCCAAGGGCTTCGGGGCATCGTCAACCAGGGGTCATGACGGCCCGCCCGGAGGCCGCGCATAGCCTGGACCGGTGAGATCTCCGCTCCTCAGCCCCCGCTGGCTCGGCATCCACCTGGTCGCCCTGCTGGTCGTCCTGGTGTGCGCCACCGGCACCTCGTGGCAGTTCGTCCGCGCCTTCGAGCCCGACCGGGAGGTGATCACCAACCCGGTCGAGGACCTGGCCTCCGCCCGCCCCGTCGAGGACCTGCTGGAACCCGGCGCGTACATGCACCCCGACTCCTTCGCGAACCAGGCGGTCGAGGCCACGGGCCGCTACGACACCGCCGAGCAGCTCCTGGTGCCCCGGGTCGTGGACGGGGTCCTGGGGCACGACGTCATCCTGCCGCTGGTCACCGCGGACGGCAGCGCCGTCACCGTCAACCGGGGCTGGGCCGAGGAGGGGCAGGACGTCCCCGAGGCCCCCGGCGGCGAGGTCACCGTCACGGGCTGGCTGCTGCCGCCCGTCGGGGCCGAGGGGGTCGTCCCCGTCGAGGTGTCCGAGGGACAGGTCGAGCGCATCGCGGCGTCCGTCCTGGTCCAGGAGTGGGACCACCCCCTCTACGAGGGCTACGTCACCCTGCCCGGGCAGGACCCGGCCACGGACTCCCTCGTCCCGGTGCCGCCGCCCGAGCCGCCCACCGAGGTCGAGGTCAACTGGCGCAGTCTCAGCTACACGGTGCAGTGGGCGATGTTCGGCGTCTCCGCGGTGGTCTTCTGGATCATCCTCATGCGCCGTGAACTGGCGGAGGCCCGCTCCCGGCGGGAGCGGGCCTCCGACGGGGAGGAGCAGGAAGGTCAGCCCGCGGTCGCGGGCTCCTGAGCCCGCTCGCCCGCGGCAGCCTCCTTGGCCTGCTCGGACCTGACGATCCGGTGCTCGACGACGAACCCGACCACGGGGACGGTGCCGGCCAGGGCCACGCCGAGGGTGCGGGCGGCGCTCCAGCGCCGGTCCAGCGCGACCCACAGCACCGCGAAGACGTACACCATGTAGATGTAGCCGTGCGGCATGGCGATGAAGAGCATCAGCGGCGACTCGGGGCCGAACCAGTGCTCCAGCCCCTGCGGCGCCGGCATCAGGGAGAAACGGGCCGTCTCACCGACCAGGTACTTGGCGGGCATGGCCACGAAGGTCAGCCCGATCAGGAAAACGCCGGTCACGTACGCGAGCACCCTGTACAGCCCGAACGACACACGCCTCTTGTCCACCGCTACCTCACACGCTTCGTCAGACTTCCGCCCCGAGGAGGGTCGGGGTCCCTCCTCGAGGCTAAACGCTGTCCGCGGCCACGGCCCCCCGGGGTGGACGAGGCCGGACAATCTCACATCGCCGCAGTTCAGCTCTTGTTGGACGTGCGGTCCGGACTGCTCCACCGGCCGTCGGAGTCGGTGGTCCACGCCTTGGAGACCATGCGCAGCGACAGGTAGGCGTCCACCAGCCTGATCGGGAAGAAGAACAGGCCGTACAGCAGGTAGGACGGCCGCCGCCGGACCACGGTCAGCAGGCAGGTGAGCATGTAGTCCGGGATGAACAGGCCGATCGCGATCGCCGTCAGCGGCAGGAGCGCCGACACCGCCGTGAAGGCCCCGCCGAAGAACGGCAGCGTCCCGAAGGGCTCGCCGCCGAGCGTTCCCACGAGCACGAACACCCCGAGCAGCGCGGTGAGCAGCAGGACCAGGGAGACCAGCACGACCTCGACGACGTAGAGCGCGAGGAACGCCCAGAAGACGCTCGGCCAGATCCCGTGCCTGCGGATGGTCTGCCAGAAGCCGAGCGTCCACCGGCTGACCTGCTTGTAGTAGTCCCCGAACGTGAAGGGGTCCTGGCTGTAGGCCTTGGTGTCGGGGTTCATCGAGATGCGCCCGAGGCGTTTGTGGTGCACCTCGAAGGTCATGTTGAAGTCCTCGATCACCAGCCCCGGGGGGTTGACGTCGATCTCCCGCAGAGCCTCGCTGCGGTAGACGCTGGCGAAGCCCGGCACGATGAACGCCGTGTTGGCGTGCCGCCAGGTCTGCCCGAACCGCATGAGGTACTGGAGCATGAAGTACAGGCGGTCCCGGTAGGCGGAGATGGTCCTGCCGACGATGGTCCGCTCCTGCGGCTTCCACTCCGAGACGACGAAGCCCGCGACGGCGGCGACCGAAGGGTCCTCCAGCTGGCGCCTGGCCCCCTCCACGTACCCCGGGTCGAGTTCGGTGTCGGCGTCCAGGATGAGGACACCGCCGTAGTTCTCGGTCAGGGAGAACTCCTCGATGACCGCCTCGATGGCGCCGGCCTTGCCGCGGTTGGTGAGCAGTTCGAGCACGTTGACGCCGGTCCTGGCGGCGATCTCCGCCGTGGCGTCCTTGGAGGAGTCCGAGACCACGTAGACGTCCCAGCGGTCGAACAGGCTCAGCGCCGATCCGATGGCCGCGTGGATGACGGGTTCCTCGTTGTGCGCGGGGATGACGACCGCCAGGGAGATACCGGGGTCGTCGCCCCGCGCGCCCCCGGGCCGCCCGGAGGCGTGACGCCCCGCCGGTCGGACGGGGCCGCCCGGCCCCGGGGGGCCTGCATCGGACGCGTCCACCTCGGAGGCGCCCGCGCCGACCAGGACCCGCTCCGGCGGGGCGGCCCCGACCGCCCGGCCCCGGCGGGCGCGCGGCCGCACCACCGCGCGGACCGAGTCCTCGCCCAGGCGCAGGAGGCCGGCGGCGGTCCACAGGAGGAGGTTGGCGCCGAACGCCAACCACAGGAACACGTAGCCGAACGCGCCCAGTCCCGCGGCGGCCGCCATGTCCGCGGCGAAGGCGAACCAGTAGACGAAGAGTGCGACAGCGAGGACCAGGGCGATCAACCCGGTCAACAGGCCACCGATGAAACGAGCGATACGCACAGCCCTGGGACCCCTCCGAAAGATATCGGTTTTCGGACCGACATGAACCCGCACATCCAGCGTTAGGTTGACGCCCTACGGCACTGAGTGGTTGCCCCTGGTTCGCGTCCTATGTAGGCCACGCAAATCGTATACACGGGCTTGCGTCAGGTGGTACCCATTAGAAGATATTTGTGAGGAGGACCGGGGTGGAGCGGTACGCACTTCGGTTTATACCGGGCTGCCCGAAAACTCGGACAATCCTCACCAAAGGTGCCCCACGGAGAGAAGGAGAACGCTCGGCGTGATCGGCGGCTTACCCTCCCCCTCGCCTGATCCGACCCGCGGCAAGCAGGACAGCAGGCCCATGAGCAACACTGCCACCAGCAATGACATCGGGGAACCCGACTCGGTCATGCGGGTGGCACTCCACCAGCCGCACTACCTGCCATGGCTGGGCCTCATCGACAAGATCGACCGGGCCGACCTTTTCGTCGTATTGGACACGGTGCAGTTCGAACGGCGTGGTTGGCAGAACCGGAACTACGTCGCGGGGCGTGACAAGCCCATCCTGCTCACCGTGCCGGTCAACCAGGGCAACCGCGATGATCGCATACTGGACAAGCGCATTGACAACGGGCGCCAATGGCGGATCAAGCACTACAAGGCACTCTCGGAACACTGTTACCGCAGAGCGCCGTACTGGCGCGAATACCGCGATGAGATCGCCCATCTGTACGAAACGGAGTGGGACGGCCTCGCGGAGCTCGCCACGGAGACGACCCGCATGCTGATGCGCTGCTTCGGGATCGACACCCCGGTGCTGCTCGCCAGCGAGATCGGGGACTTCCCGGGGCGCAAGAGCGAACTGCTCGCCCAGATCTGTGCCAAGACCGGCGCGGACATCATGCTCTCGGGGGACGGTGCCAGGGACTACCTGGACACCGGGGCCCTGCGCCGCTACGGGATCGGCGTCGAATGGCAGGACTTCCGGCATCCGGTCTACCCGCAGCACCTGCCCGCCGGAGCCGGCTTCGTGCCGCGCCTGTCGGCGATCGACCTCCTTCTCAACGCCGGGCCGGACGCGCTCCAGGTGCTCCGGCAGGCACGGACCCGGAGCTGACCGCGTGTCGGCACGCGGGTCGGCACCCCGCCCGCGACCGCGGGCACGGGACCGCTCCACGGGTTCGGGACAACCACGATCGCCCCCACCTCGGCAAAGGACGGCACACCGGCATGACGACGGACTGGTCCCAGGAACGGATCCTGGTCTACGCCCCCCACCCGGACGACGAGACGCTCGGCTGCGGCGGCCTCATGAGCAAGGCCAAGAGCGCCGGAGCCGAGGTGTTCGTCCAGTTCCTCACCGTCGGGGACACCGCCGACCAGTCGCCGAAGGGCTTCTCCACCGCCGAGGAGCGCTACGCGGAGATCAAGAAGGTCTCCGACCACTTCCGCTGGGACGACTGGCACATGGCCCTCCCCGGCGACGCCCACCACCTGCGGCTCGACACCGTCGCCCGGGTGGACCTGACCCGGCTGATCGAGCGGGAGAGCCCCCTGTCGGTCGAACGGCTCCGGCCGACCGTGGTGCTCGCGCCGCACCGCACCAGCTACAACCAGGACCACCAGGCCACCGCCGAGGCCGTGCACACCGCCCTGCGCCCCTCCGACACCGCCCTGCGCCACCACCCGCGCCTGGTGCTGGCCTACGAGGAGGCCGCCGACCAGTGGCGATCGGAGCCGGTGGCGCCGCCGAACCTCGTCGTCGAACTCGACGAGTCCCAACTGGCGGACAAGCTCCACGCCATGGAGCTGTACGGCTCGCAGAGCCACAGGCACCCGCACACGCGCTCCGAACCGACCCTGCGCAGCCTCGCCGTGCTCCGCGGCATGCAGGCCGGGGTCGCGCTCGGGGAGGGGTTCCACGTGCTCCGCTGCCTGGCCTGAACGACCGGGCCCCGCCCCGGTCCACGCACTTCTCCGACACGCGCCCCGCTCGCGCAACGCTGGAAGCACCTCAACGCACACCGCTCGTAGTGGAGGGGAAACCATGAAGGCTGTAGTGACCGGAGGAGCCGGGTTCATCGGCTCTCACCTGTGCGACCACCTGGTCTCGCGGGGACACCGGGTGACGGTCCTGGACGACCTGTCGACCGGTTCCGCCGCGAACCTCTCCCGGGTGGAGGGCTCACCCGGATTCCGCTTCGTGCGCGGGGACGTCCTGGACAGGGAGCTGGTCGACGCGCTGGTCGCGGAGGCGGACACCGTGTTCCACCTCGCCGCGGCCGTCGGCGTCTACAACATCGTCGACAACCCGCTGCGCTCCCTGCGGATCAACCTGCACGGGACGGAGAACGTGGTGGAGGCGGCCGTCGCGCACCGCGTGCCGTACATGATCGCGTCCACCAGCGAGGTCTACGGCAAGAACGACGCCGACGGGCTCAAGGAGGGCGACGACCGGATCTACGGGTCCGCGACCAAGAGCCGGTGGTCCTACGCCGCGGCCAAGGGGCTGGACGAGCTGATCGCCTACGTGCACGGGACCGAGTCCGGCGTCCCGTGCGTCATCGCCCGCTTCTTCAACGTGGTCGGCCCCCGGCAGACCGGCCGCTACGGCATGGTCGTCCCCCGGTTCGTCGACCAGGCGATGGCCGGGGAGCCGATCACCGTGTACGGCACCGGGACGCAGCGCCGCTGCTTCGGCTCGGTGTTCGACGTGGTGCCCGGCCTCCTCAGACTGATGGAGACCCCCGAGGCCTACAACCAGGCCGTCAACCTGGGGGGCCACGAGGAGATCTCGATCAAGGGCCTGGCCGACCGGGTCGTCGAGCTCACCGGCTCCGCGAGCCCGATCACCTACATCGACTACGAGGAGGCGTACGGGGAGGGCTACGAGGACATGCAGCGCCGCTACCCCGACACCTCCCTGGCCGGGCGCCTGGTCGGCTACCGGCCCGAGCGCGACCTCAACGACATCATCCGGTCGATCGTGGAGCACCGGAGCACGGCGCCGCCCGTGCCCGCCCCCGCGTAGGAACCCGGCCGGTCCGGCACGGGGCGCCTCCCCGCCCCAGCCGGCTCCGACGCAGGGACCCCGGACACCGCGCCCGGGAGGGGTGGCCGCCCGCTCCGGCGGACCCCCGGCGCGCACCGCGCCCGCGGAGGGACAGGAGTGACGGCGCCGGACCCCCGCCGACCAGCCCGGCCAGGGCATAGGGGCAGGACGCCAGGGGACGCCGGAACCGGCCCCTCAGGAGCCCGCCAGCACCGTCAGCACCAGGACCACGCTCAGCGCGAGCACCGACGAGCACAGGAACGCCATGGCCCACGGCCTGGCGACGGCCGGCGGGGGCCCGCCCGTCCCCGGGTCCCGGGTGCCGTAGCCGATCCGGCGCCAGCGCCACCACAGGTGGAAGGCGAGCACGGCGCACACGGCCAGCAGCGCGGCCGCCGTGGCCACGCGCACCGGCGGGGACGCCTGGAGGACGCTGTCGACGTCGTTCGTGAGCGAGCCGCGCATGAACAGCAGGCCCACCACGGCGAGGAGGATGAGCGTCCGCTGCCACGACATCAGGGTGCGTTCGGGCTGCAGCCCGGGGTCGTCGCGGTCGACGGGCGCGTTCACAGGAGGTTGCCCAGCAGGACGAGGGCGCACACCAGCCCCACCGCGAACGTGGTGACCAGGGGGAGCAGGCTCAGCCGCAGGGTCCCGCCCCGGCTCATGATCCTCTGCACGCGGTACCAGCGCAGCGGCGCGTAGACCGTGATGACCCCGGCGAGCGCCGCGAGCAGCAGGCCGACCGCGGTGCGGGGCCACTCCGCCCATCCCAGGGGGAGCAGGTGCAGCACCGCGACGGCTCCGGCGAGGAGGGCCAGGGACGTCCTGACCCAGGCGAGGAAGGTCCGCTCGTTCGCGAGGGTGAACCGGTAGTCGACGTCCCGCTCCCGGGCGCCGTCCCCGGGCGCCGCATCGTCCTTCACGGCCACCCCCGTCCACCTGGCGCTCCGCGCGCTCCGTCCCCGTCCGGCCACGGTTCCCCACGAGGAATCCGCGCCCCTCCGACCGACCCTAGCCGCCGAGCTCCTTTCCTCCCAAACAGGTATGCAACACGTGTTGTGTCGGAAACCTCTTGTCCTGGACACGGGTCCGTGGCCCCGGGAACGCATGCGGAACAAACGAGTGGGCACGACCGCTGTAGGACTGAGAGATGGCGGTTGGCCGACGGTCGACACCAACCAACGAAGAGATCAGGAGACCACGTGCCCACGGTCGAGCTCACCAAGGACAACTTCGCGGAGACGCTGAAGGACAACGACTTCGTCCTCATCGACTTCTGGGCGGACTGGTGCGGTCCCTGCCGGCAGTTCGCCCCGGTCTTCGAGAAGTCCGCGGACACCCACACCGACATCGTGCACGCCAAGGTGGACACCGAGGCGCAGCGCGAGCTGGCTTTCGAGTTCAAGATCCAGTCCATCCCGACGCTGATGATCGTGCGCGAGCGCACCGTCATCTACAACGAGCCCGGCGCTCTGCCCTCCGAGGCGTTGGAGAGCCTGATCACCCAGGCCAAGGAGCTGGACATGGACGAGGTGCGCCAGAAGATCACCGAGCAGGGCGGCGACGCCCCGGAGTAACCGGGCGGCGCCGGGAAGACCCTGCGCCCGGCCCTCCCGCGACGGCGGGAGGGCCGGGCGTTCGCATGTCCGGGCACGGGACCGCCACGTCCGCACCCTCCTTCGGTGACGGAAGCGCAACGTTCCGCGTTCGGAACGCCTCCGAGTTCACCGCCCACGTTCACCTTCGCCACGAGGATCGTTCACTCGGCCTTCATGTGGACGGATTTGCATGGTATTCGACCGCGCTCCGCCGGTTCTGCCCCCCATGACCGCGCAAGCACCGTCCGACCCGGAAGTGGACCCATGTCTGTCAGCAACACCGCGTCCCCTCGCGGCACCGAGTCCGGTCGCGGCGTCGCACCCGACACCGTCCGGTACAACCGCGAGGTCCCCGACCTCGGAGACCCCGTCTTCGACGTCTCCGGCCTCTCGATCTACTACGGGTCCAACAAGGCCGTGCGCGACGTGAACCTCAAGGTCGGGCCGCGCCAGATCACCGCGATGATCGGCCCGTCCGGCTGCGGCAAGAGCACCGTCCTGCGGACCCTCAACCGGATGAACGACCTCATCCCCGGCGCCCGCATCGAGGGGCGGGTGACCTACCACGGCGAGGACCTGTACGCCTCGGAGGTCGACCCGATCGAGGTGCGCCGCCGGATCGGCATGGTCTTCCAGAAGCCCAACCCGTTCCCGAAGTCGATCTACGACAACGTGGCCTACGGCCCGCGCATCAACGGCGCCCGCGGCAACATGGACGACCTGGTCGAGGAGACGCTGACCAAGGCCGCCCTGTGGGACGAGGTCAAGGACAAGCTCAAGGAGAGCGCGTTCGCCCTCTCCGGCGGCCAGCAGCAGCGCCTGTGCATCGCGCGCACGATCGCGGTGAACCCCGAGGTGATCCTGATGGACGAGCCGTGCTCCGCGCTCGACCCCATCGCGACCCTCAAGATCGAGGACCTGATGTACCAGCTGGCCAGCGAGTACACCATCGTCATCGTGACCCACAACATGCAGCAGGCCGCGCGCGTGTCCGACCGGACCGCGTTCTTCACCGCCGGGGTGGACGACGCGGGCGACCGCTACGGCAGCCTCGTCGAGTACGACGAGACCACCACGATCTTCAGCAAGCCGTCCGACCAGAGGACCGAGGACTATATCGCTGGCCGCTTCGGCTGATCGGCCCCAGCCGTCCCCACCCGGGCGGCCAGCGATGGCGGGTCGCTTCGGCTAATCGGCCCCAGCCGTCCCCACCCGGGCGACCAGCGATGGTGGGCCGCCTCGGCTGATCAGCCCTAGCTCTGCGGCCCCACCGGGGCGACCAGCGATGGTGGGCCGCCTCGGCCGATCGGCCCTGCGGTCCTGCGGTCCCACCCGGGCGACCGGCGATGGCGGGCCGCCTCGGCCGATCGGCCCGGGCGGCCGGCGACGGGACGGTCGGCCGGACCGGCCGCGACGGGGCCGCCCCTCTCCCGCACCTTCGACGAAGTGGACCCCCATGCCCGCGCTCACGCCCTCCGCGTCCGTCCCCTCTCCCACCCCGGGCGCCCTGGGCGACGCGGACCCGGTCGAGCGCCCGGAGCGGTGGGAGGGCCCGCTGCGGGTCCTGCTGGTCGAACCGGAGTCGGAGCAGTCCCACCAGCTGGTGCTGTCGCTGAGCGGCCACGACGTGGACATCACGGTGTGCGTGGACGGCGCGGAGGCGCTGCTGCGGGTGGGAATGATGCGTCCGGACACGCTGGTGACCAGTGCGAACCCGCCCGAGGTGGACCTGGAGACGCTGGTGCGGGTCACCCGCCGGGCGACCGAGATCCCGATACTCATCGGGGTGGGGCCGGGCGACTCCCAGCGGGCGATGAGGGCGCTGGCGGCCGGCGCGACGGCGTGCGTGAGCCGCCCCTACCGGATCCCGGAACTGGCGGCCCTGCTGCGCGGTTCGCTCCCCGGCGCGGACGGGGGCGGACCGGACAGCGGGGCGTCGCCGTCCGCGCTCCGTTCGGGGGCGCTGGAGCTCGACGCCCTGGGACACCGGCTGTTCGTGGACGGCAACCCGGTCAACCTGGCCCTGCGTGAGTTCGGGATCATGGACTTCCTGCTGCGCAACAACGGGCGGGTGGTCAGCCGCGAGGAGCTGTGGACCGAGGTGTGGCACAAGCCCCTGCCTCCGGTGAACAACACGATCGCCGTACACATCCGCCGCCTGAGACACAAGCTGGGCGACTCCGAGGCCCAGCCCCGGTTCATCCACACGGTGCGCGGAATCGGCTACCGTCTCGATACCGCGAATGGTGGCTGACCACATACAAAAAGCTACCGACGAACATCCAGGGTCCTCCAGCAGGCGCCGGAGCGACCCATTGTTCATGTAGGCGTCACTTCGCCGATCGACACACGCGAAGGTGAACCGAAGGGCAACCGGACACGTCACCTTCCTTGCCGGTCGGTCACGGCGAAACCCGCACAGGAGTCGGCATACCCGCAGGTCATCACCGTGAGTCCCGGGCGCATGACAGAAGTCGACAACCACGGAAACGCCCCGCCGTTATTAAACGGTTACCCCCATTCACTTCGCATTCACCCGCCTTCTACCAACCGGCCTCCATTTCGATGTCAGCGCGACTTTCTGCACGCTTACTGTCGTTTTACGTCAGCCCCGACAGCGGTGATTCAACGAGGAGAACTACGACATGCGCAACGGGCGTTCCAAGCTCGCCGTCCTGGCAGCCATCCCCCTGCTCGCCACGGCGTGCGGTGGCGGCGGCGACGCGGCAGGCGACGGTGCAGACGGTGGTGGCGGCGGCGATCTCAGCGCGCAGCTGACCGGCGCCGGTGCCAGCTTCCCCGACCCCCTGTTCCAGGACTGGATCTACGAGTACTCCAACGGCGTGCAGCCCGGGGTCAGCGTCAACTACCAGAGCGTCGGCTCCGGTGCGGGCGTCGAGCAGTTCCTGGAGCAGACCGTCGACTTCGGCTCCTCCGAGGAGTTCCTGGGCGAGGACGACCTCGCGGCCGCCGCCGAGGCCCGCGGCTGTGAGGCCGTGCAGTTCCCCGTCGTGTTCGGCGCGGTCGTCATCGCCCTGAGCAACCCCGACCTGGACGGCCTCGTCCTGGACGCGGAGACCCTCGCGGGGATCTACTCCACCGAGATCACCACGTTCGACGACCCGGCGATCGCCGAGCTCAACCCGGACATGGACCTGCCGAGCGACGAGATCATCCCGGTCCACCGCTCCGACAGCTCCGGCACCACCTACGTGTTCTCGCACTACCTGACCACCGAGGTCGAGTCGTGGGCGGACGAGTACGGCGAGGGCAAGGAGCTGGACTGGGCCGACGGCCTGGTCGGCGGCCAGCAGAACGACGGCGTCGCGCAGGGCATCACCCAGAACCCGGGCGGCCTGGGCTACGTGAACCAGTCCTTCGCCCAGGAGGCCGACCTGGCCGTCGCCCACATCGTCAACGAGGACGGCACCCCGATCGAGCCGACCCTGGAGTCGACGATCGCCGCCACCGGCGAGGCCGAGATCCCGGACAACTTCCAGTTCTCGATCGACAACATCGGCGGCGAGGGCTACCCGATCGCCGGATCCAACTGGATCTTCACCTACACCTGCGGCTACGACCAGGCCAACGCCGACGCGATCATCGACTTCTGGACCTGGGCCCTGACCGACCAGGGCGCCCAGGACCTGGCCGGCGAGCTGGGCTACGCCCCGCTCAACGAGGAGCTGACCGAGCGCGTCATCACCGAGCTGGAGAAGACCAACTCCGAGAACGGCGGCGGCGACGCCGACGCTGACACCGGCGCCGAAGAGGACGCCGAAGCGACGGAGTAACCCTCCAGCGGGGCCGGGGTACCCGTTACCCCGGCCCCGCCCCATCCCCTCCGTCCCGAGGCGCCGGGGCGGGCCGCTCTCCACTCCCACGAAAGCCACAGAGGAGAAGCACATGTCCACCGAGGCCCCCGAGGCCCCGCAGGCCCCCGAGGCCCCCCGGCGGGGGACGCTCACGTCCGGCAAGGGGCGCCTGGCAGACCCGATCTTCAAGTGGGTCGTCGCGGCCTGCGGCACCATCGTGCTGGTCATCCTGGCGCTGATGGTCATCCGGACCACGACCGAGGCCTGGCCCGTCTTCGCGAAGGAGGGGTTCTTCGGCTTCCTCATCGGGGAGGAGTGGACGGCCGGCGGCTCCCGCACGGAGATCACCGGCACCTACGGCGCCTGGCCGTTCATCTACGGCACCCTGATCACGTCGGTGATCGCGATCGCCATCGCGCTGCCGCTGTCGATCATGGTCGCCGTCTACCTCACCCACCTGGCGCCGCGCCGCATCGCCAAGCCGCTCTCCTACACGGTCGAGCTGCTCGCCGCGGTGCCCAGCGTCATCTTCGGCCTGTGGGGCCTGCACTGGTTCCTGCCCAACGTCATGCGGCCGTTCTTCGAATGGCTCGAAGGCGCGATGGGCTGGTTCTTCCTCTTCGAGGGCCCGGTGCGCGGCGTCGGCTACCTGCCCGCCGGCATCGTCCTCGCCATCATGATCCTGCCGATCATGACCGCCATCATCCGCGAGGTCGTCGCCGTCCAGCCGCTGGAGCAGCAGATGGCGGCCTACGCGCTGGGGTCGACCCGGTGGGAGGTCATCACCAAGGTGGTCCTGCCCGCCAGCTTCTCGGGCATCGTGGCCGCCGCGATGCTGGGCCTGGGCCGAGCCCTGGGCGAGACCATCGCCGTGCTGATGCTGATCGGCGGGTCCCAGGGATGGGGCGCGAGCCTGTTCGGCACCGGCAGCAGCATGGCGTCGCACATCGCCGCGACCTTCGGCGAGTCCTCGCCGGAGACCAGGACCGGGCTGATGGCGATCGGTGTCGCCCTGTTCCTCGTCACGATGATCGTCAACATCCTGGCCCGCGTCATCGTGTGGCGCCTGGGACAGTTCACGGGAGACGCCGCCGTATGAGCACCACGACCACCACCCCTCCGGCCGCACGGCCCGCCCCGCTGAGCCAGCGTCCCCCCGGCTCCGGGTTCCGCAGGTTCAAGAACCGCTCCGCGACGGTGGTCCTGACCGCCGCGATGGTCCTCGCCATGATCCCGCTGGTCCTCATCATCTTCGAGGTCACCCGGCGCGGCATCGGCGTGGTCAACCTGGACTTCTTCACCCAGACCGAGCCCCCGCCCCGCCGCGAGGGCGGCGGCTACGCGGCCGGTTTCGTCGGCACGCTGTACATCATGGCGCTGGCGGTCCTGATGTCGATCCCGTTCGGCATCGCGACGGCGGTGTACATCGTGGAGTACGGCCCGAACAGGCTGACCTCCTCGATCCGCTTCTTCACCGACGTGATGACGGGCATCCCCTCGATCTTCGTCGGCCTCTTCGTGTACGGCCTTCTGGTGATCGGCTGGGGCGGGATGGGCTTCGGCACGTTCGTGGGCGCCGTGGCGATCGCGGTGATGATGCTGCCGATCGTGACGCGCTCGGCGGAGGAGATGCTCCGCCTGGTGCCCAACGAGCTCCGCAACGCCAGCTACGGCCTCGGCGCGCGCAAGTGGCAGACCATCGTGCACACGGTGCTGCCCGCCGCCGCGCCCGGCCTGACCACCGGCTCGATGCTGGCGATCGCCCGCGGCATCGGCGAGACGGCTCCGCTGCTGCTGACGGCCTTCGGCTCGGGCCTGATCGTCACGGCCATGCAGGGCTCGCCGCAGGGCGCCGTGCCGATGCAGCTGTACCGGGGCGCCGCCCAGCCGTTCGAGGCCGGCGTCGACCGCGCCTGGGGCGCGGCCCTGTGCCTGTTCGTCCTGGTCGTGCTGTTCACCATCGTCGCGCGGTGGATCGGCTCGCGGGCGTCCGTGGGCTCCCGGTAGGAAGACGCCGGGGAGCAGGGATCCAGGGGCCGCGCCGGTGTGCGCGGCCCCTTCCCGTGTCCGGGGCGTCCGGCGCTTCCCCGGAGCGCCGGGCCCCCGGTAGCCTTTCGCCGAACACACCCCGACCCCTGGAGCCACAGATGCCCACCACCGAGTACGCGGCCACGTTCGCCCTCGTCGACACCGACGGCGACGGGCGCATCTCCGCCCAGGAGCTGGCGTCGCTCATGCACAACCTCGGCGACGAGTGCACCGAGGAGCAGGCCGCCGAGGTGGTCCGCTCCATGGACGGCGACGGCGACTCCCGCATCTCCCTGGAGGAGTTCGCCCGCTACATGGCGCGGAACAGGGCCTGAGCCCGCCCACCGCCGGGGGCCGGCGCGGCCGGGCCGGCCCCCGGCGGACCGGTCACGGGGCCTTGGGCCCGCTGACCAGGTAGACCACGTCCGGCACGCTGTGCGAGACCGTCACCTCCATGACCTCGACCTCCGCGAAGTGCCCGCGCAGCAGGACCTCGAAGCTCTCCACCTCGTTGGCGCTCCAGAAGGCCAGGACCCCGCCGGGCGCCATCAGGCGGGCGAGCTGCTCCAGTCCCGCCGCCTCGTAGAGGCGGTTGTTGTTCTCGACCACCGTCCAGTCGGGTCCGTTGTCGGTGTCCAGGCAGATCACGTCGTAGCGGGGAGGCTTCTCCTTCGCCGACGCCGCCGCCAGCCACGCCACGATGTCGGCGTTGTGCACGCGGCACCGCGGGTCCCGGTGGACGTACTCGGCGGCCTCCCCCAGTTCGCCGTCGTGCCAGGCGATCACCTGGGGTTCGAGTTCGACGACGTCCACGAGCGACACCTTGGGGTTCTCCAGGGCCTCCCTCGCCGAGAAGCCCACGCCCAGCCCCCCGATGAGGACGCGGGCACGGGAGCGGCCGTCCGGGAGGGCCGCCAGGCCGGCGCGCACCATCTCCCTCTCGGAGGTGCCGTCGCGGGTGTCCATGAGGAACACCCCGTTGCTGTAGATCTCGTAGTGGGCCCCCACGCGGCGGAGCACGAGGTCGCCCCCGGTCTCGCCGGTCACCCTCGCGAGGGTGACGGCACCGTCTTCCAGTGCGGAGAAGTCCGTGGAGGGGGCGGTGTCCGGGATTCGCTGGTTCATCTCCACATTGTGCCCGTGCCGCCCCGCACCGCCGTACTCCTCCGCACCGGCGAAGGCCCCGGACACCCGGAAACACGTGTTACGGGAAAGTTCCCCGGGTGTTGAATCCGTGATCCAATCGGTGTCTTTGTGACGCCGGCTACAACGCCTCCCCTGGGCACGATGGTCGCTACCAGACCACCGGATCCTCCCTGGTGGTTGCCAGCGAGAAGAGGAGAATGATCGGATGTCCTCTGTTCCGATCAGTAGGCAGGCGGCGCAGCCGCCCAAGCCGAAATGGACACCCCGGAGCATCGCCCTCTGGATCGCCGTCGCCCTGGTGGGAGCACTCGCGTGGGGCGTCATCGCGATCAACCGCGGCGAGGAGATCTCGGCCGCCTGGCTGATCTTCGCCGCGCTCTCGTCCTACGCGATCGGGTACCGGTTCTACGCGCGGTTCATCCAGTACAAGGTGCTGCTGACCGACGACACCCGGGCCACCCCCGCGGAGCGCCTCAACAACGGGGCGGACTTCCACCCGACCGACCGCCGGGTCCTGTTCGGCCACCACTTCGCGGCCATCGCGGGCGCCGGTCCCCTGGTCGGCCCCGTCCTGGCCGCCCAGATGGGCTACCTGCCGGGCACGATCTGGATCATCCTCGGCGTCATCTTCGCCGGCGCCGTGCAGGACATGGTGGTGCTGTTCTTCTCCACCCGGCGCAACGGCCGCTCGCTCGGCCAGATGGCCCGCGAGGAGATCGGCCCGGTCGGCGGCATCGCCGCGCTGGTCGCCGTCATGGCGATCATGGTCATCCTGCTCGCCGTGCTCGCCATGGTCGTGGTCAACGCGCTCGCGGAATCCCCGTGGGGCTCGTTCTCCTTGATCATGACGATCCCGATCGCCCTGTTCATGGGGGTGTACCTCCGCTATCTGCGGCCGGGCAAGGTCATGGAGACCTCCGCCATCGGCGTGGTGCTGCTCCTGCTCTCCATCGTCGGCGGCGGCTGGGTGGCCGAGCACGCGGTGCTGCGCGAGGTCTTCCTGTTCACGCCGAACGAGCTGACCTTCGGCCTGATCGTCTACGGCTTCGTCGCCTCGGTCCTGCCGGTGTGGCTGCTGCTGGCCCCGCGCGACTACCTGTCGACCTTCATGAAGGTCGGCGTGGTCGTGCTGCTCGCGGTGTCGATCCTCGTGGCGATGCCGAAGCTCCAGCTCCCGCAGTTCACCGAGTTCGCGTTCAACGGCCAGGGCCCGGTGTTCGCCGGTTCGCTGTTCCCGTTCGTGTTCATCACCATCGCCTGCGGCGCCCTGTCCGGCTTCCACGCCCTCATCTCGTCGGGGACCACCCCGAAGCTCATCGAGAAGGAGGGCCAGGTCAGGATGATCGGCTACGGCTCGATGCTGACCGAGTCGTTCGTGGCGATCATGGCCCTGATCGCGGCCTGCATCATCGACCCGGGCGTGTACTTCTCGATGAACATGCCCGCGACCGCCCTGGGCGACAGCGTGGAGAGCGCCGCGCAGGCGGTGAGCCAGCTCGGCTTCACCATCGACGCCGCGACGCTCCAGCACACGGCCGACCTGATCGAGGAGGACTCGATCCTCGCGCGCACCGGCGGTGCGCCGACGTTCGCCCTCGGCGCCGCGTACATCTTCTCGGAGGTGTTCGGCGGGGACGCCATGATGGCGTTCTGGTACCACTTCGCGGTCATGTTCGAGGCGCTGTTCATCCTCACCACCGTGGACGCCGGCACCCGGGTGGGCCGCTTCATGCTCCAGGACACCCTGGGCAACGTGTACAAGCCCATGCGCGACCCGAGCTGGAAGCCCGGGGCGTGGTTCTGCAGCGCGGTGATCGTGGCCGCGTGGGGCTACTTCCTGTGGGCGGGCGTCAACGACCCGCTCGGCGGCATCAACCAGCTGTTCCCGCTGTTCGGCATCGCCAACCAGCTGCTGGCGGCGGTCGCCCTGGCGGTGTGCACGACGCTGCTGATCAAGTCGGGCCGCGCCAAGTACGCGTGGGTGACGCTGGTGCCGCTGGCGTGGGACGCGGTGGTCACGCTGACCGCCAGCTACCAGAAGGTGTTCTCGGCCGACCCGAAGATCGGCTTCTTCGCCCAGCGCCGGCAGTTCTCCGACGCCCTCGCCAACGGCGAGACGAGCGTCGGCGCCATCCAGGGGGAGGAGGCGATGCGCCAGGTCGTGGTGAACACGACCGTGGACGGCGTCCTGTCGGCCCTGTTCGCGCTGCTGATCGTCATCATCCTGGTCGACTCGGTCCGGGTGTGGATCAAGGCGCTGCGGGCCCCCGACGGTACGCTGCCCCTCACCGAGGCTCCCTACGAGGAGTCGAAGATCTGGGCGCCGTCCGGTCTCGTCCCCACCAGGGCGGAGAAGGAGTTCTCCGAGCGGCTCGCCGCCGTGGGCGCCGAGGGCGCGCGGGGGACGGACGGGGAAGCCGGGGGCGGGTCCCCGGAAGCGGAGAAGGAGTAGGGCATGCGGGCACGCCCGGAGTTCGGGGCGAACCTGGCGCGCGGCCTCCGGGAGGCGTGGCAGATCGCCCGGGGCGTCGTGGGCGCGAGGGCCTACGAGATCTACCTGGAGCACCACGCCCGGGAGCACCCGGGCGAGGAGCCGATGACCGAGCGCGTCTTCTGGCGCCACCACACGGACAAGGGCGACACCGACCCCGGTGCGCGCTGCTGCTGAGGCGCCGGTCCCGTGAGGGCCCCGGAACCCCCTTCGGGTTCCGGGGCCCTCGGCGTCGGGGGAGGGTCCGCACCGGCGCGGCCGGGATCCGGGCGGTGGGGCGGACCGGGCCCCGCCGGTCGCACGCGGCCCCGGGGCGGAGCGGGCCCCGGAGGCTACCAGCGAGTAGTTTGAGGCTGACCGGCGCGGACCCCCGGCCCAGAAGGAGAGACCATGACCCCCTCGAAGCGGACCGGCGGCCTGCTGTCCAAGGTGCGCGGAGCCGCCCCGTACGCGCTCGGCGGCCTGTTCGTGGCGTCGGGCGTACTGCACTTCGCCGCGCCCGGGCCCTTCCGGGCGATCATGCCCCGCAGCCTGCCGAAGCCGGAGGCGTGGGTGTACGGCAGCGGCGCCGCCGAGCTGGTCTGCGGGGCGGGCCTGCTCACGCGCAGGCGGTGGGCCGGTCCGGCGAGCGCCGCGCTGCTGCTCGCCGTGTGGCCCGCCAACGTGCGCATGGCCCTGGACGCGGGGTCGGGCAGGCTGCCCGGCCCCGCAGACGGCAAGCTGGTCGCCTGGGGGCGGGTGCCGCTCCAGATCCCGTTGATCTGGGCCGCGCTCCAGTCACGGCCGGCCCCTCACCGGGCCGACGGCCCGCGGGGCTGAGGACCCGCGGGCGCCGGGGTCAGTCCTTCCAGGAGGGACCCCAGCCGGAGCTGTCCGAGACGCCCTCGGGGAGCGGGTCCATGTGGACGGCGCCCGGGGGCGTGGTCGCCGCGTGCGCGGGGACCGGGCGGGCGCTCCGGTCCCCGGGTCCCGCGCCCGGCGGAGGCGGCGGAACGGACTCCGCGGACTCCCCCGCGAAGTCCTCACCGGGCCCCCGGGGGTCCTCCCAGGACCCGTGCGGGGCGGGGACCGTGCGCTCGTCCGCCGGCGCGTCCCAGGTCTCCGGCGGCACAGGCGCGTCCCACGGCTCCGGCGCCCCGGCCCGGTGACCGGACGCGGCGCCGGGGGCCCCGTGCCCCGGGGCGCCCCCGCTGTCGGCCGGCGGCTCCCCCCAGGACCCGTGCGGGGCGGGAACCGTGCGCTCGTCCGTGGGCTCGGCCTCCCCCCGCCCGTCGTCCCGCGAGTGCCGCGCGACGCGGGCCGGGGCGGCCGTGTCCGGGGACCCGGCCCCCGGTGCGCGGTCGGACCCCCCGTGGTCCGGGAGGGGCGGGGGCACGAAGTCGTGCCGGTACGCCTGGGGCACGCCCCACGGCTCCGCCGGGGCCGGCGGGGCCCCCGGCCCCGGTTCGGGCACGGGCGGCGGGGCGGGGAGCATCGGGTGCACCACTGCGCCGGGCGGGTGGGCCCGGTTCCACCACTCCGCCCCCTCCTCCGGGGACAGCTCCTCCTCGACCCGCAGCCAGCCGTCGATGTGCGGGTGGCGGCGGCCGGTCCGCCAGCTGTGCGGGAGCGAGATCGGCTCCAGCACCACGGCGCGCTCGCCGTCCACGACGGGGACCGCGCCCGGGGCCGCCTCGCGGTCGACCCAGGTACCGCCGACACCGACCAGGTCCCACTGGCCCTCGACGATCGACGTGCGCGGGTCGTCACGGAGGTCGGTGGCGGAGGCCACCCACTCCGGGAGCGGGCGGCGCCCGGGGACGGCGAGCCCCCGGTCCCCGACCAGCGCGTCCTCCAGCAGGGTGTGCAGCTGGAAGTTGTCCGAGACCCCGTCGAACCGGACCCGGAAGACGCGGGCGGACTGCCGGTGGAGGACCACCATGCGGTCGGCCTCGGCCATGCGCAGCAGTTCGGCGATCTCGCCGTACTCCTCGACGTGCGGACCCAGCTGCCCGGCGATGACGACCAGCTCCCCCAGCGTCCGGGGGTCCTCGCGCAGGGCGGCGCGCACGCCGGGGTCGCACAGCATCGTCTTGGCGGCCAGGCCGTAGCGGTGCGACACCCACCAGCCGGTGGTGGCGAGGGGCGCCAGCTGTTCGAGCTCGGGCGTGACGCGCTCCTCCGAGGCCTCGCCGACCTCACTGGGGTGGGGCGGGGCGTCGTCCCCGGTCTTCTGCCACACGTGCAGGAAGACCCCTGCCAGCTTGCCGTACTCGGCGAGCTGGCGCATGACCTCGACCCCGGCGGGCCCGGCGGGGACGCCGCTCTCCACCAGCGCCCCGCAGAGCAGGGCGATGTCGGCGGCGACGCCCGCCGACCACTGGTGGGCGCGCAGGGTCCCGGTCAGCGCGGCGAGGCCCTCGACCCGGGCGTCGGCGGGAACCCGGTCGGCCAGTCGGAAGACCGCGCTGACGGCGGCGCGCAGCTGGGAGGGCTGGTTCTCGGCGGCTTCGGCCACGGCGCTGACGGCACCGCGGAAGTCTTCGATCATTCGGGCATCCTGACACAGACCACCGTCAAGCAGACTCGGCGGCCTCCACCGTCGCGCCCGCGCGGCGCCCCGCCGCCGCTCAGGGGTCCGGGCCCCGCGACGGTCGTCGCGGGGCCCGTGTCAGGCGTGTGCCGCCGGAGGGGTCAGAGCCGGCAGGCGTATATGTCGGTGACCAGGATGGCGCGGGCGCCGAGCGTCCACAGGTCGTCCATGATCTGCTGGGCGGCCTTGCGCGGCACCATCGACCGGACGGCGACCCAGCCCTCCCGGTGCAGCGGGGAGACCGTCGGCCCCTCCATGCCCGGGGTGAGCGCGACCGCGGCCTCCAGGTGCTCGGCGTGCACGTCGTAGTCCATCATCACGTAGTCGCGGGCGACCAGGACGCCCTTCAGGCGGCGGATCAGCGTCTCGATCTTGGGGTCGTCCCCGGCGCCGGTCGGCCGGATGACGACAGCCTCGGACACCAGGATCGGCTCGCCGAAGGTCTCCATGCCGGCCTGGCGCAGGGTGGTCCCGGTGGAGACCACGTCCGCGACGGCGTCCGCCACGCCCAGCTGGACGGAGCTCTCGACCGCACCGTCCAGGTGGATGACGCGGGCGTCGACGCCCTTCTCCGCGAGGTGGGCGCGCAGCAGCTCGTCGAAGGAGGTCGCGATGCGCTTGCCGTTGAGGTCGGCCAGCGTCATGCCCGCGCCGTTGGGGGCGGCGAACCGGAACGTGGAGCCGCCGAAGCCCAGCGCCAGGACCTCGTCCACGGGCGCGCCGGAGTCCAGCAGCATGTCGCGGCCGGTGATCCCGGCCTGGAGGATGCCCTCGCCGACGTAGACGGCGATGTCCTTGGGTCGCAGGAAGAAGAACTCGGTGTCGTTCTCCGGGTCGACCATGACCAGGTCGCGGCTGCTCTTGCGCTGCCGGTACCCGGCCTCGCGGAGCATCTCGACGGCGGGTTCGGAGAGCTGGCCCTTGTTGGGCACGGCGATTCTCAACATGTCGGGCATGTTCATGGCTTTCTGTGGGCTGTGCGTACGGGTGAGGAGACGTCCGGGCCGGTACGCGCCGCGGCGGGCGCGAGGACCGACCTACAGATGCTTGTAGACGTCCTCGAGCCGCAGGCCACGGGCCAGCATCAGAACCTGGAGGTGGTAGAGGAGCTGGGAGATCTCTTCGGCGGCCTGCTCGTCCGATTCGTACTCGGCGGCCATCCAGACCTCTGCGGCCTCCTCGACGACCTTCTTGCCGATGGCATGGACGCCGGCGTCGAGCTGGGCGACGGTCCCGGACCCCTCGGGGCGGGAGCGCGCCTTCTCGGACAGCTCGGCGAACAGCTCTTCGAAGGTCTTCATGGTGTCTTTCCTCGACCGACAGATGCGGTACCAGGGTAGGCGCTCCGGAGGCCCGGCGCCGCACCGGCCCGGGGATGTCTCAGCATGTGGGCGGCGGTTTTCGCCACACCGCCCTCCGCCCGCCCCGCAGCCTCCTCACCAGACGCGGCGGGCGGTGGCGCGTACGAGCGTTCTGGGCAGGAGCCGGAGGATGCCGCTCGCGGCCTTGTACTGCCCGCCGGGGACCACGCTGGGTCGGCCCGCCGCCCAGGCGACGAGCGACTCGCGGACGACCTGGTCCTTGGGGACGAACGCGAACGCGGGCAGACCGCTCTTCTGGACGCCCAGGGTCATGTCGGTGCGGACGAAGCCCGGCAGGACGACGGTGACGTGCACGTCGTGCCGTGAGACCTCGGCCGCGACGCTCTCGCTCCACAGGGTGACGAACTTCTTGCCCGCGCCGTAGACGGAGCCGCCGGGGTTCGCGGCGATCTCGCCCGCGAGGGAGGACACGTTGATGACGCCGAGCCTGGTCCGGGTGTCGCCGGCCTCGCGGCGGGCGATCTGCACCGGCAGGACCGCGCGGGCCAGGTGGAGGACGGCGCGCACGTTGAGGTCGAGCATGGAGTCGATCTCGTCGGGCTCCTGCTCGGCGAAGGTCCCGCCGTCCCCGCGCCCGGCGTTGTTGACCAGCAGGTCGACGGGGGGCTCGGCTCCGCTGCCGTCGGCCCGGAGCCGCTCGACGACGGGGGCGAGCCCCTCGTCGGTGCCGAGGTCGGCGGCGAGCGGCCGGACGTCCACGCCGTAGCGGTCGGCGATCTCCTCGGCGAGCGCGTCGAGGACGTCCCCGCGCCTGGCCACCAGGACGAGGGAGTAGCCGCGTTCGGCCAGCCTGCGGGCGTACTCCTCCCCGATGCCGGTGGAGGCTCCGGTCACCAGGGCGGTCCGGGTGCGGGCGGGGGGCTCGGGGGACTTCGCCGGTTCGCTCATATCCCCAGGGTAGGGCGTTGCCGCGCGGGGGGCCGGGGCGCGGTCCGGGTCGCGCGCGCACGTGCGGGACGAGAGGCCGGGGGGTTCCCGATTTCCCGGTGTGGTTCTGCACACCCCGCCCTGACCTGGTATTCCGCCGGAAGGCGGTCGCGTCGCCTCCCCCTCGGGGGGCCGGAGGCGTTAGCGTTCGGGTATGTCCGAGATCCAGAGCCCCGCCGGACCACTTTCCTCTCTCAGGCTGGAGGAGCGCCTGCGCGACACCAGGCTGTTCTTCAGCCAAGCGCTACGCACGTTCCACGCGACCGGTTCCATCCTTCCCAGCAGTGCCGCGCTGGCGCACTCGATGGCGGAGTACGTCCGCAGCCGCCCCGTCCCCGACAAGCCCGTGCGCATCCTGGAGGCGGGCGCCGGGACCGGCGCGATCAGCCGGGGCATCGCGGCCGCGATGATCCCCGGCGACACCCTGGACCTGGTCGAGTCCAACCCCGAGTTCGCCGCCCATGTCGAGGAGCTGCTGAGGAGCGACCCGGCCATGTCGCCGGTCGCCGACTCCGCGACGGTGCACGCCAAGCTCGTCAACGACATGGGGAGGGACCGCAGGTACGACGTGATCGTGTCGGGCCTGCCCTTCGCCAACTTCACGGCGGACGCGGTCCGGGACATCCTCGACTACTACTTCGAGGTCCTCGAACCGGGCGGCACCCTCTCCTTCTACGGCTACCTGTACACGAAGGAGGTCAAGGCGGTCATCGCCCGGCGCGAGGACTACCTCCGCCAGGCCCGCACGAGCTGGCTGGTCCAGGACTGGATCGACCGGTACGGCATCCGCTCCGACAAGGTGTTCGCGAACGTCCCGCCCGCGTGGGTGCACCACCTGCGCAAGCCCGGGAAGACCGGCTGACCCCTCCCCGACCGCTCCGTCCACCGGGCCCGCCGCAGCCGCGGCGGGCCCGCTCACGTGTCCGGGTCCGCCGCGCGCCCCCGGCGGGACCGCACGGGGATCCGGGGGCGCGGCGGGGCGGTCCCGCCGCGTCCCCGCGCCGGTCACCCGGCCCCGATCCGCCCGATCGCCTCCCGCACGTCGTCCACGAGCCGCCGGTCCCTCAGGGCGTCGCGCCAGCTCGCGTCGGTCCAGCTCGGCAGCGCACTGCGCCCGGAGTCCCGGAGCGCGCGCAGCGGCGGCAGGGCCTCGGCCGCGTCCGGCCCGATCCGGCCCAGCAGCCGCACCGCCGGAGGGCCGACGCGGGTGGCCGCCCACGTGGTCAGGACACGGTTGCGCGGGGAGAGCAGGCACCGGAGGACGAGCGGGGTGTCCCCGGTGGTGCTCCACAGTGCGCTCAGGGCGCGCGTCTCCCTCAGGCAGCCCGATGCCAGGTGGTCCTCCAGGTGTTCGCGCAGGTGGGGGGCGAAGCGGTCCGCCGGAGGGCCGATCCCGTCCAGGAGCACCTGGACCCGCTCGTCCCGCACGAGCTGCCGGCTCGGGGGCCCGAGAAGGTCGAGGGCGGTTCCCGCGTCGCCCGTGATCCGGTGGTGGGCGTGCGCCGCCTCCACCCCGCCCGAGGCCCGGACCCGGTCGGCGTGGGCGGCGGCGGCCGGACCGATCCCGGCCAGCACCCGCAGGGCCGCTCCGGCGAGCGCGCGGTCGTCGAGGAGGGCGGCCACGTCGTCGGCCAGCGGCGCCGCGGCCGGCCCCCACCCCGCCAGGGAGCGGAGCAGGACCTCCGTGTCCGCGTCCCCGCCGCGGAGCCGCTCGCGCAGGTGCGGCAGCAGGACGTCCGCGTGCGCCGGGAGCCGGCCGAGGACGTCCTCCGGGCCGGGCCCGGAGGTGTGGTGGGGTCCGCCCCGGCCGAACCCGAAGCGGGGCCGGTCGGCGCGCGCCAGGAGCAGCGTGGCGGCGCGGGCGTCGCCGACGAGTGCGAGGGTGAGCAGTGCCGTGTCGGAGCCCTCCCCGTCCGCCTCGGCGAGCGCGGCCAGGCGGTCCGCGCAGGGGCCGGCCGCACCACCGGCCACGGCCAGGAGCTGGAGGCTCCAGGTGCGGACGCCGGGGTCGGGATCGTCGAGCAGCGCGCCCGCCGGCCCCGCCCACCGCTCCCCGGCCGAGCGGTACTCGGCGACGAGGTCGCGTGCGAGCCGCACGGCGCCGAGGCGCACCGGGGCGCGCGGGTGGCCGATCAGGGCGTCGACGATCCGCTCCCTGCCCTGCCGGTCCCCGGCGAGGGCCCTCGCGACGAGGCGGAGCCCGTGCCTGACCCGGAGGGCGTCGCCCGCCGGGGCGAGGGCGGCGACCTCCAGCCACAGCGGCCTCCCGGCGGCGGGGCCGGCACCCTCCCCGGCGATCCCCTCCAGGACCAGGGGCAGGGGGTCCTCCGGGACGAGGGCCGGGGACGCGAACGCCACCACCATGCGCTCGTCCAGGTCCCCGCGCTTTCCGCGGTCGAGGAGCCAGGACCTGACGTCCGACGGGGTCGGCCCGGGTGCGGAGCCCAGCAGCCGGACGGCGCGGGTCAGCAGCCGGAGGCGGGTCCGCCGGTCGGCCGCCTCCCCCGCCCCGCTACCCGCGCGGTCGCGCCGCGGGGGCGCTCCGGCGCCCCCGGAGGCGTCCTGTGCGCCGTCCGCGCCGTCCGCGCCGTGCCCGCCGTCCGCGCCGTGCCCGACGGCCTCCCAGCGGTCGCGCAGCACCCGGAGCAGGCGGGGCGCCGTCCGGGGCTCGCGGGCGAGCGCGTCCACGGCGAGCAGGAGCACGGACGGGTGGGGGTCGCCGAGGAGGGCTTCGACACGCGGCCCCTGGTCGGCCCACGCCCCCGGCCACGCGGCGTCCAGGTGCTCCGGCCGGACCCTGTGGGCGAGGTCGGCCAGGTCGGCCACCAGGTTCAGCGCGGCCACACGGGCCTCGTCCGGGCGGTCGCGGTCGGAGGCGATCCGGACGAGGAAGGGCAGCAGCGCGGGGACGGACGAGGTGAGCACGTCGGGTTCGGGGACGGGGACCCACAGCCGCACCGTGGTGTCGACGCGGTCCGCGATCTCCTCGACCGCGTCGACGGCCTCCTGCGGGGAGGGGTCGAACGCCTGGACCAGCAGGCCCGGGATCCCGGTCGCGGGCCCGTCCAGGTCCTCCAACGTGTCCCATGGCACGTCGTACACGTCGGCGGCCCAGGTGAGGGGGTCGGTCATGGCGGATTCCTCCGTGGCGGCGGCTGATCGGGGGAGCGCGCGACCCGGTCGCGCGGTGTCCCGCACGACAGAGTGACACATTTGTGACCTGCCCCACTTAATCGTCATGCGCGCAGACCCTTGGGGCGCGGGTAGTCTCGCGTTGACTTCCCAAGGGGCGGATCTTTGCGACTGGCATGACCAGATTGCCCGCACACAGGCTGAAAGTTCCTGAAATCCGGCTGAAGACCCTTGAAGTTCATCCCGCGCCACAAGCCCCGGATCTACCTTCATCACACCAGTCACGTGTGAACCGGAAGCATGCTCGCGGAACACTACATTTCACCCATTTCCCCAGGTCATCGTGGACCGACGGAGGAGGCAGCGTGACGCTCACCCAGGCGGTGGAGACGGCCCAGGAGACGCCGGAGGGCGGCATCGTCCCCGAAGGCATGTCCGTGGACGTCCGGCAACGCGTCTCAGCCCTGGCCAGAACCTCACGCCTCCTGGTCGCCTGCGACTACGACGGCGCCCTGGCCCCGTTCGACCCCTCCGACGGCGCGGGCGCCGCCAGGCGCCGCCCCGTCCCCGAGGCCGTCCGCGCGCTGCGCGACCTCGCCGACCTGCCCGGCACGGTGTGCGCGGTCATCTCCGCCCGCCCCCTGCGCGACCTCGCCGCCCTGTCCCGGCTGCCCGCCGAGATCCGCCTGGTGGGCGCCTACGGCACCGAGTTCGACACCGACCTCACCATCGAGCCCGACAGCCTGGAGACCGGCCCCGGCGCCCCTCCGGCCGACAAGGCCGCCGCCCTCGGCCTGCTCCGCGAGCAGGTCGAGGCCACCGCCACCCTGTACATCGGGGGCGGCGAGGGCGAGGAGCCCGTGTTCATGCAGCTGACCGGCGCCGACGCGGGCGTGCGGGTCGGCGCGGAGCCCACCGTGGCCTCCCACCGGGTGGCCGACACCCCGGCCGCAGCGTCCCTGCTGTCCGCGCTCGCGGCCGAGCGCCGCTCCTGGGTGTTCGGCGAGCGGCCCACGCCCATCGAGCGCATGTCGATGCTGTCCAACCAGGCCTCCGTCGCCCTGGTCGGCCCGGACGCGCGCCTGCTGTGGTTCTGCCACCCCGAGCCCGACTCCAACGCCCTGTTCGCCGAGGTCCTGGGCGGACGGTCCGCGGGTGTGTTCGCCATCGCGCCCGCCCACGGCGGACGCCCGCTCGGCCAGCGCTACCTGCCCGGAACCATGACGGTGCGCACCCGCTGGTCGCGGATGGACGTCACCGACTACCTCGCGCACGGCACCCCCCGGGGCCGCACCGACCTGGTCCGGGTGATCAGCGGCGTCACCCCGGCCACCGTGGAGTTCGCGCCCCGCCCCGACTTCGGCAGGGCGCCGGTGAGCATGTCCGTCCAGGAGAACGGCCTCCTCGTGGAGGGCGCCGACTTCCCGATGGCGCTGTACTCCCCCGGCGTCGAGTGGGAGATCGACCAGGACGACGCGGGCGACATCGCCCGGGCGGTCGTGCACCCCCGCTCGGAGAGCCCCGTGGTGCTGGAGCTGCGCTGCGGCACCGA
The DNA here is from genome assembly GCF_040613895.1 of Nocardiopsis sp. NPDC006198. Classification (NCBI taxonomy): domain Bacteria; kingdom Bacillati; phylum Actinomycetota; class Actinomycetes; order Streptosporangiales; family Nocardiopsidaceae; genus Nocardiopsis; species Nocardiopsis sp. NPDC006198. The sequence goes on along the minus strand of NZ_JBEXSY010000030.1, from coordinate 34,193 downwards.
CTCGCTCGTGCCGGGCACGCTGCCCGAGTCCGAGCTCCAGCGCACGTCCGGCGAGCACTGGTCCGCGTGGCTCGACGGCCTCAGCCTCCCCGAGACCGCCCGGCAGCTGTCGGCGCGCTCCGCCCTGACGCTGCGCGGCCTGTGCACGCCCTCCGGCGGCGTGATGGCCGCGGCGACCACGTCGCTGCCGGAGGAGATCGGCGGCGTCCGCAACTGGGACTACCGGTACTGCTGGCTGCGCGACGGCGCGCTGACCGTGCAGGCGCTGGTGTCCCTGGGCTCGACCGCCGAGGCGGAGGGCTTCCTGGACTGGGTGCACGGGGTCGTGGACTCGCTGCCCAGCCCCGAACTGCTCGCGCCCCTGTACTCGCTGCGCGGCACCTCGCTGGGGCCGGAGGAGGTCATCGAGTCGCTGTCCGGCTACGCGGGATCGCGGCCGGTCCGGATCGGCAACCTCGCCGACCGGCAGGTGCAGCTGGACGTGTTCGGCCCCGTCGTGGAGCTCATCACGCGGCTGTCGGCGGTGCGCGGCACCCTCGCGGACCGGGACTGGAACCTGGTGCGGGCGATGGCCGAGGCGGTGGCCCGGCGCTGGTTCGAGCCCGACCACGGCATCTGGGAGGAGCGGGACGAGCCCCGCCAGCGCGTGTACTCCAAGGTGATGTGCTGGGTGACGCTGGACCGCGCCGTCTCCCTGGCCGGTTCGTACGGCCGCGAGGCGGATCCCTCCTGGCGCGGGCTGCGCGACGAGATCGCGGCCGAGGTGCTGGAGAAGGGCTGGAACGAGGAGGCGGAGTCCTTCACGACCGCCTACGACGGCACCGACCTCGACGCGGCGTCGCTGCACATCGGCCTGTCGGGGCTGATCGACCCGGCCGACGAGCGGTTCCAGGCGACCGTGACGGCGATCGAGGCGGAGCTGCGCAGCGGCCCGACCGTGTACCGGTACCACCGCGAGGACGGCCTGCCCGGCGGCGAGGGCGGCTTCCACCTGTGCACCACGTGGCTCATCGAGGCCTACCTGCTGACCGGGCGGCGCGCCGAGGCCGAGGAGCTGTTCAAGCACCTCGTGGACGCCGCCGGTCCGACCGGGCTGATCCCGGAGGAGTTCGACCCGGTCACCGAGAGGGCCCTGGGGAACCACCCGCAGGCGTACTCGCACCTGGGCCTGATCCGCTGCGCCCAGCTGCTCGACCGCCTGTAGGCGGACGACGCGCGTACGAGGGGGCCCGACGTCCGACTGTCGGGCCCCCTCGCTATGTTCCGGCCATGGCGGAATTCGTGTTGGCGGCAGGGGCGTGGCCGGGCTCGCGGGCATGGGACGGGCTCCTCCCGGAGTTGCGCCCGGCCGGGCACGGTGTGCCCCCGACGGCCCCGGCCGGACCCCCTGGGAGCCGCGGCGGGAGGGCCGGACGGAGCGTCCGCTCCCAGGACGTCGTGGGCGGGGTCGAACGCCCGGACCTGCGCCACGCGGTCCCGGCCGGCGCGGCTCCCGGCGCCTGAGAGGCGTCCGCTCCCGCCCGCCCCGGGGCCGAGCGCCGTACGGGTCTCACCCCGCGCACCCGCCCCCGGGAGAACGCGGTGGAGCGGCGGGGCCCGCCCGGCATGAGCGCCCCCGGCCCCGCGCGCCGCATGCGCGGACGCGCCCGTGGGAGCCGCCCGGTCCGCGCGCGGACCCCGCCGCGCCCCGCCCCGATCCCACCCCGGCTCCGCGCGCACCCGTCGCGCGGACGGAGAACCTGGAGGACGACGATGTACGCGATTTCCCTGGACGACGAGGGCTCGGAACTGCGCCCGCTGGAGCCGTGGCGGGCCGAGGAGTTCCTGGAGCACATGGACCGGGGCCGGGAGTTCATCGGCCGCTTCGTCGGGCTGGCGGACGCCGTCACGGACCTGGATTCGAGCCGGAGGTTCCTCCAGGGATACGCCCACAAGGCCGCCAACGACACCGGGCGCCTCTACGGCATCTGGACCGGCGGCGAGCTGGTCGGCGGGGTGCTCTTCCGGACGTTCGACATGAGATTCCGCGTGGCCGAGGCCGGCTGCTGGCTGGAGCCGTCGGCGGCGGGCCGTGGGCTGGTGACCCGCGCCTGCCGCGTGATCATCGACTGGGCGTTCGAGGAGCGCGGCATCCACCGCGTGGAGTGGCACGCCGCCTCGGGGAACGCGGCCAGCATCGCCGTGGCCCGCCGGCTCGGGATGTCGAGGGACGGCGTGCTCCGGGAGAGCTACCCGTACAGGGGCGAGCGGCACGACATGGAGGTGTGGTCCGTGCTCGCCCCGGAGTGGCGGGCGGCCGACCGGACCCCCTGAGCGGCGCACGGCGTGGTCCGGGCCGCGGCGGAGCCTCCGTCGGGAGGCGCGACGCGGCCGGGGCCGGCCGGTCCCCCGCCGGCGCCGGGACCGGGGCGGGCGCGGATCAGACGAGGAGCACCGCGAGCAGGGCCACGGCCAGGAGCACGACGTAGGCCACCGCGTGGACGCGGTCGGGGATGCGGCCCACGACCCGCCGCGCGAGGGCGATGGTCGGCAGCGACCCGGCCAGGAGCGCTGCGACGGCCACCGCGTCCACGTAGCCGACCTGCCCGGATGCGCCCCCCGCCGGGGCCGCGCCGCCCGCCAGGGCGTACACGGCCGTGCCGACGACGGCGACCGGGAGGCTGAGCGGGTTGGCCATCGCGGTGGCGTAGGCCATGGGCAGCCCCCGGCGGCGCAGGAGCGGGACCGTCAGCACGCTGCCGCCCACGCCCAGACAGCCGGCCGCGGCGCCGATGCCGACCCCGCCGACCGTGGTGGTGACCGGCCCCAAGCCGCGCGGCTCGGTGCCCGGTCCCGTGAGGAAGCCCTTCCGGACCACGCTGTCCACGATCGTCACGGCGAGGTAGGCGGCGAAGAGGAACCGCTGCACGGTGTCGCCGACGGCGAGGGCCCCGGCCGCGCCGAGGAGCGCCCCGAGGCCCACGTAGAGCACCAGCGGCCACAGGTACTCGCGTCTGAGGCGGCCCGCCCGGTACTGGGCCACGGTCGCGCCGAGGGAGTTCACGACCATGACCGCGGTCGACGTGGCGACGGCGACGTGCATGGGGTCGCCGCCCGGACCGCTCTGCGCCTGGGCGAACGCGTACACGACCGGCACGGTGACGAAGCCGCCGCCGAACCCGAAGAGCACGGTGGTCAGGCCGGTCAGGACGCCGAACGCGAGGAGGGGGAGGACGTGGTCGATCACCCGCTCCACGCTAGGGGCGCGGGCGCTGTCCGGCATTCGACGGAACGACGTGTTCCTTCGCGGAACGGACAGCGCGGGTAGACTCGCCCGCGTGCGGAACACCCCTGTGGACGAGGTGGACGGGATCGACCGCCCCGTCCTGGCCCTGGGCACCGACTACCCCACCGGCCACGTGCTGGAGTTCCACCGGCACCGCCGTGTCCAGTTCCTGTACGGGGCGACGGGGGTGATGCGGGTGGAGACGGCGGACGGCTCCTGGACGGTTCCGCCCCACCGCGCCGTCCTCATCCCCGCGGGGACCGGGCACCGGGTCTCCATGACGGGGGTCAGCACCCGGAGCCTGTACGTGGAGCCGGAGGCCGTGCCGTGGTTCCCCCGGACGTGCCAGGTCGTGGACGTCTCGCCGCTGCTCCGGGCACTGCTCCTGTCGGCGGTGGACATGCCGCCGAGGTACGACCCGCACGGCCGCGACGGCGCCCTGGCGGCGCTGCTGCTGCACGAGATCAGGGGTCTCGTGCCGCTTCCGCTGGACCTGCCGCTCCCGGAGCACGCGGGGCTCAGGTCGCTCTGCGAGCGGTTCGCGGCGGCTCCGGTGGTCCACGAGCCGCCCGCCCGCTGGGCGGAACTGCTGCACGTGAGCGAGCGCACCCTGCACCGGATGTTCCTCGCCGGAACGGGGCTGGGGTTCGCGCGGTGGCGGCAGCGCGCCTGCGTGCTGCACGCCCTGCCGCTCCTGGCGCGGGGCGTGCCGGTCGCCAGGGTCGCCTCCGACCTGGGATACGCGAGCCCGGCGGCGTTCGCGACGATGTTCTCGCGCGTTCTCGGTGCGCCTCCGCGGGACTTCCGCCCCGCCCCCGGGTGAGCGGGACGCTCCACACCTCCCGGACCGGCGCGCGGCGGGCCCCCGCCCCGGCGAGGGCCCACCGCCCGGCTCCGAAGCCCTGCTCCGGTGCCGCCCTTCGGTACCGGGAGGCTCGGGCCCGCTCGCCGTCCCCGCGGGGCCGGCGCTCCCGCAGGGAAGAAACCTGGTCGGCCAGGTGCGGAAATGCGGAGGCACGAGGGTTCCGGGGCGTCCGGAGAGGAAACATCCTAGGCGGCCACGTCGAGTGATGACCGTGGCACTCACGGTCCCCCACTCCTCGGAAGGAAGCCCCCCATGCCCCCTCCGCTCCGCGGCGCGTGGCGTCGGCGGTCGCCGCCGTCCTCTCGGGCACGCTGCTCGCCCCCGCACCGGCGTCCGACGCGGCGCCCGACTGCGACACGTACACACACGCGAACGCCCCGGACCTGGGGATGGCCGCCTGTGGCGACCCCATCGGCCAGGGGCAGACCTTCCGCGCCGCCGTCACCTGCGGCCGGGCTCCGGACGTGAAGGGCGCGTGGGCCACGGTGGGCCGGGGCGGCCACGAGGTTTCCCGGGGCAGGTGCGCCCGGTTCGGCAGCGGCGTCGGCGCGAACGGTGTGGACGAGCGCCCGGTATGAGAGACAGGGCCGCGCCACCCGACGGGGCAGCCTGGCCGACCACCTGACCAGTGAGGTGCCGGCCGCCCGGAGGACGTTCGGAGTGCGGTCCGGCGGGTCGGCCCCTACTGGGGCGGGGGCCGACCCGCCACCCCGGTGCCGCCCGTGCCCGACCGTCCCCGGTCGGGCGCCGGTGGGGCACGGGTAACCGCCCGGCCGTGGCCGGGAGGGCCCCGCGCAGGCGGTGCGCGGCAGGGTGTGGGGGCGGTGCGGGGTCGGCACGGAGCCGACGCGAGGCCGATGGAACATCACCGGACAAGGCCGCATATAGGGTGCGGCCATGCATCAATGGTCCCCTCATCACCAGTACCAACACGGCTACCACCAGGGGCCGCCGCCACCGGCCGGACTCGCCGGGACCCCGGTCTGGTTCGACACCCGCCCGTTCCAGCAGGTCAAGGAGAACGTGTGGGTCGACGCCGCAGGTGACGCCGTCGTCCTCGACCGCTTCGACATGGCGCCGAACCTCCCCGCGCCCCTGGAGGACGTGGCGGCCCTGCGCGCCCGGACGAGCGCCAACACGGCGCAGGCCGGGATGGGCCTGGTGGACCTCGACGTGATCGGGCTGGACGGGATGGCCGCCATCCGGCAGATGGTCAAGGGCGACCACCCCCACCAGGAGCGGGGCACGGCCTACCTCGGGACGTACACGATCCCGAGGGTGAACTCCAGTGTCGTCGTGAAGGTCCAGTGCCTGGAGGGGCAGCCCACGGGCGTGCGGGAGGCGTCCGTGCTGCCGGGGTTCCTCCAGCAGTACAGGGGCGGCCAGGCCTCGCCGGAGGAGGCGATGGCGGCCTGGGCCCAGCACCCCTACGCCTACGGGATCACGGGCGGAGTCCCGCGCAACCACGCCGACGACCCCGCGTGGGACCCCCACTTCCCGGACCACCCGCTCTCGCGCGCCCGGCGGCTCCTGGGGTCGCTGGCGTACTCGATCAGGATCGACGCGGCCTTCAAGGCCCAGCCCGCGTTCTGGCCCCGGTACTGACGGACGTCCGACCGGCGCCGGGCACGGGGACGGCCCGTCGCACGAAGGCACGAAGGCACGAAGGCACGAAGGCACGAAGGCACCGACGGGCGATCACCCAACGGAATCCTATGGACACACCGGGTGGTCTACAGTGCTGTGTGCCCCTGCCGCGGTGGCGCGTCCGGTGGCCTGCCCCCGCACGCCCCCGGCGTCGCGCCTGGCGCACGGGCGGCCCGTCCGCCGTGCCGGACCGGCGCGCCCGCGGGAGCCCGGCGCGCGGAACGCGCCCGGCCCGCGGGATGGCCGGGACCTCCCCGTCCGGCCGCCGGGGCCGCGGAACGATCGAGGAGGACGAGGATGCACGTGATCGGGGCGGGTCTCCCGCGCACCGGGACGACGTCGATGAAGGCCGCACTGGAGCAGCTCGGCCTCGGCCCCTGCCACCACATGTTCGAGGTACTGGCCTCACCGGACCTGGCCCGGCGCTGGGCCGGCACCGTGCCGCCGGTTCCGGGGGGCATCGACTGGGGGCACGTGCTGGAGGGGTGGCCGTCCGGGGTGGACTGGCCGCTGTCGTTCTTCTGGCGCGAACTGGCGGAGGCCTACCCCGACGCGAAGTTCGTGCTCACGGTCCGCGACCCGCACCGGTGGTACACGAGCATGCTCACCACCATCTTCGAGCTGACGCGCAAGGCCTGCGCGGAGGACGCCGACGCCCGTGTCCCCGTGGAGTTCCGGCGGATCCGCCCCCTGCTGGACCACATGTGGCAGACGTCCTTCGGCGTTCCCTGCGGTGCGGTGCCCTCGGAGGAGGTCGCCGTCGCGGCCTTCGAGCGGCACGCGGAACAGGTGAGGGCCGAACTCCCGGCCGACCGGCTCCTGGTGTACCGGGCCGGGGAGGGGTGGGAGCGGTTGTGCGCGTTCCTCGGGACAGAGGTCCCGGACGGGCCGTTCCCCCACCTCAACGACACCGAGGCGATGCTCAGGCAGCATGAGACGTGGTTCGGCGGCGCCACCGCCCTCTGAGCCCTCCACCGGAGCGCGCGCCCCGCCTCCCGGGCCCCACCGGAGTGCCGCCTCGCACCACGGGTCCCCGCGCTCCGCGCCGACGCCGCGGCCACTAGGCTGCGCACCCGGCGGGCGCACCACGGCGCTCGGCTCGCGTGGAGGGCGTGGTCGGATGAAGAGCGTACTCGGAGCCGGTCTCTCTGCCCTGGCCCTCCTCGGGGCCACCTCCTGTGACCCCGCCGAGGAGGAACCCAGGGACGTGACCGTGGTCGGACTTCCACCGGCGCCGGTCGACCCCCGCCAGGACCACAGCCTGGTGTGGACCGGCCAGGAGGTCCTGGTCTGGGGCGGGCACGGCGCGGACCAGCACGACCCCTTCTCCGACGGCGCCGCCTACTCCCCCGACACGGGCGACTGGCGTTCCCTGGCCGACAGCGCCCTGGAGCCGAGAACCCGTCACAGCACCGTCATGGTCGGGGATCGGATGCTGGTCTGGGGCGGATTCACCCCGACACACTCCGGTGGCCCGGACGGACACACTGCTCGGGACGGGGCCTTCTACGACCCGGAGGACGACTCCTGGGAACCCGTCGCGCAGGCGCCGGAGGGCAGGTCTCTGGCGCGAGGGGCCGTCTCGGAGGGACACGTCGTCTTCGGCGGCGGGCACAGCGAGCAGGGCGACGAGGACTTCCTCGTGTACTCGGTGGAACAGGACGCCTGGCACACCGTCGTCCTCAGGGGCGGGGGCGAGGGCTTCGCCGTGTACGACCTCGTGGTCGCGGACAGCACCGTCGTGGCGGTCGGCGGTTCCCCGGGGGACATGGCCGTGGCGGTGTTCGGTGTGGACGACGAGGCCGCCTCGGCGCGCGAGCTGGTCGGACTCACCGAGGCCGCGGAGCAGAACGTCTTCGCCGGCCTGGCGGTCTCCCCCGAAGGATCGGTACTCCTCGCGGTCCGGGGAGGCGGGAGCGCGGGGGTCTACGAGATCGATGGGGCCGGGCAGGCGGAACTCGTGGGCTCTTCCGAATACGCCGACTTCCGGCCTCCCGTCTCGACGTTCACCCTTCCTCTGGACGCGGGAGGGATGGACGTCGTCGACGGGCTGGGCCTTCTCGCGACCGGGCCCGGGGATGTCAGCATGTGGGACCCGGCGACCGGATGGACCCAGCGGCTCCAGACCGAGGCTCTCGCCGACCACTGCGGTCCCCTGGTCCCCGCCGACGACGGCGTGGTGTTCGGGTGGGGCGGCTGGGGGTGCGGCTCCGGAGTCAGGGTCGACATCGACCTGTGACGGTCGGCGGGGTCGGTGGCCGCGCGGAGCCGGGGGCTTCGGGACGCGGAGACCGACCGCCGCATCGACCCGACCGGATACCGACGCGGGCCGGGCCCGGACGGGCAGGGGCGGGGCGGCGACCCCCGGCGGAAGCCGCCCCGCGTTCGGGGCCGGGCTACGCGGAAGGCTCGGCGATGGCCGCGACGAGTCCGCCGTCGATGATGAGGTCCTGGCCGTTGACGTAGGCCGCGTCCTCGGAGGCGAGGAACGCGACCGTCTTCGCGACGTCCTCCGAGGTGCCCAGGCGGCCCGCCGACACGGCGGCCACGACGTCGTCCTGCTCCTCCTCGGGGATGGCCTCGTGGAACATCGGGGTGTCGATGTAGCCGGGGCTCACGGAGTTGACCCGGATGCCCTTCGGGCCCAGTTCCGCTGCGAGGGTGTGCGAGAGGTTGTGCACCGCCGCCTTGGTGGCCGCGTACAGGGAGGCCCCGGCCATGCCCCGGTGCAGCGTCCACGACGCGTTGATGACGATCGCCCCTCCCTCCGCGAGCAGGGGCAGGGTCTTCTGGACGGTGAAGAACACGCCCTTGAAGTTGATGTCCGCGACCCGGTCGAACTCGGCCTCGGTGATGTCGCCGATCGGCAGGAACGACGCGACGCCCGCGTTGGCGAAGACCACGTCCAAGCTCCCGAACCGGACCTTGACGGCGGCGGTCAGCGCGTCGAGGTCGTCGAGGTCCGCCGCGTCGCCGCGCACCGCGAGCACGCGGTCGCCGCCGTCGAGGTCCTTCACCGCGGCGTCGAGGCGGCCCTGGTCGCGCCCGGTGACGACCACCCGCGCCCCCTCGTCCAGGAACCTGCGCGCCGCCGCCTGGCCCATGCCGCTCGTGCCACCGGTGATGAGTACGGTCTTGCCGTCGAATCGTGCAGTGTGGTTCGTCATGGGTACGAGCGTTCCAGCACCCGTGCGAAGCGAACAGGGCTCGTTTATCCGGGGTGTGCGACCACCAGGCTCGGGCCCCGGCCCGGCCCCGCGTCCCGGGGCGGGGTGGCGCGTATGGGCGCCCCCGCGCTGTCACCCTTGCGGCCTTCTGTTTCCATCGACAGAAAGGCTACGTTGCATACACATATAGAGAAACACCAGCGTCGCGACATGCGGGCGTTTGCACAGGATAATTCCACAGGACCGTTGCATTTGGTCAAAGGTCAGCGCAACACCCCATCACGCACGTTGCAACGAATGAGCGCTGGGCGCTAGGGTGGGCACCCCCACGGACCACGGAGGAGCCCGCGATGCCGGGAGGCAGACTCACCCAGCAGGAACGCCGGCAGATCGCCCTGGGGCTGGCCGAGAACCTGGCCTACGCGGAGATCGCCAGGGGCCTGGACCGTCCGACCTCGACCGTCACGCGCGAGGTGATGCGCAACGGCGGCCCCACCGCCTACCGCGCCGACCTGGCCCAGCGCGCCACCGAGCAGCGCACCCACCGGCGCAGGAGAACCGCGTCCCCGGGGGCGCAGGCGCCCCCGCAGCCCCACGGGCGCGACGCCGAGGCGGTACTCGAGTACGAGGAGGCGTTCGCCACCGTCTTCATGGAGGCGGGCCTGCCCAAGATGACGGCCCGGGTGCTGGTCAGCCTCCACACCGCCGACTCGGGCAGCCTCACCGCCGCCGAACTCGTCCAGCGCCTCCAGATCAGCCCGGCCTCGGTCTCCAAGGCGGTCGCGTACCTGGAGGGCCAGGGCCTGCTCCGCCGCGAACGCGACGAGCGCCGCGAGCGCTACGTCGTCGACGCCGACGTCTGGTACCAGTCGATGATCGCCACCGCCCAGGCGCACACACACCTCATCGAGGTCGCGCGCCAGGGCGTCGGCGTCCTGGGTCCCGGCACTCCGGCCGCCGCACGCCTGGAGAACATCGCCCGCTTCGTCGACTTCGTCCGCGAGAACATCATCCGCGCCGCGGAGCAGGCCCGCGAGGTCCTGCACACGAAACCCGGAGCGGACACGTCCGACGGCACCGCCGAGCCGGGCCCGGACCGCGGCTAGAAGGCCCCGTCCCCGGCGGGCGGCCGCCGGAGGTCAGGCCGAGGTGGCGGCGGGAGCGTGCGCCAGCAGGGCGAGGCGGCCCTCCGTCCCGGTACCCGGACGCGGGTTGTACAGCTCAAGGGTCCAGTCCGGGCGGTCGGCCACCGTCAGGGTCGTCTTGTCGAAGACCAGGTCGCCGGCCTCGGGGTGCAGCACCGCCTTCACCGTCTGGACGTGGTCGCCGACGTCGTGGCGCGCCCACAGTTCGGCGAAGTCGGGGCTCACGGTGCTGAGGTCGTCCACGAGCCGGCCGAACTCCGTGTCGTCGGGGAACCGGGCCGCGTCGGCGCGGAAGGCGGCGACGACGTCCGGCGCGACCGACGCCCAGTGGACGTGCATGGCGCGGTACCGGGCGTTGGTGAAGAACGTGACGAGGCAGTTGTGGTCGGTGTCGCCGTAGCCGAACACCGTCCGGGCCGTGCCGTTGAGGACGAGCAGGTTCCAGTAGCGGTCCCGCAGCATCGCGGGGCGCGGCATCCACGCCTCGATGAGGTTGCGCAGCTCGGGGGTGACGGAGGTGGCCCTGGGCCCGCCGTCGCGCGGCGGGTTGACCCCGGCGAGCGTGTACAGGTGGATGCGCTCGGGGCCGTTCAGGCGCAGCGCCCCGCTGATCGCGTCGAGCACCTCGACGGAGACATTGATGTCGCGGCCCTGTTCGAGCCACGTGTACCAGGAGACCCCGACCCCGGCGAGAACGGCGACCTCCTCGCGCCGCAGGCCGGGTGTCCGGCGTCGCCCCCCGGCCGCCATACCGACGTCCTCGGGGGTGAGCCTGGCCCTGCGGGTACGCAGGAAGTCGCGGAGCTGGTCGCGGCGGGTCCGGGCCGCTGCGGGGGTTTCGCTGGCCATGCGTCATGGTAACCGGGTGGTGCCGGGCGGCCGGTGACCGGGAAGCGGGGCGAAGCGGCCGTGGGCGCGGGCCCACGGCCGGTGCAGGGATGTACGTGACAGTCAGTCGAAGAGCTGCTCGGGACTCTGGACGTCCACAGCCCTGGACACCCAGCTCTCCAGGACAGCCAGATCGGAGCAGGACTCGATCCGCTCCCGAACCTCGTCGGAGACGGAGAAACGGCGCGCGACCAGGACGGCGATCACGCTCTGGGCGACACCCTCCTCGCGACCCTCCTCACGACCTTCCTCGCGACCGAGACCGACGTACTTACGGGCGAAGTCGCTCTGCCATTCGTAGGTGTCCACGGACATCAAGCCCTCCAGGTCCTGACGGGCGGCCTCGTTGAGACCGGCCAGTACGTAGTCATAGTAGAACGCGCGGTGTTCGGGAGCGGTGGATTCCAGCGCCTCCACCACGGCTTTCAGGGTTCCCGGCTGGGTGTTGCCGTGCGCGTAGGCGGAGAGCACGGCGAGCTCGGGCAGTGCGCGGGCCTGTTCCAGGTCGGTGACCACGGGGGTGGTGCCGGGGCCGATGACCAGAGGGGTCAGCACGAACCCGGGGTGCCCGACCTCGATGGGTGTGGCGCACCAGCGCACCATGGCCTCGTCGGGGCACAGGACCACGAGTACGGCCGGGCACTTGAGGCGGAGGTTGAGGGTGGTCAGGTAGGCGGGCCAGCTCGCCCGCTTGCCGGAGTCGCGCCCGTGCTGGCGTTCCACCACCACGGCGAGGACGTGTCGGGTGCCGTCACGGAGCAGGGTGGCGCCGTCGCTGTTGAGTTCCTTGGGGTCGCAGTTGGTCAGGACCGAACTGGTGGAGACGGCCTCCGTGTGGTGGGGGACGTCGATGCCCAGGGACTCCCTGAGGAGCACGGGGACCATCGCGGGCTGGTTCTGGATGATCCGCAGGGGGATCTCGTGGGCTCGGCTCGGCATGTGGTTCCTTCGCCATCGGAGGAGCTGGGAGGGGTGGAGGGCCGGGGAGGGTCTCCCCGGCCCGGCGGGCGGGTCAGGCGGTGAAGGTGGCCCGGACGAGGGTTCCGAGACCCGACCGGGGCGGCCAGGAGTAGTGGCCCCAGGTGGCGGCCAGACGGGTGATGAGGAGGAGGCCGCGCTGGCCCTCGGCCCGGTCCCATTCGGTGGTGGTGCGCTCCACGGGCACCCTGGGCACGGGCGGGGCGGCGCCGGGGGCGTGCCTGTTGTGGACGGTCAGGGTCAGCGTCCCGTCGTGGGCGCGGGACAGGTGGCGGACGACGGGCGCGTGCGGGTGGCCGTACTTGCAGGCGTTGGCGTGGAGTTCGTGCAGGCACAGGCGCAGGGTGTCGACCAGGTCGGGGTCCAGGCCGGGGGCCAGGGCGTCGAGGTCGAGGGTCAGGTCGCGGCGGGCGGTGGACAGGTCGGCGAGCGCGCGGGTGTAGGTGCGGGTGAGCATGCGGGTGGTCAGGGAGATCACGCGGCCACCCCCGCGCTCCGGTGCTGCGCCTCGCCCCGGGGCCGGGCCCGGCGGTGGTGTTCCCGCTGGGCGAGCCAGGTGCGGGTCAGACGGGTGAAGGTGCGCCAGTCGTCGGGGTCCTCACAGTCGGGGTGCGGCGCCCGCGGGGCGGGGACCGCCACGGGTGTCGGGTTGGGGGTCAGGAGGTCGCCGCAGGGCGGGACCTCGCGGTGGGCCCAGTCGCAGAGACGGGCGGTGGCGGCGGCCCGGACGCGGTCGAGTTCGCGTTCGAGTTCGCGGGCACGCTCACGCGAGGTGGCGCCCCGGTGCTCCCACACGGAGTAGTAGGGCCTGACCAGGACGGGGTCGTCGGCCGGAGGCGGTGCGGGAGCGGGAGCCAGGCGGGGCGCCGGGCCCCGGACGGGGTCGGGCGCGGGGGGAGGGGACGCGTTCTCGCGCGTCACGGCCTGGGGGAGCGGGGCGTAGCGGCGCACCCGGGTCGAGCGGTGGCGGCGGCGGGCGTGGCGACCACGGGGTGCGAGGAAGAGGGCCTTCACGACGCCCAGGGCAGGGCCGAGGAAGGCAGCGCTATACTGGCGCATGCTGGCAATTCCTTTGGTTAAAGGTGTGAAGTTGCTGGCCACGGCCCCGAACGGATCTAACCGTTGCGGGGCCATCGTGTGGATTGAGTTGTGTGAGTGGGATAAATGCTAGGGCATGGGTGGGGTGGGTGTGTGCATTACCGGGAGGTAATGTGTTCGGGTTTTCGAGTTGCCGCGTTCCACCAGGCCGAACATGCGACGTCCACCCTTTTCACTTCGGTGGAATTAGTAACTTTCGCCCGAATTAACAGCTTTTTCCGGACTCACTGAACGGCGGTAAACGGCCGCTCTTTTTCCGCACTCCACTCCGGTCCAGAACCCCCGCCCGGGGCGGAAACCCGGCCGCCCGTCCACCGGGACGGCGGACCGGCCGATGGACCTTGCGCACCGCCGCCGGACCTGCCTAGCCTGGAAGGCCGCGCGCGGGCGGTCCCCGTGCGTACCCCGCCCCCGGGCCTCGGGGACGGCCCGGAGCCGGACCGACCCCGGCGCGACGCCCCCGCCGGAGACCGGCGGACGACCTGAGGAGAGTGACGTGATGGGCCTGCCAACCTAGCCGCCCGCCCGGAGAGACCGGGAGCACGGGCGGCGGTTCGGGTGAGGAAACCATGTCCCGTACGGACAAGACGAAGCCGGTGTGGGTCCGCTGTGCCGAGCACGACCCCAGGCCCGTCCACGATCACCGCCACGGCGGCTGCGACCTGCCTCCCGCTCCGGCCCGGGAGGACGCCGGCACGCGCTGCCGGTGGGAGCACAGCGCCGGCATCACCTGCTGCCTGGGCCCCAACGGCCGTGCAGCCAAGAGGGAGATGGGCGAGATGAACCGGGCCGAGAACCGCAGGAACCGCCAGGCGGCCCGTCGCGAGGCCCGCCGCCGCGCCGCGGACGAGAACGGCGGCTGATCCTCCGGCCGCGTTCCGGAAGGCGGCGTCCCGCGACCCCGCCGGGACCGCGGGCCGCCGCCTCCGGGCGGCGGCCCCGTCCGTCCGCACGAAGGGCCCCGGAAAGGTCCGCGCAGGCCCGCGGCCCGGCGCGCGCGACGACGCCCGCGATCCGCGAACCCCGGCCGGTAGCCTGGCCCCATGCCGGAACCACCTCCCTTCAGCCCCACCGTCGCCCTGCTCACGGTCGGCCGCGTGTGGGAGGCCTCCTTCAACCAGGCCCTGAAGCCCCTCGGACTGACCACCCGCAAGTACGGGCTCCTGGGACACGTCCGCGGGACCCCGGGCATCTCCTTCAGCGAGCTGGCCCGGCGCTCGCGGATCACCGTGCAGAGCGCCCACTCCGCCGTCGCCGCGTTCGTCCGAGCCGGTCTCGTCGACGACGGGACCGCGCACGCCGGCTCCGCGTCGAGCCTGCGGGTCACGGCCGAGGGGGAGGCCCTGCTCGCCCGCGCCGCCGAGGTGGTGTCACGGCTCGACGCGGAGTTCGCCGAGCGGCACCCCGAACTGACCGAGGCGCTGCGCGTCCAGATGGCACGGGTGGTGTCGGGCCCCGACTGACCTTCAGGTAGCCTGAAGGTTATGGAAGCCTTCTTGCTGTCCGTCCATGTCGTGGCGGGCATTCTCTTCGTCGGCCCCGTGGCCGTGACCACCAGCCTGTTCCCCCGGTACGCGCCTGTGACCGCCGCACCAGCGGGAGCGGACCGGGCGGAGCGGAGCACCGACACCGCCCGGCTGCTGCACCGCATCACCCGCGTCTACGGCGTCCTGGCGCTCACGGTCCCGGTCGTCGGCCTCGTCCTCGCCTTCGTCCAGGGCCGCACGACCGAGATCTGGATCGTCGTCGCGATGGTGCTCACCGCCGTCGCCGGCGCGCTGCTCGCCCTACGGATCGCGCCGCTCCAGCGGGAGGCGCTCGGCTCCCCCGACGACGGCGCCCGCCTGCGACGCCTGGGCATGCTGACCGGCCTGTTCAACCTGTTGTGGGTGGTCGTCGTGGTGCTCATGATCGTGCGCCCCGGATCGAGCTACTCGTGACCCCGCTGCTGCGCACGCTCTCCGTGCTCTCGGCACTCGAACTCGTCAGCGTCCTCGGGCTGCTGCTGAACCTCGCCACCGTGCACCACGACGCGGTCGCGAGCGTCCTCGGCCCGACCCACGGCGCGCTCTACCTGGCCACCGCCGTCACGGCGCTCCTCGGCGGCGGCCTGGCGACGCGGACCCGCCTCGGCGCGCTCGTGCCGGTGCTGAGCGGCCCGCTCACCATGGTCAACGTGCGACGGGAGGCCCGGAACCCGTGAGCCTGCGACACTACCTGCGCCGTCCCCCGGCCGTCACCGCCGCCGAAGCGGTCCGCCTCGTCGCGGAGGGCGCGCTCGTCGTGGACGTGCGCCGCGAGTTCGAGTGGAGGCGGACGCACATCCCGGGGGCCGTGCACATGCCGCTGGAGCAGCTGCCCGAACGCTCCGTGGAACTCCCCGAGGACCGCCTGCTCATCACCTTCTGCACCGGAGGCATCCGGTCGGCCGGAGCGGCGAACCTGCTGGTGGAGTACGGTTTCGACGCGGTCAACATGAGCCGCGGCCTCGTGGACTGGCGCGCTGCCGGCGGACCGCTCACCGACCGGTGAGCGGTCGTGTCCCCGGGGTCGACCCCTCCCCCGCGAGGACACGGAAGAATACCGAAGCGCTTCGCGACGGAACCGGCGCCGCTTTCGCCCGGTCTGTTCCCCCGTCAGGTCCCACAACCTTCAGGAGGCCGCGATGCGGCAGACCAGACGTCAGCGAGTCGTCACCGGAGCGGTTCTGGGCGCCCTGCCCCTGCTCATGGCCACCGGCTGCTCCTTCAGCTTCGGCGGCCCCGGCGCCGTCGACGCCGAAGAGGTCGCCCAGAGGTCCGGCGAGATGCTGGCCGAAGAGGTCGGCCGGACCCCCGACGACCTCACCTGCTCCGACGACCTCCCCGCTGAGGTGGGGGCCGAGATCCGCTGCGAGTTGACCAACGGCGGCGAGACCCTCGGCGTGACCGTCACGACGACGGCGGTGGACGGCTCCGACGTCCGGTGGGACGTCCAGGTCGACGAGCAGACGGCCGACGACGCCTCCGTCGAGGACGAGGCCGCGGAGGAGACCCCGGCCGCCGGGGCGAGCGGTGGCGCCGTCGACGCCGCCCAGGTCGCCCAGAGGTCCAGCGAGATGCTGGCCGAGCAGGTCGGCCACGCCCCCGAGGACTTCAGCTGCTCCCAGGACCTCCCCGCCGAGGTGGGCGCCGAGATCCGCTGCAACCTCGTGGACGGGGGCACGAACTACGGGGTGACCGTCACGACGACCGCGGTCGAGGGCACCGACGTCCAGTGGGACATCCAGGTGGACGACGCGCCCCTGTAGGGAGGCGGGAGGCCGGTCCCCGGGCGGCTCCGCCCGGGGACCGGCCTCCCGACGACCACCGCGGTTGACCGCCTCGCCGGTCAGCCGCGGTGATCCAGGCCTAGGAGGCCCCGCTCTTCACACCTCGGAGGAAGTCGGACCAGGCGCCGACGGTGTACTCGACGTGGCCGAGAGGGCGGTTCCGGGTGTCACGCACCAGCACCCGCTCCCCCTCCGCCACCTCCACACAGCTTCCCTGTCCCGAGCTGTGGCTGCTCTTGTGCCACACGTGCCTGTCGAGGCCATGCTCAATCATCAATGCCCTTCCTGACCTTCCTGACCAGTTCGACGGAGGCCGCCATCGGCAGCGCCTCGGCTTGCAGGAAACCGAAGATGGTCATGCACTTCTGCACGGTATCCAGGTCATCGATCAACACCTCGCCGGCCGTGTACTCGGCCGAGGCCAGGGCCGGCCTGTCGGGGAAGGTGTAGATCCGGAACGGGCCGGCCGTCCCGTAGTGGTTCCGGACATCCGTCGGCACGACCTGGAAGCGGATCTTTCCCCTCTCCGCAAGCTCGAGCACGCGATCCAGCTGGGCAGCCTGAATACTTTCGCCCCCTATCGCACGACTCAGGACGAACTCCTCGACCACGATGGTCACCAGTGGGGAGCCGTCCTTCGCCAGGAGGGACCGACGGCCCGTGCGGGATGTGACCATCTGCTTGACCTCGGCGTCGGAGGCCCACGGCAGAGCGTCCCTGATGGCCGCCCGGGCATAGGCGTCCGTCTGGATCAGCCCCGGGACGAGCTGGCACTGGTACTCCCTCAGCTCAGAAACCCGCTGTTCGATTTCGGGAACCTGCTCGTACCACTTTGGGAGATTTTCAGGCGTTTCCGCATTCTCGTACACCCGGACGAGGCGGCCGTTCGCATCGAGCGCGCGATCGAGGGCGAGCGCCTGCGCCGCGCTCATCCCCCGAATGCCGTTCTCCCACGCCGACACCTGGGCGGGAACCACCCCGGCGTGGGGCGCCACGTCCTTCTGCCGCAGGTTCGCACCCGTGCGCAGTGCCCGCAGCTCACCGCCCACCTTGCGCCATTTGGCCTTGCCGCGCTTCTTCTCCATGTCCGCCCGATCGCCCGAGGGGAAAACCAGTGGGACCACACTGCCGTAGACCTGCAACCGGCAACAACCGATTCCCTGATCGCGCACCAACCTGGTTGTTTCCCTTTCCCTCCCGGCCGGGACGGTCCATTGTGTTTCCTATGGGCCGGACCCCATCCGCACCGCCGACGTCAGGGCAGCTCACAACCGGCCCTCCACCAGTCGGGAACTCTCGGGCCCCGCATTTCGGAGGCCCCGAAACGGGGATTCAAGTGGGATCAGTGATCCGTATGGAGCAACGGCGGGACAACCAGGTGGAGAGCGGCGCCCCTCCGCGCCTCCCCCGGAGGACCACCGATCCCCGCGACCGCGCGGCCATCCTGGTGGAACCGGATCCCGTGGGCATCGGCCACTCCCTCACCCTCGCGGGGGTTCCGGAGACGGCCTCGATCCTGCGCCGGCGGCTCGCCTCGCTCGCCTCGCTGCCGCCCCGGTCCACCGAACTGCTCCAGTGCCTCGCCTCGGAGCTGTTCAACAACGCGATCACCCACTCGCTGAGCGGCGCCGAGGGCGGCGAGGTCGTCGTCACCCTGCACCGGCTCCGGGGCCGGGTCCAGGTCAGGGTCACCGACCAGGGACCGCGCACCGAGGGCGCCGCCTCCCCGCACGTGCGCCCCCTGGCCCCGGACCGGGTCGGCGGCCGGGGCCTGCGCCTGGTCGCGTTGCAGTCCGACCGGTGGGGCACGCTGCACGAGGACGGACGGACCACCGTGTGGTTCGAGCTGGACCGCCCCGGAGCCCCCACAGCGCGCCACCCCTCCGCCCCCGGGGCCGCGGAGGCACGCGGGACCATCAGGGTCGCCGGGAACTCCGAGGCCACGAGGACCGCCGGGCCCGTGGGAGCCGCGCCTCCCGGGCCGGCGTCCCCCGCCTCCGACAGCGGTGGCGGCCGGTGAGGGCGGGCAACGGCCGCTCCCCCGGAACGGACGCCCCGGGAGGCAGGACGACGGGAGGCGGGGAGGCGGGCTGGGGCTGACGCGGGCGCCGCCCCGGCGAGGCCCCGCCCCGACCGGGACGCCGCCGCGCCCCCGGGCCACACCCGCGACCGGTGGGCGCCGACCGGGGCGAACAAAAAAACCACTGTGTCCAAAACGACCAAAAGTCATCCTTCCAGGCAATCCGTAGGACATGCTCACGCAACCGAAGCGAAATGCGACCGGCGACACGTAGACGTGTAACGGCCGCCACTGCCCGCCTCGGGAGGTCCGCCGGCCCGCGAGCGCCCGCACGCGCCGCGGACCGGTAGCAACGGAGAGAGCCAACCCATGAGCATGCAGCGCATCCTGCGCGTCGGCGGCGCGGTCGCGGCGGCCGTCGTCATCGGCGCCGCGGCGGTCAACGCCTCGTCGACCGGCGGCGACGGCGGCGAGGCCGTGCGCAGCCGCCTCACCACCATCGTGCCCGCCGCTCCCGGCGGCGGCTGGGACCTGGTCGGACGCGAGGGGCAGAACGCCCTCCGCGAGGGCGGCATCGTCGCCAACAACCAGGTCGTCAACGTCCCCGGCGCGGGCGGCACCATCGGGCTCGCGCAGGCGGTCCGCCAGGAGGGCCGCGCCAACACGCTGATGGTGACCGGCACGGTCATGATCGGCAGCATCATCGTCAACAACTCCTCGCACGACCTCCGGGACGTCACCCCCATCGCCCGGCTGGCCGACGACTACGAGGTGATCGTGGTCCCCGCCGACTCCCCCTACCAGGACATGGGCGACCTGGCCGAGGCCTGGCGCGAGGACCCGGGCGGCACGGCGATCGGCGGCGGCTCCCTGGGCGGCACCGACCACCTGCTGGCCGGACTCGTCGCCTCCGAGGTCGACGTCGATCCCCGCGACGTCAACTACATCGCCTTCTCCGGCGGCGGCGAGGCGCTGACCTCGCTGCTGTCGGGCAGCGTCGACGTCGGCATCAGCGGCTTCAACGAGTTCAGCGACCAGATCGAGGCGGGCAACGTGCGCGCCCTGGGCGTCTCCGCGCACGAGCGCGTCGAGGGCATCGACGTCCCGACGCTGGCCGAGCAGGACATCGACGCGGTCCTGCCCAACTGGCGCGGCCTCGTGGCCCCTCCCGGCATCACCGAGGCCGAGCGGGCCGAGCTGACCGAGATCGTCACCGAGATGCACGACACCCCGGAGTGGGCGCAGACCCTGGAGCGCAACCGCTGGGACGACACCTTCCAGACCGGCGCGGAGTTCGAGGAGTTCCTCGCCCTGGAGACCGAGCGCATCAACACCATCACCGAAGAACTGGGCCTGTCTTGAGTACCGACGCCACCACCCCCGCACGGGCCACGGAGCCCGACGCCCCGCCCCGGCCGCCCTGGTGGCAGGGCAGGTCCGAACTGCTGGTCGCCGCCCTGGTGCTGGGCATCGCCGGGTTCATCGCCGTGCAGACCGCCGCCATCCCCGTGCCGACCGGCACCGAGCCGCCCGGCCCGCGCTTCTTCCCGACCCTGGTCGCGGTCTTCATGGGCGCCGTCGGCCTCGCCCTGGCCGTGCAGGTCGTCCTGCGGCCGGCCCGCCCCGCGCAGGCCGCCGAGCAGGCCCCGGGCGCCGACGCCGCCGAGACCGGCGAGGACGCGCCCGTGCGCATCGACTGGCGCTGCCTGGGCATCGTCGTCGCCACGATGACGGTGTTCATCGCCATCCTCCAGCCGGTGGGCTGGCTCCTGTCCGCGGCGCTGCTGTTCTTCGGGATCGCCTACGCCCTGGGCAGCCGCCGCCTCCTGTTCGACGCGGTGCTGTCCCTGACGTTCTCCTCCCTCATCCAGCTCGCCTTCGTCGCCGGCCTCGGCCTGAACCTGCCGGCCGGAATCCTCGGAGGCATCTTCTAGATGGACGTCGTCGACAACCTCATGGCGGGGTTCGCCAACGCGCTGAGCCCCGAGTACCTCTTCCTGGCCCTGGTGGGCGTCGTCCTCGGCACCGCCGTGGGCGTGGTGCCCGGCCTGGGCTCCTCCATGGCCGTCGCGCTGCTGCTCCCGGTCACCTTCCACCTCGACCCCACCGGCGCGTTCATCATGTTCGCCGGCGTCTACTACGGCGGGCTGTTCGGCGACTCGACCGCCGCCATCCTCATGAACACGCCCGGGCAGGCCTCGGCCATCGCCACCGCCATCGAGGGGCACAAGATGGCGAGGCGCGGGCGGGCGCCGCAGGCGCTGGCCACGGCGGCGATCGGAGCCTTCATCGGCGCGATCGTGTCCACGGCGCTGGTGGCGTTCTTCTCCCCGGTCATCGTGGAGCTGGCGCTCCGATTCGGTCCGGCCGAGTACTTCGCGCTCACGGTCTTCGCGTTCGTCGCCACGTCCGCCGTGGTCTCGAACTCGGCCGTACGCGGCCTGATCGCCCTGGGCATCGGCCTGGCCATCTCGATGGTGGGCATCGACAGCCTCAGCGGGGCCGAGCGCTTCACCCTGGGCGTCCCCCAGCTCTTCGAGGGCTTCAGCATCATCACCGTGACCGTGGCGCTGCTGGCCGTCGGCGAGGTGTTCCACGTGGCCGCCACCGCCCACGCGGGCGGCGGGGTCGGCGGTTCCCTGCGACGCGCCGGCACTCCGTGGCTGGGCCGCGCCGACCTGCGGCGCACCTTCCCGGCCTGGATGCGCGGCACCCTGTTCGGCCTGCCGTTCGGGTCGATCCCGGCGGGCGGCTCGGAGATCCCGACCTTCCTGGCCTTCGGCGCCGAGCGCAAGCTCGCCGCGCGGCGCGCCCGGCGCGGCACCGGCGAGGACGAGTTCGGCAACGGGGCGATCGAGGGCGTGGCCGCCCCGGAGGCCGCCGCGAGCGCCACGGCGGGCACCGCGATGGGCACCCTGCTGGGGCTGGGGCTGCCCACCTCGGCCACGGCGGCGATCATGCTCGCCGCCTTCCAGCAGTACGGCATGCAGCCCGGCCCGCTGCTCTTCGAGCGCAACGCCGACCTGGTGTGGGCACTCCTGGCCAGCCTGTTCATCGGCAGCGTCATGCTGCTCATCCTGAACCTGCCCTTCGCGCCGCTGTGGGCGAAGCTGCTGCTGGTCCCCAAGCCGTACATGTACGCCGGTATCGCCGTGTTCTCGTCCCTGGGCGTGTACGCGGCCGCCTCCTCCATGGTGGATCTGTGGCTGATGCTGATCCTGGGTCTGGTGGCGCTGATGATGCGCCGCTTCGACATCCCGCTGGCCCCGGTGCTGATCGCGGTCGTCCTGGGACCGGTGGCCGAGACCGAGCTGCGCCGCGCACTGGCCGTGGGCCAGGGTGACGTGTCGGTGCTCGTGGACGGCGGGATCACCCTGGGGATCTACGGGCTGCTCCTGGCGATCGGCCTGGTCGTGGCCGTCGGCCGGCTCCGCGCCCGGCGGGCCGCGGGCAGGGCCGCCCCACCGGTGGAGGCCGGCCGCGGCTGACCCCTCCCCGACCCCTCGCAAGGCGGCGGCGCGGACCCCGGTCCGCGCCGCCGCCGCGTGCGCGGGGTCGGCGGGAGCCGCGGGCCGCAGGGCCTACCGGGAGCGCGGTCCCCCCTCCAGGCGGGCCCGCACGTCCGGCCACTCGGCGCGCAGCACCGAGTAGTACACGGCGTCGCGGCGCCGCCCGCCCGGCATGACGTTGTACGAGCGCAGCACGCCCTCCTCCGTCGCGCCGACCGCGCGCAGGCCCCGGCGGGCCCGCTCGTTGAGCACGTCGGTCTTGAACTCCACCCGCTCCGCGCCCATCCCCTCGAACGCGTGCCGCATGAGCAGGAACTTCGCCCAGTGGTTCACGCCCCGGCCGCGGAAGTCGCGGCCCAGCCACGAACTGCCGACCTCCAGGCGCAGGTCCTTCTCCGCGAGGTTGCCGTAGCTCATGCTGCCCGCCACGCGCCCGCTCGCCAGGTCGGTGACCGTGAACGTCGTACGCCTGCCGGCGTCGCTCGCGGCCAGGTAGGAGTCGAAGAACTCCTCGAAGCCCGCCTCGTCGTCCACCCTGGTCACGAAGTACGTCCAGATGTCGGGGTCGAGCGCCTGCGCGCGCCACCCCTCCCTGTCGGCCTCCACGACCGGCGCGAGCGACACGTGCCCGTTCTCCAGCCGCACCCTCGACCTCTCGGTCCACGACATGCGCCCTCCCCTGCTCCGACCGGTGTGTCCGTGCCGGATTGTAGTGTTCGACCACCAACCGGACCCCGGAGGAGCCGAGCGATGGCCACCACCCGCACCGTCATCTCCCGGCGGGCGCTCAACCGCGCCACCCTGGACCGCCAGCTCCTCCTGCGGCGGGTGGACCTGCCGGTCACCGACGTGGTCACCCGCCTCGCCGGGCTCCAGGCGCAGACCACACACACCTGGTACGCCGGGCTGGAGAACCGGATCGAGGGCCTGGCCCCCGAGACGGTCGGCCGCCTCCTCACCGACGGCGCGCTCGTCCGCGTCACGCTCATGCGCGGCACCCTCCACCTGGTCACCCCCGAGGACTGCCGGTTCCTCCGCCCGACCGTCCAACCCGGCGTCGACCGGGTGCTCGCGCACAGCACGCACGGCCGGGCCGCACGGGGGCTGGACCCCGACGAGGTCGCGGCGGCCGGGTACGAGATCCTCACCCGCGCCCCGCTCGGCCTGCGCGCGCTCGGCGCCCGGCTCAACGAGCGGTGGCCGGATGTGGAGGGCGCCCACCTGGCACAGGTCGTCAAGGCCCGCCTGCCCGTGCTCCAGATCCCGCCGCGCGGCGTGTGGGGCGCCTCCGGCCCGGCCGTGCTCGCCCCCGCCGACACCTGGACGGGGCTGCCCATGGACGCCGCGCCGGACCCGGAGGGGATGGTGCTGCGCTACCTGGCCGCGTTCGGGCCCGCCGGGGTGATGGACGCGCAGGCGTGGTCCGGGCTGACCCGGCTGGGCGAGGTGTTCGACCGCCTGCGCGGCAGGCTCGTGGTCCTGCGGGGGGAGGACGGCAAGGAGCTGTTCGACCTCCCCGACGCACCGCGCCCCGACGGGGACACCGCCGCGCCGGTCCGCCTGCTGTACGACTTCGACAACCTGCTGCGCGGGCACGCCGACCGCAGCCGGGTCGTCTCCGACGAGGACCTCGGGCGGCTCACCTCCCGCAACGGGATGCCGCCCGCGACCGTGCTGGTCGACGGGGAGGTGCGCGCCTCCTGGAAGGTCGTGCGGACCGGTCGGAACGCCGCCGTCGAGGTGGTCCCGTTCGCCCCGATCAGCGGGGCCGACCGCGACGAGGTGGAGGCGGAGGGGCTGCGGATGCTGCGGTTCCTCGCCGCGGACCGGGGCGGGCACGAGGTGCGGTTCGCCCCGACGGCCTGAGTGCCTTCGGACACCCTCCGAACACCCTCCGCGCGACCCCCCTGCGGCCTCCGAACGGACCCGGCCGGGGAGCCCCGCCTCCGATCCGGGCGGACACCGCGCGACCGCCGCACGAACCAGCGGGGACGGGCCGGGAAGCCCGCTATCCACGCACGTGGGCGACCACGGACACAACGTGCGGGTATGGAAGGATTCACGGGTGACTGATGAGTTCCGCGCCGCGTTCCAACGGGTGCTCGACACCGCCGCCAGCCAGGCCCCCGGGTTCCCGGCAGCCGTGCACGACGTGTTCCGGCTGTCCTCGCAGGTGTCCAAGGAAGAACTCGCGATCGCACTGGAGGCGCTCGCCCCCGTGCTCGGCGACTCCGAACGGGTCGCGGGCATCGCCGCCGACCTCTCCGTCCTGGCGGGGGCCCTGGTCGAGTCCGGCGCCCCCGCGGGAGAGGTGGGACTGGAGGTACTCCGACAGCTCGGAAGTTACGGTCAGGCCGCGGTGGCGTTCATGCACGCCTGGGACAAGACCGGCGGCGGCCCCCTCCCCGCCCCCGCCGACGTGTCCGAACCCGAGGAGCAGCGCGTCGAGGAGGTCCTCGGCGACAACGCGCCCCTGGCCACCGTCGGCTGGTGGACCTCCCTCCGCTACGGCCTGGCGGCCAAGGCCATGCTCGGCGACCCCGGGGTGCGCGCCGCCGTGCGCGCCGACACCAGCGCCCTGGACGGGCTCAGCCAGATCACCCGGGCCCTCTCCACCCAGCTCACCGAGTTCGCCGAGGTGAGCGAACTCCTGCGGATGGCCGAGGCCGACACCGTGCTCGTGCTCGACCGCGCCTCGTGGCGCGGCTTCCGGGTGCGCTTCGACGGCATCGGCGACAACTTCCAGCTGCACACCCTCCTCGCGGACGCGCTCATCGGCAAGGAGGGCCGCCTCGTCCCCGGCACCCGGCCCGACCCGCGGTGGACCTCCGCGTGCCTGGACACCCCCGCCGACCCCCTCGCGGACGTCGTGCGCGGCGAGTGGGACCTGGTCGGCGGCAACGGCGAGTGGGTCGGCAACGAGGCCCTGCCCGGCGACATCCCGGTGGTCGACGGCGAACGCGTGCTGGTCCTGGAGCCCCAGACGCTCACGCACTCGTGGAGGGCGGGGCGCAGGCACCCGCACATCCCCGGCTCACTGGAGGTCGTGGCGGAGCTGCGCCACGACGAGGCGGCGGCCTGGTGGGCGCGGATGCACCCCGCGGGGTCGGTGCGCCACCCGCTGGCGCCGCCGATCGAGAACGAGGACACCGGCACGCACCGCAGGCCCCCGCGCCATTTCGGGGTGGCCGCGCACTACGCCGAGGTGGACTCCGGACCGATGTCGGCGGCGTTCGCCGCCCTGGACCCGGAGAGCCTGCGGGAGGACCCCTTCGCCACGGGCGCCGCCGACCCCGCCGGAACCGCGGGCGGGGACGCCGACGACCGCCCGGCGCGGGCGGACGTCCCTGCCGGGGACGCGGCCCCCTTCGAGGGCGGGGACTCGCTCTGGCCAGGGGACCCGTCGTCCGCGTCCGCTCCCCCTTCGGAGGACCGGTGGGAGCTGCCGCCGGAGTTCCGCGACGACTACGGCCGCGCGTCCTCCCCGGAACCCGACCACGGGGAGGACGACGACCCGCTGTTCGGTTCGCCGCCGAGCACGCCGACCTCGTCCGACCCGTGGGAGGCGCCGCAGGGGCGTACGGGCGGTTTCGGCGGCGGCGCGCCCGCGGATCCGCCCGGGGCCCGTGACGAACTGGGGCTGCGCGACGAGTCCGCCGGCCGGTTCGAGCCGGGCGAGGGCGACCGCTTCGGGTTCCGCAACGGCTCCTCGTACGACGGCGCCCCCGACGGCCCGGAACCGGCCGGGGCCCGCGACGGATCCGAGCCGTTCGGGTGGGCCGCCGACCCGCCGCCTCCCGCCGTCCCCGGCCCCCCGGAGGCGCCCGGGGCGCAGGAGGCGTTCGACCCCGGTTCGTGGGAGTCGGACCCGCCGCCACCCGCCCCCGACCCTGTCGGGGACGGGGACGGGGCCCCGTCCGAGCAGGACGGCTCCCGCCGCCCGCCGGGCGCGCACCTGCTGCCGCCGATGCCCCCGGGCGTCTCGGACAGCTGGTCGTGGGCTCCCGGCTGGAAGTGGCCCACGCCGCCCGAGCGCTGAGGGCGACCGCCACGGCCCACCGGCCCGGGGCGGGGCCCTCCACGGGCCCCGCCGCCGGAAGGCGCGGTCACCGCCTCCAGAACAGGTGGTGGACCACCCCGCTCGTGCTGGGCACGACCTCCAGGTGGAACCGGTCGAGCAGCTCGTCGGGCGACTCCCAGAGCCGGAGGCCGGAGCCGAGCTCCACCGGCGAGACCGCCACGTGCATGGTGTCGACGAGGTCGGCGTCCAGGAACTGCCGGATCGTGGAGACCCCGCCGCCGAGCCGGACGTCCCTGCCCTGCGCCGCCTCCCGCGCCCGCGCGAGGACCTCGGCGGGCTCCCCGCCGACGAAGTGGAACGTGGTGTCGGAGAGCGTGAACGAAGGACGCCCGTGGTGGGTCATGACGAACACCGGGGTGTGGAACGGCGGCTCCTCGCCCCACCAGCCGCGCCACTCGTGGTCGGCCCAGGGCCCGCGCTGGGGCCCGAACTTGTTGCGGCCCATGATCTCGGCGCCGATGTTGCGGGCGAAGTCCCGTGTGAAGTAGTCGTCCAGCCCCCGGCTCCCCCCGGGTTCGGTGCGGTTGGGCCAGTGCTCCGTGGCCCCGGCCCAGGCGAACAGCCTCTCGGGCCGGTCGACGTCGCCGAACGGCCTGTCGGGGCCCTGGCGCTCGCCGGCGCCGATCCCGTCGGCCGAGACGTTGAAGTTCTGGACCCTCAGCAACTGCGGCATGTGCTCCTCCTGCTGTCGTCGACACCGCTGGTACGGACCCGCCGGACGGGCGAAACTCATCGCGGTGTCCGCGACCACCGGCGGGAGCCGGTACCGCACATGACACTTGTCATCGGCGACCGGTTGCAGCTCTCACACGGACGCCGTGACTCCTACGACTTCCGGGCCGCCCGTCCGGCAGGGGATCCTTGGTCCATGGCGACCACGCAGAAGCACACCTCCGGGAACCCGGACCGCCCCGCCCCCGGCACGGCGGCGGGAGCCCCTGACGCGACCCCCGGCGCGGGTTCCGACGAGGCCGACGGCAGAACCGCCGAGCAGATCGAGAAGGAGCGCAAGCAGGAGGAGGCGATGGAGGTCCTGCGGGCCATGAAGCCCTGGAAGGGCAAGGCGACCCGCCAGGACAAGGCCCTGCTGTTCACGGTCGTCGCGATCCCCCTGTTCTTCATGGCGCTGACCCCGCTGAAGCCCTTCCTGATCGCCGAACACCCCGTCGGCCTCGCGTTCGTGACCGGCAGCAACGCGGCGATCGGCGCGGCCTCGGCCTTCGCCCGCATCGGGGAGATCCCCCTGTGGCTGGTGGTGCTCGCGGGCGTCGTCGGCAAGGTCAAGGTCGACTGGCTCTTCTGGTGGGTGGGCAGGCGCTGGGGCCGGGGCTTCGTCAACCTCATCGCCCAGGGCGACAAGGCGCAGCGGTTCGCGGACCGCGCCGAGGACATGAACCCCTGGATCATCCGGGCAGCGATGCCGCTCTCCTACCTCCCGGGCGTGCCCGCCCTCTTCGTCTACGTCGTCGCGGGCTGGACCGGCATGCGCCTGCGGACCTTCCTGCTGCTGGACGCCCTCGGCGCGCTGCTCCTGACGGCCACGGTCGCCGGCGTCGGCTACGCGGCGGGGCAGACCGGGGTGGACATCGTCCTGGCGGTGGACAGGTACGCCCTGTGGGTCACGCTCGCGATCGTCTTCGTGATGGCGTTCGTCCCGGTCGTCAAGCAGATGCGCCAGGCCAGGGCCGAGGAGGCCGCGAGGGCCGCCGGGGCCGCCGGGGAGCGGTCCGGGGAATCCGCCGCCACCGGCGCCGAGGACGGCTCCGCCGCGGCCCCCGCGGGCGGGGAGCTCGCCGGGGCCGAAGGCCCCGCACCCCGCGCCTGACGGGCGAAACCCCCCGGGGCACCCCTGTGACCAGCCGCGACGCCCGAACGCCCGACCGGTCCCGACCTGGTCACACACCCGGTGGCCTCACGCGACTAGGCTGGCGTTCGGCAATCGGACACCCCGGGCAAGCCGTCTGCGCTGGGTGCGTCACAAACACACTCAAGGAGATCCCGTCATGGGACAACGACACTTCGATCTGGTGGTCCTCGGCGCGGGGCCGGGTGGTTACGTGGCGGCCATCCGCGCCGCCCAGCTCGGCCTCAAGACCGCCGTCATCGAGGAGAAGTACTGGGGCGGCGTCTGCCTCAACGTGGGCTGCATCCCCTCCAAGGCGCTCCTGCGCAACGCCGAACTGGCCCACCTCTTCAACAACGAGGCCGACTTCTTCGGCATCAAGGTCGACGGCAAGGTCGAGTTCGACTACGGCAAGGCGCACAGCCGCAGCCGTGAGGTGGCCGACGGGCGCGTCAAGGGCGTCCACTTCCTCATGAAGAAGAACAAGATCACCGAGATCGACGGCCGCGGCACCTTCACCGACGACCACACGGTCGAGGTGCGCGGCGACGACGGCTCCACCGAGACCGTCACCTTCGACCACGCCGTGATCGCGTCGGGCTCCTCCACCAAGCTGCTGCCCGGCACGGAGCTGTCCGAGCGGGTCGTCACCTACGAGCAGCAGATCCTCGACGAGAACCTGCCCGGGAGCATCGTCATCGCGGGCGCGGGCGCCATCGGCGTCGAGTTCGCGTACGTCCTGGCCAACTACGGCGTGGACGTCACGATCGTGGAGTTCCTGGACCGCCTCGTCCCCCTGGAGGACGAGGAGGTCTCCAAGGAGCTCGCCCGCGCCTACAAGAAGCTCGGTGTGAAGGTCATGACCTCCACCCGCGTGGAGTCGGTCGAGGACACCGGCGAGGGCGTCCGCGTCCACGTCACCGGCACCGACGACAAGAAGCAGACCCTGGAGGCCGACAAGCTCCTCCAGGCCATCGGCTTCGCCCCCAACGTCGAGGGCTTCGGCCTCGACAAGACCGGCGTGGAGCTCACCGAGCGCGGCGCCGTCGCCATCGACGGCCGGGGCCGCACCAGCGTCCCGCACATCTTCGCGATCGGCGACGTCACCGCCAAGCTCATGCTGGCCCACACCGCCGAGGCCATGGGCATCGTCGCCGTCGAGACCATCGCGGGCGCGGAGACGCAGGAGATCGACTACAAGTTCATCCCCCGCGCCACCTACTGCCAGCCGCAGATCGCCAGCTTCGGCTACACCGAGAACGAGGCGCGCGAGGCCGGGTACGACGTCCAGGTCGCCAAGTTCCCGTTCATGGCCAACGGCAAGTCGCACGGGCTCGGCGACACCCGCGGCTTCGTCAAGGTGCTCTCCGACGCCAAGTACGGGGAGATCATCGGCGCCCACATGGTGGGCCCGGACGTCACCGAGCTGCTGCCCGAGCTGACCCTGGCCCAGCAGTGGGACCTGACCGTCCACGAGGTGTCGCGCAACATCCACGCGCACCCGACGCTCAGCGAGGCCGTCAAGGAGGCCGTGCACGGCCTCTCCGGGCACATGATCAACCTGTAGCCCCGCCCGCGGAGGTCCCCCGCCGCGCCCCCGGGCGGCGGCGGGGGACCCTGCCGCGCGGTCAGCGGATCAGGTCGTCGACGACGTTGCCCAGGCCCACGCTCTCGTAGTGCGCGCGGGCCATCTCGATCTTGGTGAACACGTCCTCGTAGCCGGTCTGGACGCCGTCGTCGTCCACGTAGACCATGGCCCCGCTGATGTTGAAGAACGTGACCATGTGGTCGCAGTCCTCGGGGACCGCGAGCGTGTGGATCTCGCCCGGCGGCTCGTACACGAAGTGCCCGGCCTCGGCCACCCAGGGGTGCTCGTGGTAGTGCCACTTGCCCTCGATGACGTAGCCGAACACGGCCCCGGGGTGCCGGTGCCGGGACACGATCCCGGACGCGGTGACCTTGAGCAGGTTGCACCACTGGCCCGTGACGGTGTTGAGCATCAGCGGACGGAACCAGACGTTCGGCGCCTGCGGGACCCACATGCGCGGGTCCTCGGGGACCGCGGGGATCGCGATCTCGGCGGGGATGCCCGGCGACGGTGCGATGCGCACGGGCTCGTTGGCGGATGCGGCGTTCGGTGACACGGTGTCCTCCCTGCTGTGCCGTCCGGCCCTGGGGCCGGCGCGGCTCGGTGTGGCCGGTCCTGCTCTGCTGCGCCTGGTCGCGGCGCCTGCCGTTCTTCCTTCGTGAAAGGCACCTGAGGAGCTGTCCGCCCCGCCCCACCGGGTGACCGGTGACGGTGGGAGCTCCCCAGGGCGTCTGTGGGGCGCGGTCGTAGGGCCGCGCCGCCCCGTGGGGCGCGGGCGCGTGCGCCCGCGATCCGGTGGGTGGTCTTGTGGGGCCTGTGTGACCTGTGCGGCCTGCGTGGCCGGTAGGGGCGGTGGGCCGTGGCCCGGTGGGCGCCCGTTCCCGGTCAGGCCGCCAGGTACCCCCCGTCCACGGGCACGACCGCGCCCGTCACGAACCCGGCGTCGGGTCCGCACAGGAAGTCCACGGCGCCCGCGACCTCGCTCGGACGCCCCCAGCGGCCCATCGGCGTCCGGTCGAGGATGCGCGCCTGGGCCTCGTCGTTCTCGCGGATCCCGGCGGTCAGGTCGGTGCTGATCCACCCCGGCGCGACCGCGTTGACGCGGATGCCCTCCGGCGCCCACGCGACGGCGAGCGACCGCGTGAGCTGCGAGATGCCGCCCTTGCTCGCGCTGTAGCCGGGCACCAGCGGTCCGCCGAAGTAGCTCAGCATCGACGCGATGTTGACCACGCACCCGCCCGAGGCGGCCAGCGCCGGGCGGGCCGCCACGCACGAGCGCATCACGGACGTCAGGTTGACCTCCACGACGCGCGCGAACACGGCCGGGTCGAACTCGTCGCCGCGCCGGATGATCCCGACCGCGTTGACCAGCGCGTCGATCTCCGGGAACCCGCCCAGGTAGTCCTCCAGGGCGTCGCCGCCGGTCACGTCGACCTCGGTGACCGCGGCACCCCCCCGGAGCGCCGGCGGGGCGTCGCCGGCCCGCAGTCCGCCGACGGCGACCCGGTCGCCGCGCTCGACGAACCGCTCCGCTATCGCCGCGCCGATACCGCTCGTGCCGCCGACGACGACGACCGTGCGGGGGCGGTGCGCGTCGCCCCGGCTCCCTGCGGGGCCCGGCTGCTGGCCTTCCATGGCTCCTCCGACTCTGCGGCCGGCGGGTGGCCGCCGGCGTGGGGTGTGGACTCGGTCTCTGGTTCTGGACGGGTGGTCCCCGGGGCGCCGCCGAGGGGGGAGCCCCCGCGACAGCGGTCCACTGGGAGCCCGGTACCGCCGCGGGTGCCGGGTGTCTCTCGACGTCGATGTGGTTGTGGTCGGGGCTGGCCGGGGCCGCCGGTCCCCCGCCCGCCGGAGCCGCCGGCGTGGACGGCGCCGGCGGTTCGCGGGGGCCTACTCGGGCTCGGGGGCGACCAGGGCTTCGATCCAGTACTCGCGCGCCAGGGCGTCCACCCCCGCGGGCGAGACGCCGCGCAGGTGGACGACGGTGTCGTCGGTGCCCGCGATACGCCCGTGGTTCTGGAGCTGGAGGATGTGGTACCGCTCGGGCACGAACCCGAGGACCACGTCCACGTCGAACCTGCCGCGCTCGTCGGGGGCGTCGCCCAGCCCCGGCTCGGCCTTGCCGATCGCCTGGAACCCGAGCCACCCCTGGTAGAGGAGCACCGCCAGGACCACCACGGCGATCCTGCGCAGGGTCGCGCTCCTGAGGGCCCTAGACCACGTCGACGGGGCTGTCCGAGTCGACACGGGCCCCACCCCCCGTCCCGGCCCCGCCGGAGAGCAGGTCGTTGATCCGGGCGACCTTGTCCCGGAACTCCGGGAGGTCCACCGCCTCGCGCCAGGTGCGCGGACGGGGGAGGTCCACCGTGACGATCTCCTGGACCGTGCTCGGCCTGCCGGAGAGGACCACCACCCGGTCGGAGAGGAACACCGCCTCGTCGATGTCGTGTGTCACGAAGAACACCGTCGGCCTCCGCTCCTCGAAGATCCGGGTCAGGTCCTCCTGGAGCCTGCGCCGGGTCTGCGCGTCGATGCTCGCGAACGGCTCGTCCATGAGCATCACCGCGGGCTCGTTCGCGAGGACCCGGGCGACGCCGAGCCGCTGCTGCATGCCGCCGGACAGCTCGTGCGGGTACTTGCGCTCGAACCCGCCCAGTCCGACCAGCTCCAGGTACTCCCGGCCCCGGCGCTCGCGCTCGGCGCGCGGCACGCCCTTCATGCGCAGGCCGAACACGGCGTTGCCGAGCACGGTCTTCCACGGGAAGAGGGCGTGGCTCTGGAACACCACCCCCCGGTCGGGCCCCGGGGCGGAGACCGGGCTCCCGTCCACCTCGACCACGCCGCCGGTGGGCTCGACGAAGCCCGCGACGGTGTTCAGGACCGTGGTCTTGCCACAGCCGCTGGGGCCGAGGACGGAGACGAACTCACCGCGCTCCACGGTGAAGGACACGTCGCCGATCGCGGTGACCTCCTCCCCCGAGTAGGCGTCGGTGTAGACCTTGTTCAGGTTCTCGATCACCAGTGCGGTCATCCGTCACCCTCCATGCTTCGCACCATCCCCCACCGTTCGACGGTGGCCTTCTCGAACGGCGCCAGGATGAGCGCGTCGAGCATGTACCAGAGGACCCCGAGCACGATCATGCCGAGGAAGACCTGGCTGACGTCGCCGACCCTGCGGGCGTCGAACATCATGAATCCGATACCGCTGGTGCCCACGATGATCTCCGCGGCCACGAGCGCGCGCCATCCGTAGCCGAGCCCGGTGCGGACACCGCTCGCGACCGCGGGCAGCGCCCCGGGGAGGATGACCTCCACGAACACCCGGACGCGGCCGGCGCCCAGGCTGCGGGCCGCGCGGACCAGCTCGCCCGGCACCTGCTCGACCCCCGCCACCACGCTGAGCATGAGCGGGAAGACGATCGTGTACACGATGACGAAGGTGACGGAGGTCAGGCTGAAGCCGAACCACACGATCACGATCGGCAGCCAGGCGATGTCCGCGATGGCCTGGAAGAACAGCAGGATCGGCCAGACGGCCTTGCGGACCCTCAGGGACATCGCGGTCAGGAACCCCATCGGCAGGCCGATGAGGAGGCCGAACCCGACGCCGTAGCCGAGCCGGGTCAGGGAGTCGGACAGGTAGCCGGGCAGGATGCCCTTGCGGAGCAGGTCGCCGACCTCGGCGACGACCCTGTCGGGGCCGACGAAGAAGGCGTCCGGGAAGACGCCGGCCTCGGCGACCAGCCACCACAGGGCCACGACGGGCACGAACGGCCCGAGGGTGCGGAACGCGCTGTTGCGGGACAGCCTGGCCCAGAACCGCCTGGCCAGGGGTGCGCGGCGGGGCCGCGGCCGGGCGCCCGGGGACGCGTTCCTCTCGCGGGTCGCGGTCATCGCGCACCTCCCGTCATGCCCCAGCGCTCGATGGTGCGCCTCTCCAGCGGTGCCAGGAGGAGCCGGTCCATGATCAGCCACAGGACGCCGATGACGACCATCGAGGCGATGATGACGTCCGTGGAGAAGGTCTTCTGGGCCAGGAAGAGCGCGTAACCGAGACCGGCGCTGCTCGCGATGATCTCGGCGGCCACCAGGCCGCGCCACCCGTAGCCGAGCCCGATCCTCAGGCCGCTGACGACGCTGGGCAGAGCCCCGGGCAGGAGCACCTCCCAGAACATCCGCCACCGGCTCGCGCCCATGGACCGGGCGGAGCGCAGCAGGGTCGCGGGGATGCGCCGGACCCCCAGCATCGTGTTGTAGGCCAGCGCGAAGAACATGGCGTTCCACACGATGAAGATGACGGCGCCGTCGCCGTAGCCCAGCCACAGGGTGGCGATGGGGATCCACGCGATCCCCGCCAGCGCCACGGAGAACCGCAGCAGCGGGGAGAAGAACGCGGACAGGGCCGGGCTGGCGCCGAGGGCGATGCCGAACGGGAGCCCGGTCGCCACGGCGATGGCGCTTCCCATGAGCACCCGGTACAGGCTCGCGCCGAGGTGCCTGGCGAGCTCACCGCTCGCCGCCATGTCGGCCAGGGCCGCGGCGACGTCGTCCACCTGCGGGAAGATCCGCCTGGGGACGCCGGTGACCTCGACGGTCACGGCCCAGACGGCGACCAGGACCACGAACGGGAGTGTGAACCAGAGCGTCGCTCCGACGAACCCGGACCCGGAGCCGCGTCGGGCCCTCCGGGCCGCCCGGCCGCGGGGGGGGGGGGCGGGCGCGCGCGCCCCCCCGGCGGCGGGGGGGGACGCCGCCGCACGCACGGCGGCTCCCTCACCCCCGGTAAGAT